>CP132902.1:0-21136 GCA_031446145.1 Arsenophonus sp. | reverse complement strand
TGAAAAGCATTCAGCTACCCCGTGAAAAGCATTCAGCTACCCCGTGAAAAGCATTCAGCTACCCCGTGAAAAGCATTCAGCTACCCCGTGAAAAGCATTCAGCTACCCCGTGAAAAGCATTCAGTTATAAACATATTTTTAACATTGATTAATATTTTTTTTTAAAATTTGAATCTATTTATTTGTTGGTATAAAGTGATTTTTTTATTAAAAGATAATAAGTAAATTTAGTTATATGAGAGTAAGTAAAAAAACAAAAGTAAGGCACAGAAATGGTCTTAATGAGACTCTTGCAGATATGCCTTTAAGTTCAAGAAGAGTATTATTTTTAACCATAGCCAGATTAGATCAAAAAAAAATAATGGAAAGAGGTACTGTATTCCGTGTTTATGCTTCTGATTATTCTGAACTTTGTGGAGTTGATAAATCAACTGCTTATCAACAACTAAAGAAAGCTGCTAAACAATTACAACATCAGGTAATTGCAATTCCTAGAGAGGAACTTCTCCCCCCCATACCAAGAGTAGGAGAACCATTAATACCTTGGAAAAAATTAGAAGGTGGTATTAGAATGTTGAATGTAACTGAGTACTGTGATTATATGGATGGTGATGGTTATATTGATGTTGCATTTTCTAGGCAAATGGAACCTTATATATGCAGACTAGAAAAAGATTTTACAACACAAATATTGCTTTCAGCAGTTAGATTAAGTGATACGAATGCGATTCGTATTTATCAATACCTTAGAGAAAAAATTAGTGCTGGAAAAATGCAATATTTTGATATTCATTTGCAACAATTAAAAGAAGATTTAGGTATGAATAAATCTGGTTATTATGAATTTTATAAAAATATAAATAATCAATATTTTAAGAGATCTGCAAAAAAAATAATAGAAAAAACAGAATTCATAAAAATTAATATGGAGGTAATAAAACGAATAAAACGAAGAGTTGTGAAAGTTAGAATTAGTTATGAATATGACAATTATTAGGTATATTTGTTTGTTTATTAAGTAATAAAAATATGGATATTTTATATTAAATTCATAAAATTCTATTTACCTTGTAATTTTGTAATTTTGATAATATTTTTTTTATTTAGAATAATTTCAATAAAAACATTCTATTTTCTAAGAAAAATAGAAATTTTTGTATATCTATTATTAAAAACATCATTGATTTTATTTATGTAAACTAATAAATAAATATTTTAAAACAAAAAATGAAAAATTATAAATACAATTTGCATATTAATTTTTGAAAAGAGATGATATTTAATACATGCATAAATTCAAAAAATTTTATAAAATAACATCTAGAAAAATAAAAAACATAAATTTTCATTTAATGTTACTTAAAAAGTATTTGATCATTCAATATATTACAGCATATTGGTTTTAAAATTTTTATTATTTATTTGAAAATAAATTATCAAATAATTAAAAATTCTTTTAAATTTTAATGTTAAAATTTAAAAGAATTTTTGTATATTTACAATTAAAATATTAATAAATAAGTTTTATATATTGTAAATATATAGATATGTTTTATATTAATAAAATTTCTTAAAAAGAAATAATTTTATTTTTTATAAATAAAATACTTAATGTACAGTAAATTATAATTGTATTAATATTTTAATATTTAATTTAAGCCGTAAAAAAAGAAAAACATTTATTTTTAATATAAACAATAATGATTTGTATTTTATAAAAACACTAAATATTAGTAAATATTTTTTGTTTTTTTGCTTATATGTTTTTTTAAAAAAGTATAATAAATACCATTATAGTATATTTTATTATAATTTTTATAACTATTAATCGAATTTTTTAATTTTATACACTATTTTTTTATAAATTAAATTTTTAAAATATAAAAATTTAATGATGCAGATTTATTAGTAAAGGGAGTTTTCATCTTCCGGACGAGTTTTGAATCGACGGTGTAACCAAAGATATTGCTCTGGTGCTCGTAATATTTCATTTTCTAGAATTTTATTCATATAAGTAGCTGCTGCAATTTTATCTTTTTTTGGATAATCTGTTAATGCTGATCCTATAATTAAATGATATCCATCATTTTTTTTATTTCTTATAAGGACTATTGTTAGTATCACTGGTTGAGCCAATTTTGCAACAACAAATGTACCATTTGTTGTTGCAGCTTGTTTAACTCCAAACAATGGAGCAAATACACTCCCATTAGGGCCATAATCTTGATCTGGAGCAAACCAAACAATTTCACCATTTTTTAATGCTTTTATCATGATTCTTAAATGTTTTTTTTTAATCATGGCTTTGTTAGAGCGCATCCGACATTTTGTTTGAATCCATTCTATTACACGATTATTATGTGGACGATACATAGCCATCATTGGCTGACATAAACCTGTAATTCTACCACCTAATTCAAGTGACATGAAATGGACACCAATGACCATTACTCCTCTATTTTCAGAAATTGCTTGTTGTAAATTAGAAATGCCTTTAACAGAAAATAGTGTTCTTATACGGTTATCAGACCAAAACCATGCTATACCGGTTTCAACTAGTGCCATTCCTAATGAAGAAAATGTATCTTTTACTAATTTTTTCTTTTTGTCTAATGACATCAATGGAAAACATAATTCTATATTACGACGAGTAATTTTCTCTCTGCGTTTTAAAAAAAATTTAGATAATTTACCAATAGCAAAACCAACTTTAATTAGTATTGGATAAGGGAGTTGAACCAAGAAAAAAAGCACTACTAACCCCATCCAGGTTAGCCAGTAACGAGGGTGAAGTAAAAATAATAAAAATTTTATTTTGTCATGCATTTTACGCTCATAATTTATTATTGTATTCTACATTATATATGGTATACAGCGTACAACCTGTGATTTAATTTTAAATGCTATAAAACATATTTTGAAAGTAAATTTATATTATATTTTGGTATATATTTTTATGATAAATATCAACAAAAATATAATTAATTGAATAATATTTTGTAATTTTTATACAAAATGTTATTTATGTAAATTTTTTAGCTTAAATGTCTTATAATTTTAGTATTACTATGGTTATATTTTTTATAATATACATAAGATATTAATAGTGTATAAAATATCTTTTTTTTGTAATTTATTTTTAAAAAAAATTACATAGATTGATGATTTTTTATTAGCAATTTTTTATAGCAATTTTTTATAAAATCTTCTTTTATTTTTTATGTTTTATAAAAAATAAAAAGCTTATTATATGTTAATAATTCATCTTATGAATCTATTTTATAGGACAGATTTTTATCTGTTTAAAATTATAATATGTTCCATAAAACAATTACAAGTTTTTTAATTCTTAATCAAATATTGAAATTTTATTAAAAATATAATTTTTTATTTTTTAAATATATATTTGTTAGTTTAAAAAATATTGTTATAATATAAATAAATTTAAACATATGACTATAAAAGATTTTGTTTTTTATTATGATGAAATTTATTTTAAAACTATAAATTTTTGATTAAAAAATGTTAAAATATGAATATAAGACATTTTGTTTTTTATTCGTTTTTGATAGCTAAATATAAATATTAAAATAATTTTATAGATAAAGTTCTTTAATGAAAAAATATAACTGATATTAGATATTTTTAAAAATAATTAATTATCTTGCACTGTATTTATGTAAAATATTGATAATAAATTATTTATATTTAACTTATAAGATATTAATATTTTAAGATTTATTATATATTAAAAGATATTTTTTAAAATAATTTTAAAAAAATGTTAATAATTATCGTGTTAATAATTATTAAAGGATATTTTAATATAAAAAATATTACTATAAATATTATTAATTATAAAATTTATAATAATTTATTTAATATATTTTTTCATAAAAATATTTAATTTAAAATTTTTAAAACATATTTTTATACATTTAAAAAATATATTTATGCTTAATATTAATAATTAAATTAATTATTATTAAATAATAATAATTTAGTTGTAAAAATAATTTTTTATGACATTTAAATAAAAAATTAAGTGATAAAAAGAAAAAATATTAATTAATTTTTTGTTATTTTAAATTTAAAAATTTGATTATTTTAGCAAAAGTTAAAAAATATATAAATATATAAAAAATATTTATTTTTATTAAATAATGATTAAAATTAAATGCAACTTATTTTAAAAATATATAATTTTAAAAAAAAATAATTAATTATTAATTATAATATATAAAATATATTAATCAGATATCAAATAATAACAATAAAATTAAGTTTTTATATTTAAATATTAATAAAAAGTGTTTTAAAAAATAATATTTTATGAAATTATTTATCAAATGGAGTTTAAACAATTACTTATGAATCAGAAAAAACGGATAGCTATTCTTGAAAGATTGCGTGATAATAATCCCATGCCAAAAACAGAGCTTGTTTTTAATTCAAATTTTGAATTACTCATCTCGGTATTACTATCCGCGCAAACCACTGATATAAGTGTAAATCAAGCAACTGCAAAATTATATTTGGTTGCCAATACAGTTGAAAAAATGCTGGCATTAGGTGTTGATAAAATAAAAAATTATATTAAAACAATTGGTTTGTATAATACAAAAGCTAAAAATATCATAAAAACATGTCAAATATTAATAGATAAACATAAAGGAATAGTACCTAAAAATAGAAAAGCACTAGAAGAATTACCTGGTGTTGGACGTAAAACTGCAAATGTTATTTTAAATGTTGCTTTTGGATTGAATACAATTGCTGTCGATAGACATATTTTTAGAGTTTGTAATAGAACACATTTTGCTATTGGTAAAAATGTTTTAGAAGTTGAAAAAAAAATACTAAAATTAGTACCAAATGAATTTAAAAAAAATTTTCATGATTGGTTTGTTTTACATGGACGTTATACATGTATAGCTAAAAATGCGCGTTGTAAATTTTGCATTATCAAAGATTTATGTGAATTTAAAGATAAAGAATACAAAATAAACTAATAAATGAAAATTATCGTTTTATAAAAAAAATAATATTTATTCATATTTTTTATAATCAAAAATAATAAATTAATACAATATTTTTAACGAATGTATGTAATGTATCTATTCATTAAAATATACTATAAAAAATTAATAAAAAGTTTATGATTTTATATTAAAATATATAAAGATTTTATTTAAGTATTTTTATTTAATTTAGTTATTTAGGATAAAAATGAAAATTGATCTTTTTAGTGATACGAACTTTGGTCCTTCATTAGCAATGAGAAAAGCAATGTATCATGCAGAGGTAGGTAATGAAGCTGCAGGTGAAGATCCTACGGTTAATCGTTTAATAGAAAATGTATGTCACTTATTAGGTAAAGAAGCTGGTATTTTTATGCCATCTGGTACCATGTGTAATGGTATTGCTTATCGTGTTTGGTGTAATCGCCCAGGTGATAGAATTTTCTTTGATGAAAATGCTCATGCTGCTAATTTGACAGCAGGCTTACCCAGTGGGTTGGTGAATGCAACACCAATCGCTATTAAGTCTCTGAAGGGGATTTTTAGTGCAAAACAATTAAAAGCAGCTATGGGCAATAAAAATGGTTTTAATATCCCCAGAGCACGTGTTGTTTCTATAGAACAAACCACTAATTTAGGTGGTGGGGCTATTTGGTCAATATCACAATTAAAAGATATTAAAAAATTTGCCAAAAAACATGATATTGTCATTCATATGGACGGTGCACGATTATTTAATGCCAGTGTAGCCAAAAAAATTCCTTGCAGAGATTTTTGTCGCTATGCTGATTCAGTTTGGATAGATTTTTCTAAAGGATTAGGGGCCCCAATGGGAGCTGTGCTATGTGGGAGTCGAAATTTTATTGATGATGCATGGTATTATAAATTTCAACAAGGAGGAGCAATGCATCAAATAGGAGTTATTGCAGCAGGATGTTTATTTTCATTAGAAAATAACATAGAAAGTTTAGTAGATGATCATGAAAATGCTAAATTATTAGCTACTTTATTGCATAATCATCCAAATATTCAAATTAATCCTAAAGATATAGAAACAAATATTGTTATTTTTGAACTATATAATACTTCACATACTGCTTATCAGTTAGTTAATCATTTAATAAAAAAAAGCATTCGTTTGTTGGCATTAAATGATAAAAAAATAAGAGCAATTGTTCATCAAGGTATTAAACGAATTGATATTAAAAAAGTTAGTTCTGCTATTCAATCATTTTTTTGTAATACTCAATAATTATATTTTATTTTTTTGTTTATTTTTTAAAGGCAAAAGATACTTTTTTTATAGGAAAATTTTTCATAAAACTTTTAACATTTTTAAAAATATTTTCTGGTTTTATGTTATTAACTAAAACATCTGTAATCCATTTAGCAATTGTTTCAATATCATTAATTGAAAAACCTAAACGAGTGATTGCATTTGTACCTAATCTTAATCCCCAAGTTTGCACAAATGGTAAATATGTTGGGTAAACACGTATCCCAGCTCTATGTAACTTGGCACAAGCTTGCCATGTTTTTTCTTCTGTACCAATTATAAGCCACACTTGATGTGTTTCTGTAAAACCAAATTTTTTTCCTGGAATATTGAAACCTAAGGAATATAATTTATTTGCCAAATATTTTGAATTTAAACATGTTTTTTGAGCATAGCTTTCTCCAAATATTTTCATTTCTTCTAAAGCAGCTCCTAATGCTAATACTTCTGATGTACCACAATTAGACTGTAAACCAGGAGATAAAGCATCTTCTATATTTTTAATTATATTTTTGCATAAGAATATAGGAAAACCTATAATTCCTTTTTGTGGTCCTGGGAAGGTTTTATGTGTGCTTCCATGTATAATATCTACACCTTCTTGGATTGGATTTTTTAACTTTTTTCCAATGATAAGACCTAAAATATGTGAAATATCATATGTAATTATAGTATGATCAAAATCATTTTTTATATTTTCTACTAAATTTTTTAAAGGTTGTTCACGTAAAATAAAACTTTGACTTAAAATAATTAATTTTTTAGATGTAGTATTTTTCCATGCTTTACGTATTTTTTTTGTTGTATTCTCTATATCTATTTTATATTTTTTATTGTCAAAACAAATGGGAATCAGCATAGCACCAATTTTTTTACTGATAAAATTTAAACCAAAATGTCCGCCATCTTCTTCTTTTATATAAAAAACTTTATCATTTCTTTTTGCTAAAGCAGATAAAATAGCTATTTCAGTTACTTGACCCCCCTTAGCTTTTGTATTTAAAATAGGACAAGATAATAAGTTTTTGCTTAATTTGTTAATATGTTTTGAAATTTTTTCAAGATAAATCGCATCAGAAAAATTCCATGGACCTAAAATAATCCCACCAGATGGTGGAAAATCATAAAAATCATAACTTGGATGCAATCCCACAAGATTTTTAACAAGTGGGCTCGTATAATTTTCTGAAGCATTAAGATTGATTGTTTGATGACGCCATTCTGCTTCTTGATTTAAAAATAAAGCTAATTCTTTACTTAAGTTCATCATTTTTATTTATGAGATTTTATTACATAGAAAATAATTTTTTATAAAAAGTATACATTTTTTATAAGAGATATGTTTTACAAATTTTTTTTTGTATCAGTATGTATTTATTATAAAATAACATTTTTATTTTTAAAATTAAGTATTTAACCATTTAGATATTGGTTTTAAAAGATTATTCCATAAATAAGAATATACTATACCTTGAGCATCACCCCCATTGTGGTGTATCGCAGCATAATTCAAAATTAAAATATCTTTTAAAGATTTTTGTGCTTGATTAATATTAAGATCAAATGGTATTTTTTTTCTGCTAATCAATGTTTCCTGCCATAGATTAATGATCTGATTTAAATCATTTGTTACAGTTTTATTAAATAATTTTTCTAATCCCTTTTTTAGTAAGGATTGTGTTATTTTAGAACATGTCCACATACCAAAATATGCAGGTATCTTTTTTGGAATATCAAATGATAATTTATAATTAATACGACTCCAACGCGTTACTAATGCAAATCTATATTTTCCAGATCTATTTTTATCGCTGCGATGCCAAATTTTTGAATCAAAAATAATTATATCTCCAGCTTTTACCGGTACTTGAATTGAATATTTTTTCCATTCGTTTGATTGTTGTTTTCTATCTATAAAATCAGGAGACCAAAAATCAATGGCTGGTTCAATTTTATCATTTTGACTACATGGTAAAAATTCTAAAACACCATCATAAATATTTACATCTTGTAATGCTAACCATAAAGAAAATTCATATGGATCATTTGGTGAATAAGCGATATCTTGATGACATGGTATAGGCAAATCTGAATAAGCAGATTTGCTTATAATATTAATTTTATGTAATCTTACTGACATTCCTATAAATTCACTAGCAATATTAATCAATTGTAATTCTATGGAATTTAAAAAATTTTTTATCATTTCACAAGGAAACGCCCATCTACTCACAACCTTCAAATAATCCTTAACGTCATAATTTAATTCATTTGAATAACTTTCTATAGAAAAAGTAATTTTTTTATTAATAAAAAAAATTAACTCTTTTGGTATTATTTGATTTAATACAATTATACCTGTTTTTTCAAAAGTTTTTCTTTTTGATTCCATCATAATATCTTTATGCTGTTTTTTGTAATACCAAAAGATTTATTAAATCAGTAATGTTTGCATGTTGAACAATTGAAAGAGAGGACTGTTCTAATAAATTTCTCCATTGATTAAAGGTTCGTAATGTTCCACCGCTTTCTGCCAAAATATTTAAATCAAGTAAAGCACCTTGTGGACTATTTTTATCAATAAACATTTCTATTAAATAAATTTTTCCATTGAATAATAAAGCGTTGCATGCTTCTTGTAATATGGAGACTACCAAATGATCTGGCCAATAATGTAAAACTCTAGGAAATAAAATAACATCAGCCATTTCTGGCCATGGTTTGTATAATACATGTTTTTGTAGATGATATCTAGATTTAATAGAAGAATGGATGGAAATAGGCTTAAAAATATAATCTTCCCCTAATAATAATCCTTCCAAGTGTTTATGTTTTATTAATGCTTCTTCTATTAAGATTTTTGCACTTCTCCCTATCCCAATAATTTTTTTATGTTCTTGCCAATTAATAAAAGATAATAAAAACGAAAAATCTTTCATTGCATATCCATCAATTGCATGATGATATGTTCTTCTTTTTTTATTTGATGCGCTGATTTTAAATAAAATATGTTGTTGCTCTTTGCCTTTATAAATAATATTAATTAAATTTTTCCAAGCTATTTTATGTACATCTGACCACATAATTGCAGCAGAAGATAAGAAATTATCTTTATGAGGAACAATTATTTTTCCATTTTCTGTTAATTCCCAATATCCTGATTGATTTTTAACAAAATCTAATTCCCATAAAGCTCTTAATAATTTTTCTAAATGTTTATAAGGTACTTTTATTTTTTTTGCTATTTCTTCAGTTGTTCCAGGTAAACCATCTAAAACTTTTAATTTAGTGGCGATATAAAGTGTTTCTGTTTGCCAAAAGCCTACCATTTTATCTGAAATTTTTTGCCATATTTTTTGAGATGGGGGTTTTAATTGAGTAATTTTTTTTCCATTAATATCTATAGTTAATAATTCGCCAGAAAAATCTTCTACATGAGCGACATTATTATAAAATGCTTCTACTCTAAGATATCTTTCCTGATAAAGCGATTGACCTAATTTATTTATATGATGCCAACCTTTTTCATCTTTTGCTCTGGCTTCTCCTTTATGAAAAATATCTAAGCCTAAAAACCAATTTTTATGAATAAATTTTCCATTTTGATTAATATGAGTATGAAGGCCATCTTGATTACAAATAACAGCAATGCCATCTTTAAAATCACCAACATAATTGTATATTTCTTTGTAATTTTTTTTTCCTTCAAAATTAATGTGAAAATAATGATGATTTTCATCCATTACTACGCATAAACTTTCTTGAAAGTTACCACACCATAAATAACGTGTATTATATAATTCTTTTCCGTTTAAATTGATATGAAACCAACCTGTTGTATCTTTAACCGCAGCTACTTTTTCATAAAATCCATATGTTTCTAAAAAACGATTGGCATAACTAGGTGATCCATTGATATCAATATGATAAGCACCTGATGAATCTTTAACAGCAGCTAAACCTGGCGCATGATATTTCATAACTTTATCAAAACGAGATAAATAAATAGGAGTATTTTCAAATAGGTGAAAAGTTTCACATGGAGAAATAACAGTATTTTGCCAATTAATTTTATTCATAAAAATTCCTTTATTTTATGTTCATACAATTTAATCATGTTTTCTCATATTGCATTTTTTGCATACATCATATTCCATATAATTTTTTTTAAGGTTTTGATATTCATCACTCTCCCAAATATGAGTAAGAGTTTTGTTTTTTAAATTACCAAAATAACCTAATTGACGTCTTTCATTATCAGGAGCACAACAAGGATTAAACTGACCATCAGTAGCCACCCAAGCTTCTTTTCCCAAAAAAGGACATATACCTCCAGGAGATAAATCATTTTTAGCTGAATGATCCAGTAAATCAATATTTACCAAATTAATAAAATTACCATTGGGTAACGGATGAGTTGTAGCAATTGTCTTAGCTTTAAGAACGGCTTTATTCCATCTGCTAATGGAATCTTCACTGCGTCTCATTGATAATAATTTGATTTCTTCAAAATGTGCCCATAAATGATGACCTTTAATACGATCAACACCAAGATCAATACCTAATTTCACTATTTCAGGTAATTCTTGCACATTACTTTCAAGAAAAGTAACTTGCAAAGTAATATTACAATATTTTTTTTCTTTTTTTGCATATTCATTTCTAACAAAAATAAAATATTTTATATTATTTAATACTTTTTGCCATTTAGTTCCTATCATAATTTTTTCTTGTACATTTTTTGTTGCTCCATTCCAAGATATTTTGATATCAGATGTAATAGGAATAAGTAATTCAGCCCATTTTTTAACACCTTTGCGTGGAAAAGTTCCATTAGTGGTTAAATTAAGTTTTATTTGATATTTATGACATAGTGAGATAATTTCATCAAAATGTTCATAAATTAATGGTTCTCCCATAGTTGAAGGGATAATTTCTTCTAATGGTGTGTCTTTAGAATAATCTAAAATGTTTTTAATTAAATTAATATCCATTCTTCTTTTAGGTAGCCCTGCTTTAATTCTATTTTTTTGAGTAGAACTATAAGGTGAATGGTCTTCACACATGATGCACTTTAAGTTACAATCATCAGGATTTGTATCGAAAGTAATACGCCATGGACCAGGTTTCATTTTTTTATTCCTTAGTTGAATTTTTAATTAGTGATTTATAAATTTTTTCTATTTCTATAATATGATTTTTTTGACTAGGTACATTACCATCAGGAGATTGTATGTACCCACGTAGACCTAATTTTTTTGCTAAAAATGGATTTTTTGCTAAACGTTGCATTTGTTCAGATAAACTTTTTTCATTACGATGTTCAAATAATAATCCGTTAATTTCATGATGAATATATTCAGCCATTCCTCCTATATTAGCAGTAATTACAGGGATTCTAGCTTGCAGTGCTTCATGAATTACTAAAGGTGAATTTTCTACCCATATTGAAGGTACAACAATACAATCCACATGATTAAATACTTCATGAATAATGTTTTCATTCTTATATTCTGAATACCACTCAATACGTGATTTAACTTCTATAGGTAATTGATCAGCAATTACTTGTAATCCATCTGTATTTTGTGGTCTTGGTTTCCCCCAAATTCGTAATTGACAATTTTCTTTTAATCTAGAAAATGCTTGAATTAATAATTGGATTCCTTTTTCTGGAGTATGTCTTCCTATATATCCAAAAGTAAATGGTTCTTTTTTAACACGTTTACGTCCACTCAATCTATGTAAATCAAAACCATAATCTAAATAAATTATTTTATATTTTGGTAACCCAAAATCATTTATATATCGATGATACAGATATAAAGAAGGAGAAATAAAACATTGTATTTTTTTTGTGATTTGACGTATTTGGTACATACGACGTTTTATCCAATTAGTCCAATAAATAGTATCGATACTGTTTTCATGTTTGTTTCCCGAAAAATAACCAGAATAACAATATTGTGCACATTTTTTGTTTTCTTGCCCATTACAAAGTGGCCATAATGGTAAATAAGAAACAGGGTTACGTTGTATAAATTGTCCACGTGGACACATTAACCAATAATCATGTAATGTATAAACCATAGGAATATTTTTTTTTGATATTATTTCAACTAATGAAGTAGAAAGGTGATTAAGATGTCCAATATGTACTATTTCAGGTTTTATATTTTCAATTAATAATTCCACTCCTTTATCCAATTCTTGATGTTGATAACGATATCGGTATTTTTCAAGTGGTATATTAATTTTGTGTAATTTTATTGAAGGCTGATGTATATCGTGTGTTATTTTCCAAGAAAAATCTTTTGCAAACATGTTTTCTTCTCTAGTAAGAACATGTACTTCATGATTTTTAGCTAAACCATGACATAATATTTGACTATAAACTTCAGAACCAGCATTGTAATAAGGAGGATATCCATGAATTATTTTTAATATTTTCATTTTATTTATTATCTTTGTTATTACTTTTTGATTTGTCCATAAAATCTTTTATTAATAATTTAATACCTGTTTGTAGATCTATTTTAGGAGACCAATCTAAAACTTTTTTTATTAAGCTATTATCACCATAAAATTTTGAAACATCAAAAGATCTTGGTGGGTCAATAATAATTTTTGTTTTATGTATGGAATATTTTTTAATTAGTTCTGCTAAATTTTTTAGAGAGACAGGGATTCCAGATGTAATATGCATAATTGGTATTTTTTTTCTTTTTTCTAAAAATATTATAACCTTTGATATTGCCTCTACAACATCAGTAATATGCGTAAAATCAAAAATATTACTTTCACCTTCTATATGAATAGGAGTTCCATGAACTGCAGATAAACAAAAAGCTGGAACAACACGATCAGGATGATCGTTAATTCTTCCATATACATTAGAAAACCGCAAAATAGCTGTTTGTAATCCTTTTTTTTTATATTTTTCAACTAATTTTTCTGCTAATAATTTTGAATTAGCGTAAATATTTAATGGTTTTAATCTAGCAGATTCTTTAACTGGAAATTTTTTTTGTTGTCCATAAACTTCTCGACTGCTTGCATATAATACCCAAGGTTTTTTCTTTGATTGATATGCTAAATTAAGTATATTATATGTTCCAGTTACATTTGTTTCCCAACAACGTTTTGGGTTTTTTTCTCCAAAAATAACTCGAGAAAATGCTGCTAAATGTACTATACCATCACAATCTTTTATAGATTCTTGTAATATTTCTGGAACAAGAATATCACCGTATGAGTAAGATTGTACAGGGAGTTTGTTGTCAAATTTTTTTATAATGTAAGATTTATTAATTTTTTTGCATAATTCTTGGCCGATTAAGCCATTTGAGCCAGTTATTAAAATTTTTTTCATAATTTTTAATATCCATCAAAATATCTTTTTTGACATTAAAATTTTTATTTTTTTCTTTTTTAAAAAAAATACATATTTATTATAGAGTTTAATAAATTATTAATATTAATTAAATACAGTAATTAAAAGATTTTCTTTAATAATATTAATACAATAAATATATACTAAGTAATATATTTGCAAAAATATTTTTCTGATAGAATATTTTTATATGTAAAATCATTGTATATCTTAGAAATAAATTATATTTTTATTTATATTTTATTTATTAGAATAAAGATGATATAAATAAAGTAATCATTAAAAAATAAAATGTTATATTTAATATACTATATATACTTTCAAAATATTGATTTGTACATATATTGATAATTATTAATAATTATTTTTTAAAAAATACTTTAATATCAATATTACATATTAAATGTATTTTTTATAATTTTTTTAAAAATCGAAAAATAATTTATTAATTAAAAATAACTAAATTCTATTATTAAAATAGTTATTTTAAGAAAATAGTTAAAATATAGAAAATCCTTATATATTTAAATTACTTTTAAAAATTAAAAGAATAGTTTTTTATAAAAAAGAAAATATTTATAAATAATTGGTATTATGCGATATTATTTGATATACAAAATCTATATTTTTATTTATAGAAAATTAAAATTATTTTTTTTAAAATTCAATGCATATTAATATTGAATTAATATTTAAAAATAACAACAAAATAATTATATATAATTATTTATAATAGATAAAATATTTTAGAAATAAATTGAAATTTCATTAATGACATAATTTACCATTATTAAAGTTTTAATAATGAATTATCATAAAATATTATTTTTCTGTTTGATTGTTTTATTAAAATTTTGATAATTAATAAAATTTATTTTTTATATATTAAAGTAATATAAAAAAATATTTAATATTTTTTCTTTTTTTTATGATTTTAAATTTTTATTGATTACATGTATTAGCAAAATTAGTATTTTTTAAAAAAATAAAAAAAAAGAAATGTCTGCATAAAAAATTAGAAGAGCATGTTTTTTATTTTTTATTGTTGTATCAAAAATCTTAATTTTTTAAAAAACCGTTATTTTTTTTTAGATTTGCAGTATTTTCTTTATTTTTTATCATATGAAACAGTCGGCAATTTTCTTTTAAATCTATGTTATATTTTTTTGCACATCTGATTACATAACCATTAATATAATCAATTTCTGTACGACGCTGAGCACGTATATCTTGAAGCATTGAAGAAATATTATTTTTAGTATTGTTAATAATTTTTTCTACATACAGTTGTAAACTTTTGTGGTTAGTTTGATAGCCTTTTAAATTCATTACAATAGCGATTTCACGACAAATATGTTCAATGTGATTGGAGTATTGGATTAATTTGCCATTACAACATTCATAAAGTACACTTAGTGGGTTAATTACGCAGTTAGCTGCTAGTTTTATCCAACTAGAAATCATTATATCATCGTGCCATATTACTTTTGGTAATGCGTTATCTAATATTGTACTTATTATAGTATTAGATTTTTCTTTTATATTCACTGGTCCAATATGGGTACTCCCAGTATAAATGTGATGTACTTTTTTGTTTTGTAAAGTTGCAGCATGAGTTGTTGTACCGATTAATAATGGTTGCCTTATATAAGGTAATTCTTCTTTAACACCTAATCCATTATGAAGTAATAAAATATAACAATCAGATCTAAGTTTAGGAAGCAATATACGTATCGCATCAGATATTTGCCATGCTTTCAATGTAACTAGCAATAATTTGCTATTTTTTAGATGTGTAATATTGTTTGCAGGTAATTGAAACTTGTATATTTTGTTAGCAGAACAAATACTGACGTTACATGAAGATTTTGAATCACGTAACCATCCTTGAACGTCATGTTTTTTTTTAAATAATGCATTAAGCCATATTTGTCCTAATGCACCACAACCTAGAACAGTAATTTTCATGATTAACTTTTAATTATTGTAAAATATTTTTTTATAAAAAGTAATCATACTAACCTCGTTTTCTTCTATTAAAAAAATAAAATTATAAAATATGATCTTTTTTTTCAAGAAGATTTACTTGCATATTATCAATTAATCTGGTTTTACCTAACCATCCAGAAAATAATAAAACTGCTTTTTTGCTATTAAACTTTATTGGTTTCAAAGTATATGCATCGCGTATAGCTAATATATCTGGTTGTATCCCCGATTCTAAAAATTGTTTTTCTGCTGTTCTTAGCAAATTGGTTATTCTACGATTGCCAAGTAGTAGTTGTGTTTTTATTTTTTTTAAAATTTTGTAAATATTTCTTGCTCGTTGACGTTCTTCACATGTTAAATGATTATTACGTGAACTTAATGCTAAACCGTCATTATCACGAACTGTAGGTACACTAATAATTTTGATGTCATAATTCATATCTGAAACTAGCTGACGAATAAGCAATAGCTGTTGAAAATCTTTTTCACCAAAACACGCTATATGTGGTTGTATTAAATTAAAAAATTTGCAAATAATAGTAGCGACACCACGAAAATGCCCAGGACGAGTTTCACCTTCTAAAACAGAAGAGTGGTAAGGTACATCAACTATTGTTTGTCTGTCAATTTTATTACGATAGATTGAAGATTCATTAGGTACAAAAACGATATGTACTTTATGTTTTTTTAATTGTTCACAATCTTCATAAATAGTTCTTGGGTATTGCTTTAGATCTTCTTTGTTATCAAATTGAATAGGATTAATAAATATACTTACCACAACAATATCAGCTTGTAAACTTCCAACATTTATTAGTTCCATATGACCTTTATGCAAATTCCCCATAGTAGGTATAAAAGCAATAGTTTTCTGTTGTTGATGATATTTTTTTATTTTTTTGCGTAATACTAATAATGATTTTACAATAAACATCCTATTTGATATTCCATTTTGACTTAGTAAAAAGTATGTTCAGAAGAAGGAAACTGAGAAGATTTTACATCATCAACATAGTGACGAATTGCATCTTGAATATTTGCACCTTTAGTCAAAAAATTCTTAGCAAAAGAAGGTGTATTCTCACCTGTAACTCCTAATACATCTTGCATTACTAAAATTTGACCATCTGTTACATTTCCGGCCCCAATTCCAATAACTGGGATAGTAAGTGCATTAGTAATACTTTTTGCTAAATCGACAGATACACATTCCAATACTAATAATTGTGACCCGGCAGATTCTAATGATAGTGCACTATTTAATAATTTTTCTGATGAAATTTGATCTCGTCCTTGAATTTTATAACCACCAAAAATATTAATAGATTGTGGTGTTAAACCAAGATGACTACATACTGGTATTGATCTTTGTGTTAATTCTTTTACAGTATTAATAACCCATAAATCACCACCTTCAAGTTTTATCATATTAGCACCAACCCGCATTAGTGCAGCTGAATTATTAAATGTTTCAGCTTCTGTAGCATAACTCATAAATGGAAGATCAGCCAACAATAAGCAAGATGGTGCACCGCGTCTTACACAAGATGTATGATAAATCATATCTTTTATCGTAACTGGTAATGTAGAATTATGACCTTGAATTGTCATTCCTAAAGAATCACCTACTAAAATTACGTGAATACCTTGTTCATAAAATAGTTTAGCAAACGTAGCATCATAAGCTGTAATTGCAGCAAATTTTTGTTTTTTTTGTTTCCATTTTTTTAAGTCAGAAATAGTAGTAATTTTCATAAAAATTTTCTTTTAATTCATTAAAATCAATAAATACGAATGTGTTTTAAAATAAACTTTAAAAATATTTTATAGATTAATTATTTATATAATCATTTTTTTAGATATTTTATTGCATAAACAAATATGATCTTTTTTTTTAAAAAAAATTAATTAAATATTTTTTATAATGTATATAAATAATATTTATATTTTTTTAGATTTTAATATAATGAATTCTAAATATTTTAATGATGATAAATGTTATATAAATTATTGAATAATTTTAGTTTTCTTATTTATTATTTAACATAAAAAAATCAATAAGTAAACAACTTATAATATTTTATATTTTTTTAAAAAAACACAGAATAAGATATTTTATTTTTTTAAGATCAAAAATAAAAAAATAAAAAATTTAATCAAAAAAATCTTTATAAGAAACTATTTTGATAATTAACTTATGCATATAAGTATAAATAATATAATACATGAATTTTAATTCATGGATGTTTTTTGAAAAAAAATATAATCTATACGCTATTTTGAAACTACTATTTTTCATATACTATAATAACAATCAATTATTTTGAATTTTGATTATTTAAAATATTTTGTATAAATATCAACCAATTTATGAAGAGTTATATTTATCAAACGTTACAGTCATTATAATCTGTTGTTTTCCACAGGCATAACCACCGATTTAGTTAATAACTCTATGAATTGTGTTAATGTGTGTCATGTTATTATTTTTTAAATCATTAAAATATGATTTTTTGATTAAAAAGACTGGTAATATTATATGAAATAAGAATATTATTTTTGTATTATAACTGATATATATGTTGTTTTAAATTATAAAAAAGCAAATATTTTTTTTTGTGCATTTTAGATATGTTATATTTTTTTAAAATTTAATTTTTGTTATTTTTACTCATTTGATCAATGTAAGTCATACCAAATGCAGAAATTACAAATGATAAATGAATAATAACACACCACATAATTTTGTTGTCATCGACTTTTTCTGCTTCCATAAAAAGCCGCAAAAGATGCACTGAGGATATAGCAACAATAGATGAAGCAACTTTATTTTTGATAGAATTAACATCCATTTTTCCCATCCAACTTAATTTTTGATTTGTATCATCAACTGTCATTTTTAAAATAAAGTTTTCATAACCTGAAAACATAACCATAACTAAAAGACCACCGAATAATGCAATGTCAATTAAAGATAAAACTATTAATATTAATCCTGATTCAGAAATGGTAAAAAGTTCTGGAATAACTGATATTATTTGTTGAAAAAATTTTAAAGTAAGTAAAATAAATCCAAATGACAAACCGATGTAAACGGGAAATAATAACCATCTTGATATATAAATCATTTTTTCAATAAACTTTTTCATTTTTTATCTGCCATTATTAACAGTATTTCACTTAAAATTACAAAATATTTTTGAAAATTTTTGTAATTTTTGTGTTGATATTAAAAATATTTAAATATATTTCATTTAATATGTTTTTTAATTTTTTATTTTCTTATCTTTAAATAAGATTTTTATATTCAATAATATATTTACGCAAAAGTAATTGCTGAATATTTTTTGTTTATAAAAATTTAATATTATAGATTGTTTTTGTGTTATTAGGTAATAAAATTTTGAATAATTAAATTTATTTTTGTTTTAAGAAAAAAAATAAATAATCAAACGTGTAAAATTTTTGTTTATTAAAAAATTAGATCTACTTGTATTCATGTAATTTTTTTATTTAAAATTATTTAAAAACATATTTATGTTTACTTTTTTGTTTTGTTTTATGTTTTTTTTATTTTTATATTATAAATAATTATATTTTCATTTTTATATTATAAATAATTATAAAAATAAATTATTTTTTCTGAATATTTATTAAAATTTTTGAATACATTAAAAGATAATATGGAATTATTAAATAATATAATTTCGTAATAAAATTAAACTTGTTTTTTTAAAAATTTATATTAATTATATTAAATAACATTTTTTAAATTAATAATTTTTTATTAAAAATTTATCAAGTGAATTTCCATTATTTAATAATTTTTGTAATCTTGTTGGTGGTTTTCCATTTCCTGACCAAGTTTGAATATCACCATTTTCATCTAAAAATTTATACTTCGGTTTACGTGTATTGACATTGTTTTTTTTCTTTTTGTTGATTGTTTTAGTGATAACAGGTTCTAGTAAAGAATGAAGGTTAAAACCATTGTCTTCAATTAATTTGATTAAATCAAGACGTTTTTTTTCTTTTTTTTCAGCTTCTTTTTTTGCTTTTTCATAAGCATCTTTGTTTTCTTCAATTATTGCTTCAAGTTTATCTTTAACTTCTTGAAGCCAATCAAAGTTTTTTGTTAGAGCAAATTTTCTTAATGTTGTTATGCTGCTTAAATGTTTTGATATAATTTTATATTCTGCTTCTTTTGTTAATTGTTTTGTTATTTCATTCATATTATTTTCCTTTTTATGATTGAATTTTATATACAATTTGATACTTATATTAATAATATAAAAGATTATTTTTATGTTTTTTCATTAGTTTTTTTAAATTATCAGTATTGTTTTTTTTATTTTTTTTAATTTGATATTAGTGCTATGATTTGTTAAATTTTTAATATAATCAATATTTTTTAATGTAATTGCATAGTAAATAATAATTTTCTATATCTTTTTATATGTTTCTTTTAATACATCAATTAAAAAATAATAAATTTTCTTATATATTTGATTGATAAATTTATTAAGATAAATAATAACTTAAAATAAATATTGTTTTATATCATTGGCTTATTTTAAAAATCAAGTAATTTTTAAAATAAAATTTTTCTTTTTTTAGTAATCTTTTGTCAGTATTTTTTTGCAAATATGCATACTTATTAATTTTTAAAATTAAAGTTTTTTATAATTAAATACATTTTATTTTATATAAAAAAAACTTAATTTAGTTAAAATTTTAACGCATAATTTTTAAAATTACAATATTTCTTTGATAAGATTTTTTTTTAGTTAAAAATTAGTATATATTTAACTATTATTTTCAATGATGAAGCAATTTTGAAAATTCTTTATTTTTTTTGATTTTTATCTTTGAAAAAATAATATTTAATTCATTTCTTAATAATTTGCGTTTTGCAAAATTATTAATGATTTTTTTATGAGCACAAATTTCTGTGTAATAAAAATATTTGTGTTTTTACTATTCTGTTTTTGTAAAAATTATCTAACAAAATAAGATTTTACTAAGTAGTTATTATTAGCAACAATATTGTTTTTTTTAGATCGTTTATTTTTATGTATGAATTGTAATTTTTTATGTTCAGCATACTCTCTCTCTCAAATATAAAATTATTTGATTATATTTTTAAAAATAAAAATAGTTATCCACAGGTATTTTTTTGTTTATAAACTTATTTAAACTTATTTAAACTTATTTAAACTTAAGGGGGGTGATAAAAATTAAGATTATTTTTAATGAAATATTTTTTTGTAAAATAATGTATCTTTATGATTTATTTATGTATTTTGTTTCTTTTTTTTTTGTTTTTTTTTTTTTGAAAAGCATTCAGCTACCCCGTGAAAAGCATTCAGCTACCCCGTGAAAAGCATTCAGCTACCCCGTGAAAAGCATTCAGCTACCCCGTGAAAAGCATTCAGCTACCCCGTGAAAAGCATTCAG
>CP132903.1:533022-933061 GCA_031446145.1 Arsenophonus sp. | reverse complement strand
GGGGTTGTTGTTAATCCATCACATCCAATTTATAATGATTTAATTGGAAAAAAAATTTTGTTACCTTTGGTTAATCGTCGCATCCCTATTATTGGCGATAAATATATTAATATAAAAAAAGGTGAATGTGCAAAAATATCACCAGCACATGATTTTTATGAATATGAAGTTGGACAACGTCATCAATTACCAATGATTAATATTTTTGATATCAATGCACATATTCGTGAAAAAGCAGAAATATTTGATAGTACAGGTAATTATAGCAATGTTTATTCAGCCTTTATTCCTGTTGCTTATCGTGGAATGGAACGATTTGTTGCTAGAAAAGCAATTATTAATGAATTAGAAAAGTTAGGATTATTAGTTTTAATAGAACCTCAAAAAGTACATCTTCCTTATAGTGAACGTGGCAATGTAGTTATTGAGCCCATGTTAACTAATCAATGGTATGTTCGCACTCGTCCATTAGCAGAAGAAGCTATTATTGCTGTGAAAGACAGACGTATTAAATTTATACCTCAACAATACGAAAATATGTATTTTGCTTGGATGAAAAATGTTAAAGATTGGTGTATTTCACGGCAATTATGGTGGGGACATAGGATACCAGCTTGGTATGATAATAATAATAAAGTATATGTTGGATATAATGAAGAAACAGTTCGTTTAGAAAATAAACTTGCTGATGATGTTATTTTACATCAAGATGAAGATGTATTAGATACCTGGTTTTCATCTGCTCTTTGGAGCTTTTCAACATTAGGTTGGCCAGAAAAGAGTGATATGTTAAAAATTTTTCATCCTACTGATGTATTAGTGACTGGTTTTGACATTATTTTTTTTTGGATAGCTCGTATGATTATGTTAACTATGTATTTTATTAAGGATGAAAATGGTCGAGGACAAATTCCTTTTAAAATAGTTTATATAACAGGTCTTATACGTGATGAAGAGGGACAAAAAATGTCAAAATCTAAAGGGAATGTTATTGATCCTTTAGATTTAATTGATGGAATTTCTTTAGAGAAGTTACTTTTAAAACGTACTGCAAATATGCTACAACCAAAGTTAGCTAAAAAAATCATTAATCGTACCAGAAAAGAATATCCTCAAGGAATTGAGGCACATGGTACAGATGCATTGCGTTTTACATTAGCTTCCTTAGCTTCAACTGGAAGAGATATTAATTGGAATATAAAACGACTTATTGGATATCGTAATTTTTGCAATAAACTTTGGAATGCCAGTCGTTATGTCTTAATTAATGCTCAAGGCAAAGATTATGGTAAATATAGTAGCAAAAAAATGTTTTTTTCTCTTCCTGATCGTTGGATTAGAACAATATTTAATAAAATGATTCAATCATATCGTGAAGCTTTAGATAATTATCGTTTTGATATTGCCGCGAATATTATTTATGAATTTATATGGCATCAATTTTGTGATTGGTATTTAGAATTTTCTAAATTTATAATAAATCACAGTAATAATGAAGTAATTCGACGTGCTACACGTTATACATTGCTTGAAATACTAGAAGGCTTATTACGTTTAGCTCACCCTATTATTCCGTTTATTACAGAGATTATTTGGCAAAAAATTAAATTACTAAAAGATTTTAATGCAAATTCTATTATGTTGGAATCTTTTCCTATTTTTAAATCCTCAGAAATTGATGAAGAAGCATCTTATAATATTGAATATATAAAAAAAATAATTATATCTATACGTAATATTCGAAAAGAAATAAATATTTCTCCTAATCAGTTATTAGAAGTTTTTTTAAGTTCTAAAAATAATGTTATTAGAAAAAGAGTTGAAGAAAATTTAGATGTTATTCAAGGAGTTTTAAAATATACTTCTATACATTTTGTTGATAAAGTAAAAGAAAAATCATTTTCTGTAACTAAATTAGTGAATGGAACTGAAATATTAATTTCAATAAATAATTTAGTTGATAAAAATAAAGAATTATCCCGTTTAGATAAAAAAATAAAAAAAATAACACAAGAAATTTTAATTATTAAAGATAAATTAGCTAATAAAATGTTTCTTAAGCACGCACCCACTGATATTATTACAAAAGAGCGTAAAAAACTGGCAATAAATTTAGAAATAAAAAAAGAATTAACAGTTCAAAAATTAAAGTTTGATAAATAAAAAAACAGAAATTTTATCTCTGTTTTTTTCGTAATTGTTATTTTTTTTATTTTTAAAACTTTAAGTATTTTCCTAAGCAACATCAGATTAAAATCTATTATTATAAATAATTAAGAGAGATTAAAAATAAAAATTAAAAAATATCTATTACAATAAAAAAGTTTTAGACAAAAATATTATCAATATTTAATTTCAATAAAAACTATTTTTTATAAACAAGTTTTTGTATAAAATTAGTAAAGTTATTTGAAATATTTTATATGCTATTTTTAAAATTAGTTTTTTATTTAAAATATTAAAAATATTTTTATTTTTCATTTTAAAATTATTAAAAAATAAGTAATTTGTATTTATAGCATAAAAGATTGAATACAATGTTGTTTTGTTTAAAGAAAATAAATTATTTGTATTTTTGTCGATATAATATATCTTGAAGTATAAAAATCTATTTTTAAAATCCAGTAAATGGTTTTTATAAAATTTAGTAATTTTTAAAAATTATATGATTATTATTAGATTTATACTATTAAGCTTTTTAGTCATTGATATAGATTTTTATAAGTGTAATTTTAAACAGAATAATACAGAATAATAATGTTTAATATGCCTTTCATAGGGTTTGTTTTTTAAAAAAGAAATAATAGATGAGCAATTAAACTTTTTTTTAAAAAATTTATATTTTTTAAATAATGTGATTAAAAAATTAATGACGTAATTGTGGATCTTGTAGCTGAATTTTAATATAGTTAGACAACTCGTCTAAAGATGAGTCGTCTTGGTTTTCATCAGAGTTCTCATATGTAATTTGAGCTTCAGCTAAATAAGTATGAATATGTTCACCATTATTATCTTCCATAATTACATGATACCATGGAGCTGCTAATAAAGTCGTGTGATGTTTAATATCTTTATTTGTGAATTTATCTAGACAATATTCTGCATCGATATCTACTATGACACCAAGATATCCCAAAAGTTGATGTCTAATTTTTTGTCCAATACTAAATTTGCTATTGTTCATCATAGTAGATACTTTTTCTTAAAAATTATTATTTTTTAATATATTTATTATATGGGTCAAAATATAAATTTCAAGGAGTTTATATTTTCTAGATAACGTATGATTATTTGAATAAAATTATGAGGTATTTATAATAATTACTTATATTTGAAATATAGGAAATTGCAAAATAGATTTTTTTTAAAAAATCCGTTTTGCAATGATTGCTAATTTTTAATCAGTAATAGCAGTATGTTATTAATTTTAAAATTAATGAAATTTGAGTTAAAAGATTACTTTTTATATTTTAAATACATTTTATAGGTTTAGGTAAACCTGCAAGTTTTGTTGCTTGTTTAGCTGGTCCCATTGGAAAAAGATTGTAAAGATAGCAGCTATTACCTACAGCTTCACCGTATTGTTTGCTAACTGCTTTTGTTAACATTCTCATACTTGGTGATGTATTAAATTTTAAATAAAATTTACGAATAAATAAAATAATTTTCCAATGTTTTTCTGTTAAAATAATATTTTCATGTTTAGCTAACAAATATACCATGGATTTTTTCCATTCTTGACTATTTTTAAGATAACCATGATGATCAGTTTCAATTATACGATTCTCAAATATAAACATAAAATGTTTTTCTCTATGTAATAAAATAATATTTTACAAAATTTTATTTTTTATTCAAGTATATTATATTAATAATATATACTGAGATTATATAAATATTTGCAGAATATTTTCAAATATTTAAAATATATATTTTATGGAGGGGTGGCCGAGCGGTTTAAGGCAGTGGTCTTGAAAACCACCGATGGGTAAATCCATCCGAGAGTTCGAATCTCTCTCCCTCCGTCATTTTGATAGTAAAAATATTATTAATTTAAAGATTAAATTATAATATAAAAACGATATATAGAATTTTAAAGATTAAATATTTTATTTTTTTAGGAAAAGTACTTTTAAATACTATGGATTATTAAATATGAAGATTGAGAATTGCAAGAAAAGAATTGTGACTTATATTTTCTGATTAGATTATACAGTTATGTGTTTTTTATCTGATAAAGTTTTTTTTATGTTAATGTAATATCTAAATAAGCACATAAAAAAAATAAAAACATCTTTGGCTCCTCCAACTGGATTCGAACCAGTGACACGCGGATTAACAGTCCGCTGTTCTACCGACTGAACTATGGAGGAATTCAATTAGTAATATTATAAAGTTAAAATAATTGTAAATATATCATAATCTATTGTCAATAAAAAAGTATGTTTTTTTGATATCTTCAATGATATTGTATCTGAAAATATTTTTACAAAGATTAATTTTTGATTGAATTATGATGATTTTATAAGATTTATAATTTATTATTACCAATAATATGGTAAAATTATTTTTTATTTTCTATAAAAATTTTATATAGTATCAATGACATTTTTATTTTTTTATAAAAACTATAATTTTTTAATTTTTGTTTTCATGTTTTTAGGATTATATCAAATTTATGTATAAAATATTTAATTTACATACATAGATATTAAATCAAATATTTTTTTAGATAATTTTTCTAAATTAGACAATTATTATGATAAATATTTAAATAGTTTTTATTTAAACACTTTTTTTTAATCAGAAAGAAGTTTTTCAGAAAAAAATTTAAAACAAGAGTACAAAACTATTGATATTATATACTATTCGTGCGTTAATAAAAAGAAGTCTAATAAACAATATATTTAATGATAAATATTTTAATTTATATTTTACAAAAAATTATATTTTTGATATTTTTGTTGTGATTTTAATTAAAGTATTTTTATATTAGATATTATTAATATAGGCTTATTTATAACCAGCTAAAAGCGGAAAATGTTTATTTGTTATAATAGGAAAAGGCACATGTCTGACAAAATGAAAGGTCAAGTAAAGTGGTTTAATGAATCTAAAGGCTTTGGTTTCATCACTCCTTCTGATGGTAGCAAAGATGTATTCGTTCACTTTTCTGCCATTCAAGGAAATGGATTCAAAACCCTTGCTGAGGGACAAAATGTAGAATTTACAATTGAAGATGGCTCTAAAGGTCCAGCTGCAGCGAATGTAACTGCTCTTTAAGATTTGTAAAATTAAATAAAAATGGATTTTTTGAAGCCTGTCACTATAAGTAAAAAGTGACAGGCTTCTTTTTTGTGGATAAAAAATATTTGAGAAGATTTTTTTAAAATTTGTACACTTTATTTTTTTATAAAAACATTTTATAAAAGCAGATAAGTATTTTTGTAAAAAATAAAGAATATTGGTGATACTATGAAATAGTATCTTTATATAAAAATTATTTTTTATTAAATGAATCATCTGCTTTTATTTATTTTAATAAAAGCAGATGATGGCATTAATTATATTATTATGATATATATTTTTTATTAAGATTAATTCATTCAAAAATTAAGATAATGATATATATTATCTTAATTTTTGAATGTTTGTATTAGTAATTTTTTTAAAAAATACAGTAACATTATTAATAAATACTTTAGAGAAAAAAAATTGGTGGAGCTGGCGGGATTTGAACCCGCGTCCGAAATTTTTACATCCTAAGTTCTACATGCTTAGTCTATTTTTTTATTTACTAATTAATTCTGAATAGACACACTTATTAATTAGATTAGTCTTATTATATTTAGCAGGGTCCTCAGACTTTAGGTGATCCCGCGATCTCTTTTTCAAATTTAACTTCTTACATCCCCGTCCTAAGAGAAGAGGCTAGGGTTAAAGAAGACCCTGAAACAGGTTATTAAGCTGCCAGTGTATATTGATTGTCGTTTGCGACTATTTTTTACGGCTTTTTACGAGGCCCACCGCCCCTCGGCATGCCCTTCCGGGTTTCATTAATTTCGTCGAATCCTTAATCAGCCCCTATTTTTAAAAATTTATTATACAGTATTTTTGAAAGTTTTGTTATTTATCCGTATTTATTTTTCATAATTTTATTTTTTTGTATCATCCACTCTTGTTTTTTCATGTCAGAACGTTTGTCATGTTTATTTTTACCTTTAGCTAAAGCAATTTTTATTTTGCACCAAGCGTTTTTCCAATAAAGAGATAATGCTATTACAGTATGACCTGATTGATTAATTTTTCCAAATATTAAATCAATTTCATTTTGGTTTAATAGTAATTTACGTGTTCTTTTAGAATCATAAATTATATTAAAAGAAGCCATTCGTAATGGAGTAATCATTAGACCTACGAGATAAGCTTCTTTATCTTTTATTAATATATAACTATTGCTAATATTGACATTTCCAGCACGTAATGCTTTAACTTCCCATCCAAACAGTTTTAAACCAGCTTCAAATACTTCATGAATAAAATATTCATATTTTGCTTTTTTATTAATAATTATGATTTTATTATTACTTTTGTGTTGTTTTCTACTTATCATAATTAATAATTATAATATATGTGTTAATGAATAGCACGGAAAAATTAAAATTTTTATTGAATTTTTTGTATATTAAATTTATATTTAATAAAGAATTTTTGTAATTGGGTAATAATATTAATGTCAAAATTTACTCGTTCTTTTTTTATGTCTTATAGTGCAAAAAAAATTTTTAATTTAGTAAATGATGTAAATTCATATTCATTATTTTTACCTCATTGTACACATAGTCAAATATTGACTTATCATAAAAATGAAATGATAGCAGCTATTGATATTTCTCAATACAATCTCTCTAAGACTTTTGTAACTCATAATACATTTCAAGAATATAAAACTATTCATATGAAATTAATACGAGGTCCATTGCATCAATTAATAGGTCATTGGTTATTTAGATCTTTGAACAAAGATTCTTGTGAAATTGAATTTTATATAGAACTGGAATTTGCTAATCAATTTTTAGAAATATTTTTTGAACAAGTTTTAAATGAATTTGCCGAAAAAATTTTTATAGCTTTTTCTAAACGTGCTGATGAAGTTTATAATAATTTGTACAACAAATATTAAAATTTTTCTGGTTTATAATTTTTTAAGTAATGATTTTTAAAATTAAAAATTTTAATATCATAAAAACATTTACCTATTTCATCGTATTACATATTAGTATTAATGCTATAAATTATAAAAAAAAATATAATTTATTTAATTGTATTATAGATAGATTCAATTACAAAAAAAATAAAAAAAATTAGTATATGAAGAATAATTATTAAATAAATGTTATAATTAAAAAGATTTAAATCTAACTGTTTATATTTCTAATCATTTTTTTGAATTTATGGTAAAAAGCGTTTTTAGTATTCAATTATTTTTTGATCAATCTTAATTAAAATAGCTTTTTCATTAAAGGTAAGTATTAATGTTTTTTGTTGTGTTTTTTGATGACTAACTTTTTTATAAAAAATATAATACCATTTTTGTACTCCAAATGGTTCTTTTAGCATTGGTGTTCCTAATATATAGGTTATTTGTTCCTTGTTCATTCCTAATTTTATTGTTGAAATATCTTTTATAGTAAAATAATTACCTTGATTAATATCAGGATGATACACAAAGTTTTTAATAATAGAGCAGCCTGTTATTGAAATAACAGTGAAAATTATAAAGATCTGAATGAATATTTTATAATGCATAAAGAGATATATTATTTTGATAGGAATTATATTCTATCATAATTAAATTTAATATATTAAAAATATTTTATTTATTGTTGTCATAAATAATATGCTACTTCTATAAAAGCAAAAAAAAATTATAATACTTTTTATCATAAGATATTTTTATATAGTAAATATATATTTTTTATATTTAAAAAATAACTATTTTGACTGTTAAGAGTACATGTATATAAATATTTTTATCTATTTCACAATTTTTTATTAAAATGATGCATATTAACCGATGATCAATAGTTTTTTTGTTAATATAATAATCTAAGTATTATTATTATTTGTATTTAAATAGTAATGTAAGATGAATTATAACTGTTATGTAAGATATCATATAAATATACTATCTAATGATTTTATTAAATACAATTTTGTATAAATAAAAAATAAATTTTAGATTTCAGTTTTTAATTTTTTTATTAAAAATTTTAAATAATCAATATTTTAATAAATGATTTAATTAAAAAAATATTTTTTTGACCAACCTAGTTTAGAACTTAACACATTAAAATAATCATAATTTTTAGGATGAATTAAGTGAAGTCTTTTTTTGCTTTTTTTAATTAAAACTTCATCATTATCATTTTTTATAGGTAAAATAATTTGACTATCACAACTCATTTTATAATTAATATTCTTTTTTTTGAATTTTAATTTAATAATACTGTTGCTGCTAATAACTAGTGGTCGTGATGAAAGTGTATGAGGAAACATAGGTACTAAAGCAATCGCATCAAGATTAGGAGTTAATATCGGGCCACCAGCTGAAAGAGAGTAAGCAGTTGATCCCGTGGGGGTAGTAATAATTAATCCGTCTGAACGTTGAGAGAAAGCAAAGCGATCATCAATATAAACATCAAATTCAATCATATGTGCAACTTTTCCAGGATGCAAGATTACTTCGTTAATTGCATTGCTCATTATAGATTTTTTCTTTTTTTTCTTAATAACATGTGTTTCTAATAAAAAACGTTTTTCTTCATAAAAATTACCTTTCAATACTTCTATAAGTTGTTCTTTAGCATTTTCAGGCCCTAAATCAGCTAAAAAACCGAGATTACCGCGATTAATACCAATAACTTTATTTGCATAATACGATAAAATACGTGCAGCACCTAACATATTACCATCACCACCAACAACAATAATCAAATCTGCTTTTTTACCTATTTCTTCTAAAGTACCTGTAATGGCTTTTTGAAGCTTAAGGTTTTGTGCAATTTTATTTTCAATTAGAACTTTATATTTTTTTGCTTTTAACCAATGATATAATTGTTCATGTGTTATTAATGCTTCAGAATATCTTGGATACCCTATGATGCCAATATATTTAAATAATCTTTTCTTTTTTTTTGTTTTATTTAACATGTTTTACTTCTTGTAAGTTGATTTTCTTTTCTCTTGAATACAAAAGTTTTATCCCCATAATAATCTAATAATCTAGATTATTGCTAAATAAATATGGAGATACTAATGAGTAGTGAAGATCAAAAAATTGAAAATGAAGAAACTTCTCAAGAAACAGAATTTAAAACAATAGAACAAAATGACAGAAAAGAAAATATTCTTGATAAAGAAGAACCAATAAAATCTATGGAAGAAGTGTTGATTGATTCGCGTATTAATGCATTAGAAGAACAATTATTGGAATTACAAAAACGTGAACGTGAAGTTTTATTAAGATCCAAAGCAGAAGTGGAAAATATTCGTCGACGCACTGAACAAGATATTGAAAAAGCACACAAGTTTGCTTTAGAAAATTTTGCTCATGAATTATTACCTGTGATTGATAATTTAGAAAGAGCAATTGAAGCTGTTGATAGAAAAAATTCTGCATCTATAAAAATGCTTGAAGGTCTTGAATTAACATTAAAATCATTTTTAAATACTATTAATAAGTATGGTGTTGCTGTAGTAGTCGAAAATAATGTTCCTTTTAATCCAGAAGTACATCAGGCAATGACAGTTATTCATTCTGAAAAACATGAACCTAATCAAGTAATTGATGTTATGCAAAAAGGATATACATTAAATGGACGTTTATTACGTCCTGCTATGGTTATTGTTTCAAAATAAATAAAATAAAAACGTATCAGATAAAAGATGCCCCACCCAAATTTTTATGGGTGTGTGGCATTTAAGTTTATACATTATAATAATGTCCAATCAATATTTGGAAAGCCTTTTTTTGTTAAAATTTTGTTAGTTTTAGAAAAATGTTTACAACCAAAAAACCCTTTACAAGCAGATAGCGGTGAAGGATGAGATGTTTTAAGCAAAAAATGTTTTTTAGTATTGATTAACTGACTTTTTTTTTGTGCATGAGCACCCCATAATAGAAAAATTACACCGAAGCAGTATTTATTAATTGCCATAATTACTTTATTGGTAAATGTTTCCCAACCCAGATGAACATGTGAATGTGCTTTACCTGATTCAACAGTTAAAACTGTATTTAGTAATAATACTCCTTGTTTTGCCCAATTAATTAAGCATCCATGATTTGGGTATTTAAAACTTGGAATATCTTTTTTTAATTCTTTGTATATGTTAGATAAAGAAGGTGGTATTGGAACATTTTTAGGAACGGAAAAAGCAAATCCATGAGCTTGATTGGGTCCATGATAAGGATCCTGTCCTAAAATAACAACTCTTATTTTGTTTAGTGCAGTATAATTAAAAGCATTAAAAATATCTTTATTTGGAGGGTAAATTATTTTTCCTTGTCGTCTTGCTATGGTAAGATTTTTTAGAATATTACAAAAATAATCTTCTTTTTTTTCTTGATTAATGATATCACCCCATGTTGGTATATGGCACATAATGGCTCCTATAATTTGTGTAAACATGATTGTTATTTTTTCATTTAATTCCGTTAAATAAAATTATTATTCAAAAATATTTTTTATTATTTTTATAAGTTATAAATATGCATAAAGAAAAAAGTATATCAAAAAAAATAGTTTTAATTTTTTATTAAAATTAAATCAATATACATGGAGTGTGTTTTATAGAATTTTTTCTATATTTTTAAAAAAATATATTTTGTTATAATGAATGTATAATATTTTATAAATATAAATTGTATTTTATTAGATCAATATAATAAGATTAAAAATCTTTAAATTATTAATTTATTTATTAGTATTATATACAGCATATGAAGTTTTTTATTTGGTAATTTTGAAATGCATATTTTAGAAGTTTAAAAAAACAAAATCATTTTATTTATAATAAATTTATAAAAATATTTTTTGATTTTTATTAAACATTATTTTTAATAGAATTGTTTTACAAAGATTTAATAAATCTGTTTTTTTAAAAATATTTTTAGCCTTAAAATTATAGATTTCTTTTATTATTAAAAATATAAATATATAAAATATTTTATCTAAAAATCTGTATTATAATTAATAATTTTTGTAGATAAAAGTAGATTTGTTTTGTTATTATTAACATTTAATGTGTATTAGAGTAAAAATATGTTTCTTTTAATATTAAAAGTTTTTTTGTCTTATTAATTTTATAAGACAAAATTGATATTTGATTTTTAATAGTTATCTCTGTTTATTTTATAAAAAAATTGATATTTTTTAAAGTAATTTTTTTGATGTTTTTTATTATTCATTAATTTACATAAAAAATATCTATATCTAGAAAAAATATATTATTGAATATTAATTTTTTTTCTTAAAAAATCTAAAGTATATAGATTTATGTCTGAAAAAGTTTTTATATAAAATATATTGTAATAAACAATTAATTTTTTGTTTTTTATTTGTTAATAAATATATTTTAGTAAAAGTTTATAAATATTAATAAGTTAATAACTAAGACAAATATTTCATGTTTACGATTTTAATTAAAATATATTTTTACATAGAAATGTCTCTTAATCCCATTAATGAAGGATTACTATTAAAATGAGAAATCACTATTAAAATATAATTATTTTGTTTTTTTAAAATGACGATTAATATATTATTTTTTTAAAATTAAAATAGTATAAAGATTTTTATATTAAAAAATATTATGGATTTTTTAGTATACAAAAATTTTATCTAAAAAATATTTCTAAAGTATTATTATTACTTTTTTTAAAAAAGATAAATAAATTTTGTATATAAAAAATAGTATAAATAAAATTATTTTTTTCAATACAGATTTAATAAATTTATTATATAAAATATAAAAATTCAAATATAATATAAAAATAATTTTATCAAAAATTTAAAATGAAAATATAAAATTGAACATTAAACATATAAGAAATTTTTCTATAATCGCTCATATTGATCATGGTAAATCAACTTTATCAGATCGTATTATTCAAATTTGCGGTGGTTTATCTGAACGTGAAATGGAAACACAAGTATTAGATTCTATGGATTTAGAACGTGAAAGAGGTATTACAATAAAAGCTCAAAGTGTTACCCTTAATTACAAGAACACTGATGGTAAAATTTATAAACTAAATTTTATTGATACACCTGGTCATGTAGACTTTTCTTACGAAGTATCTCGTTCATTAGCTGCTTGTGAAGGAGCACTACTTGTTGTTGATGCTAGTCAAGGAGTAGAAGCACAAACTTTAGCTAATTGTTATACTGCAATCGAAATGAATTTAGAAGTTATCCCTGTTCTTAATAAAATAGATTTATCTATTGCGGAACCAGATCGTGTAGCCAAAGAAATAGAAAATATTATTGGTATTAACGCTAATAAAGCAGTTCGTTGTTCAGCAAAAACAGGGATAGGAATAGAAGATGTTATTCAATGTCTTATAAAGAAAATACCAGCACCTGATGGTGATTTAAAAAAACCTTTGCAAGCATTAATTATTGATTCTTGGTTTGATAATTACTTAGGGGTTGTTTCTCTAGTGCGTATTAAAAATGGAATGATTACTAAAGGTGATAAAATTAAAATTATGAGTTCTAATCAATGCCATTATATTAATCGACTAGGTGTGTTTACACCAAAAAGAATAGATTGTCAAAAGTTATACTGTGGTGAAGTAGGTTGGTTAAGTTATTCTATTAAAAATATTCATGGTCCAGGTGTTGGCGATACATTAACAGGTGCTTTTGATATAGCAGAACAACCTTTACCTGGATTTAAAAGAGTAAAACCACAAGTTTATGCAGGATTGTTTACAATAAACTCTGATTCTTATGAATCGTTTCGTGATGCTTTAGCTAAATTAAGTTTAAATGATTCTTCTTTATTTTATGAACCTGAAACTTCAACAACATTAGGATATGGATTTCGATGTGGTTTTTTAGGTTTATTACATATGGAAATTATTAAAGAACGTTTAGAAAGAGAATATAATTTACATCTTATTACAACTGTTCCTACAGTACTTTATGAAGTTGAGTTAAAAAACAAAAAAATAATTTATATTGATAATCCTGCTAAATTGCCGTTATCAAATCATATATACGAATTACGTGAACCCATTGCTTTATGTAATATATTAATTCCCAAAGAATATCTCGGTAATGTGATAAAGTTATGCATAGAAAAAAGAGGCGTTCAAATTAATATGTTTTATTATAGTAATCAGGTGAAATTAACTTATGAAATTCCTATGAGTGAAATTATTTTAGATTTTTTTGATCGATTAAAATCTATTTCGCGTGGATATGCTTCATTAGATTATAATTTTAAACGTTTTCAAGTGGCTAACATGGTAAGTGTAGACATATTAATTAATAATGAAAAAATTGATGATTTAACATTAATCGTTCACCGTATAAATGCTGATTATTGTGCTCGTCAATTAGTCAATAAAATAAAAGATTTAATTCCACGTCAACAATTTGATGTTATTATTCAAGCTGCAATTGGTAGACATGTTATAACACGTTCAACAGTAAAACCATTACGTAAAAATGTATTATCTAAATGTTCTGGTGGTGATGTTAGTCGTAAAAAAAAACTATTAGAAAAACAAAAAATTGGAAAAAAAAGGATGAAAAAAGTAGGTAATATTGAGTTACCAAAAGAAGTTTTTCTTGCTATTTTAAATGTAAGTAAAAAAAAATAACTACTGATTTAATCAGGTAAAGGTATAAAAAAGGAGAACTTTAATGGCTAATACTTTTTCTTTAATATTAACATTTGCAACTTTAATTACAGGTATTATTTGGATTATTGATCGTTTTAAATTAGTAAAATTTTATACAGAAAAAAAAATCAGGAAAATAAATACATCTGAAAAAGCAGCAGAAAAAAGTTCTTTAATAACAAATAATAAAATATCATGGGTTAATAGTTTTTCATCTTTTTTTCCAATATTATTTACTGTATTAATCATTCGAACATTTATTTATGAACCCTTTCAAATTCCATCAGGATCGATGATGCCTACTTTATTAGTCGGTGATTTTATTTTAACAGAAAAATTTTCGTATGGATTAAAAGATCCTGTAACACAAACAACATTATTTAAAGTTGGTAAACCTAAACGTGGTGATATTGCTGTTTTTAAATACCCTAAAGATCCTAGTATGAATTTTATTAAACGTGTTATTGGTTTGCCTGGTGATAAAATTATTTATGATCCTATAAAAAAAGAGTTGACCATATATCCTAATTGTTTAACTTTAAGTTGTACAAAAAAAATACCAATTATTTATTCTTCATTTGAAAAAAGTGAATGGGCTTTATTTTTTAATATTGATAATTCGACGATATCTACTCAAGTGGGAAGTTATCAAATTCCAGTAATCGAATCAGTTCCACAGAATGCATTACGCCAATTTAAAAGAAGAGAAATAATAGATAGCATTAATTATGAATTACTGTTTATTCCACAAATATATGTTAATCCTAATTATAGACAATTTGGATTACCTGATAATCAATGGATTGTTCCACCTCAACATTATTTTATGATGGGAGATAATCGTGATAATAGTGCAGATAGCCGTATGTGGGGTTTTGTACCAGAGGAAAATTTTGTTGGACGTGCTTTTTTTATTTGGTTGAGTTTTGATAAACATGAAAATAAATGGCCTACTGGGTTACGTTTAAATCGCATTGGTATAATTAAATAATAAAAATAAACAAACAGAATAAAACTAATCATTCATGTTAAATTGATTAATACAAGAATAAATATAAAATATATTACTATGATGATTAAAAATTATGATTCAAAAAATTATATACATAAAAAATTGCAAAATATTATTTTTTATAAAACTTAATTTAATGAATTTGTAGTCTGTATTTTATGTCATTTATTATAATAAAACAAAATTGGTAGTACATGAATTCTTTTTTGATTAAATGGTCGAATACACAAGAAATTAAAGAGTTACAATATAAACTTGGATATTTTTTTAAAGAAATAAAATTATTAAAACAAGCATTAACTCATCGCAGTGCAAGTAGTAATCATAACGAAAGATTAGAGTTTTTAGGTGATTCAATCTTAAGTCTTGTTATTGCTAATAATCTTTATCATCGTTTTCCTAAAGTAGATGAAGGTGATATGAGTCGCATGAGAGCAACATTAGTGAGAGGTAATACATTAACTGAGCTTGCACGAGAATTCCATTTAGGAAAATATTTATGTTTAGGTCCTGGTGAATTTAAAAGTGGTGGCTCTCATAGAGAATCAATTTTAGCCGATACTATTGAAGCTTTAATTGGCAGTATTTTTTTAGATAGTAATATTCAAAAAACTGAAAAGATTATTTTAGAATGGTATAATAGTAGGTTATCAACAATTAACCCTGGCGATAAGCAAAAAGACTATAAAACACGGTTGCAAGAATATTTGCAGGGACGTCATTTGCCTTTACCAAGTTATTTTGTTGTTCAAATTCGTGGTGAAGCGCACGAACAAGAATTTACAATTCACTGTCAGGTTTGTAAAATAAATAGACCTGTAGCAGGTATCGGGTCTAGTCGTCGAAAAGCAGAACAAGCAGCAGCAGAGCAAGCTTTAAAAATATTGGAGTTAGGATAAAATAAAAAAAATGAATATACAAAAAAAAAATCATTGTGGATTTGTAGGGATTATAGGTCGTACAAATGTAGGAAAATCAACATTATTAAATAAATTATTAGGAAAAAAAATTTCTATTACTTCTAATAAACCCCAAACAACCCGTGATCGTATTATTGGAATCAAAACAAAAGACAATTATCAATCTATTTATATTGATACTCCAGGAGTGGATATAAAAAAAAAATAATTTAAATCGCTTAATGAATAAAATATCGATTAATTTAATATCGGAGATAAAATTAATTATTTTTGTGGTTGAAGGAATATATTGGACAAAAAATGAAATAGCTATAATTAATGATTTAGTTAATTTTAATTCTACTGTACTGTTAGTAATTAACAAAATTGATAATTTAGAAAATAAAGAAAAATTATTGCCTCACATTAAATTCTTAAGCAAGCAAATGAATTTTTTAGATATTGTACCAACTAGTGCAAAAAATGGTGTAGGCATAAATATTATAAGCAATATTGTATCTCAGCATATTCCAGTAGCTTCACATTATTTCAACAAAAATTATATTACTAATTGCTCAAAAAGTTTTATGGCTTCTGAAATTATTCGTGAAAAAATTATGCGTTTTTTAGGTGATGAACTACCTTATTCTGTTGAAATTGAAATTGATCAATTTCTCGTTAATAAAAGAGGGGGTTATAATATTAATGGAGTCATTTTTGTTAAAAAAAATAGTCAAAAAAAAATAGTGATTGGTTATAAAGGCAACAAAATTAAACAAATTGGAATTGCAGCTAGAATAAGTATGGAAAAAATTTTTTCTACTAAAATTTATCTTGTGCTTTTTGTGAAAGTTAGTAGGCAGATATAGATTTGTTTTATTTTTTTATAAAATGTTTAGGTTTACTATAAAAATTTATTTTTATTTTCAATCTGTTTTTTAAAATTGTATAAATAGTTATTTTATTATTTTTTGATATATAAAGATATACTCATAAACCAAATTTTTTCATGCAATATTTTATATAATAAGGAAAATGTATTTTTATATATAGTGAAGAATATTATTTATAGCAAATAGAATGCTTTTTAGAGTAAAATGATTGTGTTATATTTAATATTCATTAAAATTATTTTTTATTAATTTTTTTATTTTTAGTAAATTTTTTCAAAATTTTAACTTTAGATTTTGATGATTGTTAAAAGTTAATCTATTGATCTCCTGTATTATTTTCATTGTATCTTTTTTTACAATATTATAACTCCATAACTTTTCAGCAAAATTTTTAATAAAACAATAGGAATTATATGTCAGATTTATTATTAGCTGTTAATATTGATCATGTTGCAACAATACGTAATGCAAGAAAAACAAAATATCCCGATCCAGTTTATGCTGCATTTCTTGCTGAACAAGCTGGTGCAAATGGAATCACTGTGCATTTACGTCAAGATCGTCGACATATTACTGAGCGTGATATTATATTGCTTACTCAAATTGTACAAACAAAGATGAACATAGAAATAGCAATAAATGATGAAATGATTAATTTTGTTTCTCAAATAAAACCTGAACTTTGTTGTTTAGTACCAGAAAAAGCAGAAGAAATGACTACAGAAGGTGGACTAAATGTTATTAAAGAAAAAAAACGAGTTACAATGAGTGTAGAAAAATTAAATAAAGTAGGGATTATTGTTTCTGTGTTTATTGAACCAGAAATAAAACAAATTGACGCTGTAGCAGAAATCGGTGCGCCTTTTGTGGAAATCAATACTGGTTCATATGCTGAAGCTACAACAGAGTTAAAGAAAATGATAGAGTTTGAACGTGTTAAATTAGCAGTAAATTATGCTCATACTAAAAAACTTAAAGTAAATGCAGGTCATGGATTAACTTATAACAATGTCAAGCGTATTGCACAATTAAAAGGAATACATGAATTAAATATCGGTCATGCAATTATTTCGCAAGCGCTTTTTAGCGGTATGGAAATGGCTATTAGTGATATGAAAAAAATTTTGCATGAGTCTCGTTATTAAGATGGCTATTATTGGCATAGGTGCTGATCTTGTTGAAATTGTACGTATTGAAAAAATTATAAAGCGTTCAAAAGAACGTTTAGCAAACCGTATACTCTCCTATAAAGAGAGAGAGGAATATCAATATCATTCTAATCCTATCTATTTCTTAGCAAAACGTTTTGCTGCTAAAGAAGCGGCTCTAAAAGCCTTTGGAACTGGGATAAGAAATGGTTTAATGTTCAATCAATTTGAAATTATTAATGATAAATTAGGTAAACCAAATATAAATTTATTAAAGCAAGCAAAAATAGTTGCTAAAACAATTGGTGTGCGTCAAATTCATGTATCTTTATCTGATGAAAGAAAATATGCCTATGCTATTGTTATAATAGAAAATTAACTTTTTTCAATATTTTTTAATATAATGAATTTCTTCCATAATTCTTTTTTGTTTTCAATATTACTTGGATCTTTTTTAATAGCATTTTTAATTGGGCAAACAGATTGGCAAGTTGGTTGATCATAATGACCTATACATTCAGTACAAAGTTCAGAGTTAATTTTGTAAAATTCTTTTCCCATTGAAATTGCTTTATTAGGGCATTCTGGTTCACACATATCACAATTGATACAACGATTAGTAATTAATAATGACATTTTATGATTTTATTAAAAAATTTTTAGTAATTAAATTAAAAATATATTATTTATTAAAATATTATCTTTAATTATTATAAATTTTATAATTTATATTATAAAACTTATCTTTTTTTCTGTGTTTTAATATTATGTATTTTTATATGTTAATATATTTATAATTTAGAGATTATATATACGATTATCACAATAATCAATTTAATTATTTTTGCCAGTTATAAACATTATATTAAACTATATTGTTGTTCTTTATTTAAAGAAAATTAAATTTTAATGTGAATAAAAAGTATTTTTGAATATAAATTTTAATAAAATAATATTTCTTAATTATTAAATAATAATGATATTCAAGGATAAAAAAAGATTTTATTAAGTTATATAAATATTTTTCATATTATTTATTAATATAATTAATATGAAAAAATATTATATACGATATTAATCACTTTAATAATCTAAAAAGAGTTTTATGTGTGAACTATATTAATCAAGATCTTTATTGGATGCAAAAAACTATTTTACTTGCAAAATACGCTCAAAAAAAAGGTGAAATTCCTGTAGGTGCATTATTAATACACGATAATCAATTGATTGCAAAAGATTGGAATCAACCAATATGCAGTCATGATCCAAGTGCTCATGCTGAAATTTTAGTTTTGCGGGCGGGAGGTAAATATTTTAAAAATTATCGATTACTTCATACGACACTTTATGTGACATTAGAACCTTGTATTATGTGTGCAGGAGCAATGATTCATGCACGTATTAGTCGTTTGGTTTACGGTGCATATAATCCAAAAACAGGGGCTGCAGGATCAGTTATAAATATTTTTAATTATCCTGATACAAAACATCGTATTTTGGTAAATGGAGGCATTTTAGCTAATGAATGTTCAAGTATATTAGGGTATTTTTTTAAAAGAATTCGAATAAAAAAAATCAAATAGTGTAATTTTTATACAAAAAATAATTTTAATTAATTTATGAATATTCATTATTTTTTTATAAATCAATTTTCTTAATAAAATATTTTTATAAAAATTAAAGTTACTATGCTATAGGAAATTTAGTTTATAAGCTGAAAAAATATTTTTTATATTTTATAATATAATTAATCAAATATTTAAAAAATGTTTTTGTTATATAAATATATAATTTTTAAAACATTAATTTCAATCAATATATTTTATTAAAACAAAAATTAAAAAAATATTTTTCTTCTTTTAGATAACAGGACATTTTGTAAAATAATATACAAAATATTTCATATTAACTAATCATTAATAAATAAGCTTTTTAGATTTTTATATAAGTTATTTATTAGATAATTTGAATAAATATTTTTTTAAGCATTTTAGAATTTAAATATTATTAAAAAAAAGTTATTAGTTCATTATTAATTGATGTTTTATATAATTTTTTTTAAAAAAGTTATGTTTTTTATAATTTCATTGTGTATTAAATTATTTTTCTATATTTTTTATAAATTTATATTTAATTTCATATAAAAATTATCATAATATTTAAAAATATACTATTTATGTAATAGTAGTGAATTAGTATAAAAAATATTATAAATTATTTTTTGAACAATCAATAACATTATAAAAATTTACAAAAAATAATTATATTTATCTATGGAGAATGAATTTTATGAATCGAATTCTAAATATTGCATTAGCCCAACTAAATTGGGTAGTAGGTGATATTGAAGGTAATTGTGAACGTATGTTAAACGAAACTAGAATTCAACATAAAAATGGTGCTCATCTTATTTTATTTTCTGAGTTAGCTTTAACTGGATATCCTCCTCAAGATTTGTTGTTTCGTCAAGATTTTCATCGACGCTGTGTTGAACAGCTTTATCGACTAAAAAAGGCCAGTCAAGATATAGCAATCGTTGTTGGTCATCCATTTAAAAAAAATAGAAAATGTTATAACGCATTATCATTTTTATGGAAAGGAAAAAAAATAGCACATTATTTTAAACAAAAATTACCTAATTATGGTGTTTTTGACGAAAAACGTTATTTTCATGCAGGTAATAAAACATGTGTACTGTCTTTTAAAAATTATAATTTAGGATTTTTAATTTGCGAAGATGTTTGGTTTAATGAACCAGTTAATGCTATTAAAGAAAAAAATGCTGATATATTGATAATTATCAATGCTTCTCCTTATGATCGTACAAAACCTCATATTCGTTCAGCATTATTAAAATATCACTCTAAAAGAATTCATTTGCCTATTATTTATTTAAATCAAGTTGGAGGTCAAGATGATCTTATATTTGATGGTGGATCTAAAATATTAAATAATAAAGGTGAAGTAACTCATTATTTAAAATTATTTTCTGAAGAAATAATACAGTGTAGATTTAATAATTCTAAACCTTTACCGATAGGTAAATTTAAGAAAAATTTATCTTCTACTGCAGGAATTTATGAAGCATTAGTAATGTCCACCCGTGATTATATTAATAAAAATGGCTTCTCCAGTGTTATTTTGGGGTTATCTGGTGGGATTGATTCTGCTTTAACTTTAACTATTGCAGTAGATGCTTTAGGAAAAGATAAAATTCAAACAATCATGATGCCTTTTAAGTATACTAGTCAACTAAGTATTCTTTATGCTAAAGAACAAGCAAATTTATTAAATGTAAAATTTTCTATTGTTTCTATTGAACCTATTTATAATGCTTTCATGTGTGCTTTATTACCATTATTTAAGAATGTTCATTTAGACAAAACAGAAGAAAATTTACAAGCACGCTGTCGAGCTATCATCTTAATGTCTATATCAAATAAGAATGGATCTTTAGTTTTAACTACAACAAATAAGAGTGAATTTTCTGTAGGTTATACTACAATGTATGGTGATATGTCTGGAGGGTTTGCTGTTCTTAATGATGTATCAAAAACATTAGTATTTCAACTAGCAAAATATCGTAACACTATTTCATTAGCTATCCCAGAAGCTGTTATTAAACGAAGTCCTTCTGCTGAATTAATGATAAAACAGTATGATCAAGATAGTTTACCGCCTTATAAAATATTAGATCCAATACTTGAAGGATATATTGAAAAAGATAAATCAATTCATGAATTGGTTATGAATGGCTTTGATGAAATGACAGTGCGTAAAATTATTAAATTAGTAGATATTAATGAATTCAAAAGACGTCAAGCACCTATAGGTCCACGTATTACGATAAAAAAATTTAATAATGATAGACGTTATCCTATTACTTCTGGTTTTGGTAGAAAAAATTGGTAATAATAAGAATTATAAGATAATAATGATATTATTTATGTTTTTAAATGATGTTTGATTAAAAACCAGTTTTTGTAAAAACATTATTTTTGACAATTTAATATATACTATTAAATAATAATAAAAAATAACATATTTTATAGTCTATACAATATAGATATTTAAAGATAAAACAAGGGAATATTCATGTTAAAATACGGTAAATGTATTGCAGATTATGACAAAGAATTGTGGTTTGCAATGAAGAATGAATTTCAGCGTCAGGAAGATCATATTGAACTCATTGCTTCAGAAAACTATACTAGTTCAATAATTATGGAAGCTCAAGGTTCTCAACTTACCAATAAATATGCCGAAGGGTATCCAGGTAAGCGTTATTATTCTGGTTGTGAATATGTTGACATGGTTGAGGAAATTGCTATAAATCGTGCAAAAAAACTATTCGATGCTGATTTTGCTAACGTTCAACCACATTCAGGTTCACAAGCTAACATTGCTGTTTATATGGCTTTATTAAAACCAGGAGATACAATATTGGGGATGAATTTACTGCATGGTGGACATTTAACACACGGTTCAGTAGTTAATTTTTCTGGGAAAATGTATAATATTGTTTCTTATGGTCTTGATGAAAGTGGTCACATTGATTATGAGAATCTTGAAAAAAAAGCATATCAATATCAACCTAAGATGATTATTGGTGGTTTTTCTGCTTATTCAGGTGTAGTAAATTGGAAAAAAATGCGTCAAATCGCAGATGTTATAGGAGCTTATTTATTAGTTGATATGGCACATGTTGCAGGTTTGGTTGCTGTAGGTATTTATCCTAATCCAGTTTCATATGCACACGTTGTTACAAGCACCACTCATAAAACATTAGCTGGACCTCGTGGTGGTTTAATTTTGGCTAAAGGTAACAATGAGGAATTTTATAAAAAAATTAACTCTGCAGTATTTCCTGGTACTCAAGGAGGACCGTTAATGCATATTATAGCAGGGAAAGCTATTGCATTTAAAGAAGCAATGGAACCTGAATTTAAAACTTATCAACAGCAAATTATTAAAAATTCTAAAATGATGGCAAAAATTTTTATTGATCGTGGTTATAATATTGTTTCTGATGGTACTGAAAATCATCTATTTTTATTAAATTTATCAAATAAAAAACTTACCGGTAAAATAGTAGCTGAAAAATTAGCTTCTGCAAATATTATTGTAAATAAAAATGCTGTACCAAATGATATGAATAACTCATATATTACTTCAGGGATTCGAATTGGCACACCAGCCATTACCCGTCGCGGCTTGAAAGAAAAAGAATCAGCTAAATTAGCAATTTGGATATGTGATATATTAGATAATATTGATGATGAACTTTTAATTTATAAAATAAAAAAACAAGTATTAAGAGTTTGTAAAAACTTTCCTGTATATATTTAATTAAAAGATTTTTTTATTATATTTTTTGAACGATATAATATAAAAATAACATAATTGAAGAAATCAAAATATTATATTTAATAAAAATATCGTTTATTTGAAGCACTCAAATATAAACTTTGAATTTTTGCTATTTAAAATAGTTTCTTTTTTGATATTAATATTTTTTATATATTACAAAATCATCAATTTCTTAATGAATCTGTTAATTCTTTTTTTATTTCTGGCAAAATCTTTTTTATTATACGAGGGCTACCAGCTAAAATATTTCCTGATTTTAAATAATTATATCCACCAACAAAATTGGTTATAATCCCACCTGCTTCATGAATTATTAATTCGCCAGCCATAAAATCAAAACTTTGTAAGCCAATCTTCAAGAAGACATCCATACGATCAGTTGCTACATAAGCTAGATCTAAAGCAATCGAGCCTGTATGACGAAAATGAGCACATTTATTGAATAATTTATAAATAATATTAATATAAGATTCTAAATTTTTCTTATCATGCAATGGAAATTCAGTTGCAATAATTGCTCCGTCTAAATCATTAGCATTTTTCATACGAAGACGATAACCGTTTAATTGTGCTCCCTGCCCACGTACAGCTGTGAATAGTTCATTAAGTATAGGGTTGTAAATGACAGAAATTTCTGTACGGACTTTAATAAAAACAGCAATGGAGACAGAAAAATGAGGCAAACGTTTACTAAAATTAATGATCCCATTTAATGGATTAATTAACCAATGAATAGATGTTTTTTTTGTAATTGTTTTTTGATTTTCTGCAGTAAGAATCATATGAGTAGGATAAAATTTATGAATTGTTTCAATAATAATTTTTTCTGCATGTTTATTAACATGCGATATAAAATCATTTGTTTTATTTGGTTTTATTTCCATAGGAAAAGTTTTTTCGTAGCTTTTGCTAATAAAATTACCTGCTTGTCGAGCAGCTTTGATAGCAATATTTAGGATGGGATGCATGACTTATTTCCAGTAGAATATTTTCAACCAATTATTATATAAAATTTTCATATAATATAGATTAATAACAATTTTTAAATTAGTATTAAATGTTCTTTAAATAAATGATTATGATATTTTGATATGATTATAAAATATTTTTTATGTAAATATGAATATCTTGCAATTAATAATTTTTTATATTTATTGACATATGTTTTAAATTTTCAACAGTATGTTTTTTAAAAATCATAAAAATTATATAATTTATTGTATATGAATTATGATAAAACGTATTGCATGTAAAATATATTAAAACTCGAAATTTTTTTAAAATATAATAAGAATATACTACTTATTTAATAAATATGCTATTTATTTAGTATTGAAATACAAAATTTTTAATTATTAATTTTATTTTTTTTTATAAAATAAATGGTATAAATTTAGATAAATAAAAGTTAAAAATATCAAAATATTTTCAGATAAAAAATAGTAAATTTATGAAATTACCAATTTATTTAGATTATGCAGCAACAACACCTGTTGATTTACGTGTTGCTAAAAAAATGATGGAATGTATTACTATAGATGGTAATTTTGGAAATCCATCTTCACGTTCACATATTTTTGGGTGGAGAGCTGAAGAAGCAGTAGATATTGCTCGTAATCAGATTGCTGATTTAGTAAACGCAGATCCACGTGAAATTATTTTTACATCAGGTGCAACAGAATCAAACAATTTAGCTTTAAAAGGTATTGCGACTTTTTGTGATAAAAAAAATAAACATATAATTACAATTAAAACAGAACATAAAGCTATTTTAGATACTTGTAAACAACTTGAGCGTGAAGGTGTGTTAGTAACTTATCTTGCACCAAAAAGTAATGGTTTAATTGATTTAAATGAATTAGAAAGAGCTATAACTAATCAAACAATTTTAATTTCTGTAATGCATGTAAATAATGAAATTGGAATTATTCAAGATATTGCTTCTATTGGTAATCTTTGTGCTGATAGAGATATTATATTTCATGTTGATGCAACACAATCTATAGGTAAGTTACCAATCGATTTAAGTATATTAAAAGTAGATTTAATGTCTTTTTCAGCGCATAAATTATATGGGCCAATGGGAATTGGTGCACTGTATTTTCGTCGTAAATTAAAATTTCGAATCTCAGCTCAACAACATGGTGGAGGTCATGAACAAGGTATACGGTCAGGGACATTACCGGTTCATCAAATAGTTGGGATGGGGGAAGCTTATAAAATTGCTCAGGAAGAAATGATCATAGAAAATAGAAAATTAAATAAATTAAGAGGACGTTTATGGAATGGTATTAAAAATATTCAAGAAATATATTTGAATGGTGATTTTAAAAATGGAGCTCCTCATATTTTAAATGTTAGTTTTGATCATATCCATGGAAAATCTTTAATGATGGAACTCGAAGATTTAGCTGTTTCATCAGGTTCAGCATGTACATCAGGTAGTCTTGAACCGTCATATGTATTAAAAGCATTAGGAATACATGACAATTTGGCATATAGTGCAATTCGTTTTTCTGTTGGACGTTTTACTACTGAAGCAGAAATTGATTATGCAATTTCATTAATTCATGATGTAATTAATAAATTACGGGATCGATTTTTAATAAATCAATAATATTATATAAATTTTGAATGAAAAATTTTAAAAAACTTATTTTTAAATTCAAAAAATAATCTTTATATATTATTTTGGATAATACAAATATATAAATATTAATTATTTATGATGTTATTTTATATAAACAGGACAATTTGCACAAAATGCATAATGATTTTTTGGATCATTCATATATTTATATGTTTGAATGTGTTGGTTAAAATCATCAATAATTTTGTTGGATATCAATGATTGCAATGTTTTTTGTATTATGATTTGCGCAGTTAAAGTAAAATTTAGTAGTAGTTCATCAATAAAAGAATATTCAGGTTGCATCCAATCAAGTACGGGAACTTTTATAGAACCTAATTCAGCTGCTTTTTCAATTGCATCATCAAAATCACCAAGTTTATCAATTAAACCTTTTTTAAAGGCATCTGAACCTATCCATATTCGACCTTGAGCAATTTGTTCTATTTCTTCTGGTGTTTTATTACGTGAATGAGCTACATATTTTATAAACGTGTGATAACTATTTTTAATTGTCAATTGCATCATGTCAAAAAAATCTTTATTAATGCCTTTTGTAAGAGAAATATCTGCTAATGATGTGTTAGATATTCCATCAGTATAAACTCCAATGCTATTTAAAGTTTTTTCAAGTGTATGAATTAGTCCAAAAACACCAATTGATCCTGTTAAAGTTGTTGGACTAGCAATAATATAATTAGCTGGTGTAGAAATCCAATACCCACCTGATGCTGCCATACCACCCATAGAAACAATAATAGCTTTATTATTTGTATTATGTGCAGCTAATAGTTCATTACGAATGGTTTCTGCAGCAGTAACACTGCCACCGGGACTGTTAATACGCAAAATAATTGATTTTATATTTTTATTAAATCTTGCTTGACGTATTTTTTCTACTATGTTTTCACTACTAATTATGCCAGGTTCTTCTTTTCCATTAATAATTGTTCCGTTAGCAATGATTACAGCTATATTGCTCAATGTTTTGTTATGCTTTGTTAGATTATTTGTCACTTTTTTATTTGATGATGGTTTTGTATTAGCATAATCGTATATACTAATATAATTATAGTGTTGTTGTTTATTATTCCAACCGAATATTTTTGTTAACTCTTGTTCTATGACTGCATCACTAAAAATATAATCTATTAAATTTTTCTTAATAGCATATTTTGCAGTATTACCATCAACACTTTGTATTTCTTTTATAAAATTTTTTGTACTAGAAAAAATATTTTTTGGATTTGTTTGTCTATTTTGAGCAATTGTTGATAAATAACTTTGCCATATTGCGTCAATCCATACTGTATCGGCTTCACGTGTTTCAGAAGACATATTATCACGGAGAAATGGTTCTACTGCTGATTTATAACTGCCAACACGAAAAATATGTGTATTAATTTTTAGTTTATCAAGGAGTGATTTATAATAAAGTTTATTTGTTGAAAATCCAAAAATCTCCACATTACCCTGTTGAGACATATATATGTTATCAGCAAAACTTGCTAAATAATATTGTAATTGATTATAAGTATTCCCGATAGCATAAATTGGTTTACCAGATACTTTAAATTCAGTTAATGCTTTTCCTATATATTGTAAAGAAGGTTGGTCTGCACTAATCAAGTTATCTAATTGTAAAACAATCCCTTTAATGTTATTATCATGAATTGCACGACGAATAGTATTAACAATATTAAATAATGAATTTTCGTACATTGTATTACTTGATGTACCCAATAATTTTTGAGCAATTTTATCAATAGGATTCTTCATAGAAATTTGATCCACTATGACTCCTTTTAGATTGATAAGTAAAGCACCATTATATTGATTTTTATATGCATTTTCGTGTTTATATGCAAAAAAACTATTTATTACAATAAAAATGAATATAAGACAAATAAAACTATTGATAAATCGTCTAATGAAATTCACTAATTGCCAAATAAGCTTTAAAAGCGTGAAAATAAAATTCATTACTATGAAATTCCATTATTTAAGATGGTAATATAAGATTATATAATCAAAATACTTATATAATGTAAATGATTTCAGATAATTAATGTTCAAATATAATTATGATATCAGAAAATAATATTTAAAGCTTTATGTTTATTAAAATTGAAAGTTTGCCCAAATAGGAGCATGATCAGAAGGTTTTTTCATACTTTTAATTTCATAGTCTATACCTGTATCAATACAATAATTAAACAATAATTTTGATGCTAAAATTAAGTCAACTCGTAAACCCCGATTTTTTGTAAAACCTTTTGAACGATAATCAAACCAAGAAAATTGATTTGTAGCATCTGGATTTTTTTGACGATAAGTATCGATTAATCCTATAGATTTTAATTTTTCTATCCAATTACGTTCTTCTGGTAAAAAAGAACATTTTCCTTTGCTTAACCAACGTTTTTTATTTATTTCACCAATACCGATATCATTATCTGTTGGACTGATATTCATGTCTCCCATGAGGATAACATGAGATTTTGATATGATGTGATTTTTTAAATAAATATATAAATCTTGATAAAATTTTTTTTTTGCAAAAAATTTTATTGGATGATTACGACATTCACCTTGTGGGAAATAACCATTGATTACGGTAATTATTCCTTTTTTTGTTTTTATATCTGCCATAATAATACGACGTTGAGCATTATAATCTTCATTTGGAAAACCTTTTTGAACGTTTATTGGTTTTTTTTTAAAAAATAATGCCACGCCATAATGTGCTTTTTGTCCATAATAGAAAACATAATAACCTAACTGATTAACTTGTTCTAAAGGAAATGCATTATCTTCTACTTTAGTTTCTTGTAAACCAATGACATCTGGTTGATGTTTCTTGATAATAGCTTCAAGTTGATGGATATGTGCTCTAAGACTATTAATATTAAATGAAACAAATTTCATTAGGATCCTATATTTTTTAATAAAAATTTAGATAAGATATTGTATCAGATTGATTTTAGTAATGTACTATAATAATAATATAATTATTAATAAAATTAATATTTTTTATGACCATTAACAGTGTGTATGATAATTTACATAATTACTATTACATAATTAATGTTATATTTATTAAAATAAAGATATATAATATTTAACATTTTTTTAGAAGTATGTATATAGTTATAAAAATTAGTGATTGAATTTTTATTCAATAAGAAAATTTCTAAAAAATATTTCATACAATTTTTAGTTATTTTATTACATTTTATTAAATGAATATTACTTTAATAAAGTATTTTATGAAAATATTTTTTTATTATATAATACATGATATATTTTTACATATTAAAATAAATATTATATTAATCTTTTAAAAGATATTCATCTTTTTTACAGAAAAAGATATATTTTTGATGCTTAATATTTTTATTATTTATTCTTCATAGCATAATTGCAAAAGATTATTTAAAATTGCTAATTATTTTTTATTATGTTTAATCATATTGCATTTATATAGTAAACAGAATATAAGGTTTTTAAAAAAAATTATTTATATTCAAATCAATATTAAAAAATATTTTAAAAAAAAGTATATGCACATATCTTTGATATAAAATACTTTTATTAAAATCATTAATTATTTTCTTTTTTTTACTTAAATTTTATTTAATTATATTGCTAATTAAATTCATGCAAGTATTTTTAAAGTTTCAATTTTAGCAAAAATCTATACTAGATAAGATATATAATTCTTAAAAAAATCTGTTATAATATTTAAAATAACATAAGGATTATTTGATATTTTTTTTGCAAAAAAAATGCAGTATACTATATTTTTAATAAAAAAGTATTTTTTATTTTAAAATTAGCACATATTTTTTATAAAAAAATATTGTCAAAATATTTACAATAAATTTAATTTTTAAAATACAATTAGATTTTTTAAAAAACTTTTTAAAAATTATATTTTATATTGTATGTGATTTTTTACTTTTTATCAAAATTATATGTTTTATTTATAAGATTTATAGAATTATAACTATAAAATTTGATTTTTTATTTAATCAATATTTGCTATTTTAATAATTTGAATATTAATATTTTTTAAAAAATATTTTTAAATATTTTGATTTATTTTTTATAGATTTTTTAAAATAATCCTTTTATATAAAAAACTGATTTTTTAGAACAAATTATTAATAATATAAATATTAAAATATTTAAAATATTTATTAAGTATAAATATTATTTTTATCTATATTTTTATTTAAAATGATAATTTTTTAAAAAATATATTTTAAAAATTAAAATATATTTTTAAAAAATAAAAATTACACAAATATAAATTATTAATTTTTATAAAAATATTTATTTTGTTTTTTTAAATTTTTTTTCTTAATTTTTTATTTTTATTTTATATTTATTGATATTTTTTAAAAAATATTTTTAAATTTTTTGATCTTTTTTGAGTATATTAAATGTATAAAATTTGGAATAAAAAATGGAATTTAAAAAACAAAAAAAAAGAGTTAATAAAGTAGTTATTCCTGTTGCTGGATTAGGTACTCGTATGTTGCCAGCAACTAAAGCTATTCCTAAAGAGATGTTACCTTTAGCTGACAAACCACTAATTCAATATGTAGTTAATGAATGTATATCTGCAGGTATACATGAGATTATATTAGTGACTCATTCTTCAAAAAATTCCATAGAAAATCATTTTGATACGAGTTTTGAATTAGAAGCTATTTTAGAAAAACGAGTTAAAAGACAATTATTAAATGATGTGCAATCTATATGTCCAAGTCATGTGACAATTATGCAAACTAGACAAGGTATTGCAAAAGGATTGGGACATGCGATTTTATGTGCAAAACCATTAGTAGGAGAAGAACCTTTTGCTGTAGTATTACCTGATGTGATTATCAGTCAATATTCATCTAAGTTAGAAAAATGTAATTTAAGTATGATGTTAATGCGTTATGATGAAACATCAGTTAGTCAAATTCTTGTTGAATCTGTTGTATTAAAAGAATGTATTTCAAACTATGGTATTGTTGATTGTAATAATTATGAGTTAAAACCAGGTGAAAGTAAAATTATTAAAGGTGTTATTGAAAAACCTTCAATTAATGAAGCACCCTCAAATTTGTCTATAGTTGGTCGTTATGTTCTTTCAGAAAAAATTTGGAATTTATTAGAAAAAACCAAAACTGGTCGTGGAGATGAAATTCAATTAACAGATGCGATTGAAATGCTAATAGAACATGCGCCAGTTGAGGCTTACCATTTAAAGGGTAAATGTTATGATTGTGGTAATAAATTAGGTTATATGAAAGCATTTGTAGAACACAGTATGAGACATGAATCATTAGGTCATGAATTTTCTACATGGATAAAAAATATGTTTTAAATAATTTATTAATCATCATTAATAATAAATACTAAAAATTCTAAAACAGAAAAAATATTGTAATTTAAAATTAAATATTTATTTGCGATAATCATAATTATTAATAATAAAAAATTTTTATATAGTATTTTTAATTTTATGTTTCTTTTATGTATTAAAAATTTTAAAACACTGCAATTGCAGTGCTAAAAAAAGATTATTATCTCTATTTTTGATATATTTATTAATGATTTTTACTAAAATAATATGTTAATATTTTTGATTAAAAATACCCTTTGTTTAAAGAGTATTTTTAATTGAAAAATATTTAGATTAAAAAATCATCTAATTTTTTGCCTTTTTTCTCCATTGCTTGTTTAATAATAGCTGGTGTTCGACCCTGTCCTGTCCATGTTTTTATTTCTCCATTTTTGTTTTTATATTGATATTTAGCTGGTCGTAAAGCACGTTTAGTGCGATCAGTTGTTTTAGAAGATGGAGTTTTTGCAGTTACTAAATCATCTAAGCTGAGTCCTTCCCCTTCAAGTAATTTAATATATTTTGCAATTTTTTGGCTATGGGCTTCTAATTGTGCTTTTGCTTGATTTTCATCTTCACGCCGTTCTTCTACAACTGTATTAAATTTATCTTGTATTTCTTGCAATGATTCTAAAGAAATTTCTCTCGCTATTGCACGTAAAGTACGAATATTATTTAATGATTTAAAATATTTAAATGAATCGCTCATTTTCTTGATCTCAACTTGAAATAAATGTTTTATAATGCTCTCTAATAATAGAGTGCTATTCTATTTTCCGCAATAGTGAAATTACAAAATGAGTTGAAATTTATTTTTATATAAAGCAATATAAAGTTATATTTAAAATATTTTTTATGTATTAATAATTTATATAATTTTATTTATATTATATTTTTAAAATTAATATTTTTAGATATTCATTTATTTTAATTTATTATATAAATATTAATTAGCATCTATTTTTATTATGTAATATCAAATATAATTAATTTTAAATTATTTATTTCATAGAATTTAATTTAATGAAAATATTTATATATTAAAGTAGTATAATTTATTATATTTATAAATATAAAGTTTTAATTAATATGATTTTTGTGATTAACTAATTAGTAATATATTTTAAATATTTTTTATAAAACATGCTTTAAAGCATATAACAATATATTTTTAAATAATAAAAATATATTGTTTATAATTCATTTCATGCTAAAATATTTTACTAAAATTTAATTAAATAAATTCTATTAGAAAAATAACTATAAAAATAGTAAAAACATTTTATTAATTCTTGATAAAGTTATCTTAATATATTAAAAATATTTTTCAATGATTATAAGATATAAATAGATTTAATTTTAATAGATTTTATTTAAGATATACAAAAATGATTGATAATTTAAAAATTTTTAATTGAATAATTTTTTTATTTAATAATGTATTAAATATAATTTTCCTATTAAGAATATTTATAAAAATAATTTATAATAATTTAATGAATATTATTAAGTAAATTTTGTTTAAAATTTATTATAACGATTTTTTAATATAGTAAATATTATGATAATTAATTTTTAGTAAAATATTAATCAGTAAATTAAGGAAGTTAATTGTGCTGAGTACTATCTTTGATTTTAATAATTATATAAATTTTTTTTTAGCTCTTTTTGTTATAGTTAATCCAATAGGAATTTTACCTATATTTATTACTATGACTAATAATTATTCTCTTTCTGAAAGAAACCATATTAATTTGACAGCAAATTTTTCAGTAGCCATTATTTTGTGTATTTCTTTGCTAATTGGTAAAACTTTTTTACAATTATTGGGTATTTCAATTGATTCTTTTCGAATTGCTGGTGGAATAATAATCGTTAGTATTGCTATGTCTATGATAAGTAATATACAAGAAAAAAAAGAAAAATTAGAAACTATTGTTAAACATAATATAGGTGTTGTGCCTTTGGCACTGCCATTGATGGCAGGCCCAGGAGCAATTAGTTCATGTATTGTTTGGTCTTCTCGTTTAGAAGGATGGGAACATTTATTAGGGTTAATTTTAACTAGCATTTTTTTTTCTTGTTTTTGTTGGCTACTTTTTCGATCTGGCAGTGTATTAATCAAATATTTAAATCAAACTGCAATTAATGTTATTTCTCGTATTATTGGATTATTATTAATATCATTAGGTATTGAATTTATTATCACAGGGCTAATATCTGTATTTTCTGTATTATTATGATCTAGTAGTCTACTAATATTTTGTATGCATAAATAACAAATATATAATATAAAAATTAATTTTTAAAATATATTATTTTTATTCAAAAAATAACATTATTTATATATAAATAATTTTAGGTTGCATATAATTAATATAACTATAATAATGGACTAAAAAATAACAAATACGCTCCACAAGACGGTTCCATAATGGACGTTTTTTCCAGTTTTTATGAATTAAAGCTATAGAGCGAGCTATATAATCCTTTTGAATTAATGTTAAATGATTACCAAATCTTTCATCATCAATAACAATAGTAATTTCAAAATTTAGCCAAAGACTTCTCATATCTAAATTCACTGAACCAATTAAACTTAATTGACCATCTACAGATATGCTTTTGGTGTGTAAGAGCCCATCATTAAATTGATAAATTTTTACTCCTGCTTCTAATAATTCAGAATAAAAAGCTCGACTTGCCCAACCTACTAAAAAAGAATTATTTTGATTCGGTATAACCATTAATACTTCAACACCTCTCATTGCTGTACTGCAAATAGCATGTATTAAATTATCAGTTGGTACAAAATAAGGAGTCGTAAGAATTAATTGTTTGCGAGCAGAAAAAATAGCAAGTATTAATGATTGCTGTATTAGTTCTTTTGGGAAACCAGGACCGGAAGCAATTACTTGAGTTGTATGAACTTTTGTTGTTTTAAATTTTGTTATGTTTTCATTAGAAAAGATTGGTGGAATTTGTTGGCCTGTTTCCATTTCCCAATCAAATGCATATATAATACTTAATATATTTGAAATAGGGCCCTCCATACGAACAATAATATCTATCCATTGTCCCACATCTAAATTTTGTTTAAAATACCTTGGATCAACCATATTCATACTACCAACATAAGAAATATTATTATCAATAATAATTATTTTTCTATGTTGACGAAGATCCATGCGACGAAAAAAAAACCGAAATAAATTCACTTTTAGCGATTCTATTAATTCTATTCCTGCTTCTCTCATTTTTTTTGGTTCTTCACTATGAAAGAATGACCAACTACCAGCAGAGTCAACCATAATTCTACAGTTTACACCACGTTTTACTGCATTGATTAATGCTTCTGTAACTTTATCAACTAATCCTCCGGATTGCCAAATATAAAATACCATTTCTATATTATAAGATGCTAAGTTAATATCTTTTATGATTGCATTTATAGAATCTTGGTAATTTGTTAAAAGTTGAAGATTATTTCCTTTGACTCCTGAAATCCCTTGTCGTTTTTTGCATAATGAAAACAAAGGTGCAGCTATTTGGCTTTTATGTTTACAAAAAATATATTTTGATTGATTAATTTTTGATATTAAATTTTCAAATGAAGCCCACATGCTTTTAATTTTTATTATTCGTCTTTTTCCAAGACGCAATTCTCCAAAAATTAAATAAGATATTACTCCTATCAGTGGAATTATGTAGATAATTAATATCCAGGTTAATGAAGCAGTTACTGGGCGACTTTTTAATAAAATGCGGATAGTAATTCCAGCAATAATGAGCCAGTACAAAAACATTAAAATCCAGTGTAGTAATATGTAAAGAGTTATCATAAATAAATATATTCCTATTCAACATTTATAGAATTAGCATGAATTACAGGATTCTGTATATAAAAAAAATACAAAATTAAAAGTGGTTTTTTTTCAATATTTTAAAGATGATAATATTTTCATTATTTTATAATTCCAATCAGTAACTAATATTAGAAAGGTATCTGATATTAGATATGGTGGATTTGTATTTAACAATAAACTATACTTTTAATTTTAAAATATAGGTTTTTTATAAATAGCATAATATGATTTATTTTTTTATAAAAAATATGATTATAATTTTTTATAGAAGATTTGATTTATATAAATAATTTTAAAAATATTTTTATTAATAAGTATTGATACAGTTAATGAATTTTATTTTGATAGCAAAAATATTATTTATTAATATTGAATTTTAACATACATTTTTAGCATATATAAATAAATAACTTACATATTTACTTTCATGAGTAAACATGAAAAATGAATTTTCTTAAACAAATAAACTGCGTTTTTTTATTATTTCTTAGCTAACATATAGAGGCGAAAAAAATAAATTAATACAAAAGAAGTTAGCAAATTATTTGATGTAAAAGATATTAAATTGTTTATTATACTCGGAAAAATATGTAATTTTCCAATAAAAATAGTAATAAATATTTGTAAGACTACCCAAAATAATAAGATTGATAAAATTAACCACCAATGACGAAATGCTATTTCAAAGCTTTTGGTAATGGCTAAAAGCGGCATTATATTTTTAACAGTTATTAAAATGATCGGAGATAAAGAAAATCCAATAGCTAAAATAATGCCTGGTAAAATAAAAAAAATGAAACCAAAATAAATTACAATACTGCAAATTATCAAAAGAATAATCATTTTTGGTAATGTGTTTAATGAAAGTATAAAAGCTTGAAGCGCATGAATATGATTACCTTTAGTTACTTCTAATAAGTAAGTAAGAACTGAAGAAACCAATAATATTAATCCGATAAAAATTGCTGTAAATGATAGTAGTGAAACTCGCATTATAATACTTATTTCTTTTTCAGATAATTGATTTGTCCAAGTGGAAAATGAAATATAATTATTTTGGTTGACAAAATTCTTAATAATTGTTTCTACCTCTTGTAGAGGTACAAAAAAATAGTATAATATCAAACTAATAGTTGCCGAAATCAATGATAATAAAAAAATACCATTTAATTGATTTTTGAAAAAATTATAGCTATCGCTGATAAGCGAGTTACTCATTATGCACATAAAAAATGATTCCTACTAATTAATGTTATCACGAAAATTATATATTATATTTTAACTAATATTATATTTTAACTAATAGGAAAGTAAGCGTATAGTATTCTAATTTCTTAATATAAATTATTAAAATGTCGACCTTGTATTTCATACTATAATATAATGAAACTTTTTATAAAAAGTTTAGATATTTTTTATACGGGTACATATTATTGCACCCATATAAAGCTACATTGTAAAAAAATTATATTTTTCCGACTAAATCTAATGACGGGGATAATGTCGGGTCACCTATTTTCCATTTTGCTGGACAAACTTCTCCTGGATGTTGAGCTATGTGCTGTATAGCTTGAATTTTACGCAATAGATCCGATGCATTACGTCCAATAACTTCAGATGTAATTTCAACTGCTTGAATAATACCTTTTGGATCAATAATAAACGTACCACGGTCAGCTAATCCTAATTCTTTTTCTTCACCATTTTCGTAGTATTTTCGCATAACATCAAAATTACGAGTTAATTGCCAATTAGAATCGCTAATCATTGCATATCTGATTTTTTTAATTGTTGCTGAATTAGTGTGCCATTCTTTATGACTAAAATGAGTATCTGTTGAAATAGCATAAATTTCCACACCTATTTTTTGAAATTCTTCATAATGATCAGCTAAGTCACCTAGTTCTGTAGGACAAACAAAAGTAAAATCAGCAGGATAAAAGAAAAAAACATTCCATTTGCCTTTAATATCTTTTTCAGATATATGAATAAATTTTCCATTTTGGAATGCAGTATTTAAAAATGGTTTAATTGGTGTGTTGACTAACGACATTTTATTGCTCCTGTATGTTATTATCATAAAGTATTTAACATAAAATATAATAATTTATAAGATAAGTAAATTTTTTGCTTTAAATAAATTAAGAAATAGTTATTTTTGATTTTAAAAATTTGAAAAAGATTTATAAATCTTTTTTTGATCTTTGATCATCAATAGTTACATCTTGTGGTGGTATAAATTGAAATTTTTTTTTATCAATATTATTTAATGTTTGCATTTTAAAATTATAAGAGATTTTTTGTCCATTTTCTTCTACTGTACTAAACTCTTGAATAGTACCATTAAATTTAATAGTAATAGAAAAAAAAAATTGATCATTTTTTTTTCCTTGTAATATGAATTTATTACCGTTTTGAATAACGTGATAAGATTTCCAATCTATAGCATTTTTACGAGTTATTAATGTAAATGGAGTATTAATCATAGTTTCTTTTAATAAAGAAAGGGTTACTTGCTTAATTAGTGGATTATAAAACCAGAGATTCTTACCATCAGCTATTAAAAAATGTTCATCTGGCGATATGAGATGCCAATTAAATAAATTGGGGCGTTTCATCCATAATTCTCCTTTGCCTTCTTGAATGATGTTTCCATCAAGACCAATAACATTTTGTATAAAATTAGTATGAAAACTATTAATTTTATTTAAACGAATTTGTAATTCTTTTGAAGCATTTGCATTTACTGGAATAATATAAAAATTGATAATTAATACTATTAATATTATGATATTTTTGATTAAAATGCGAACTTTTTTAGGTTCATTATACTTATTAATTACTAATTTTTTCGAATAAGATTTCACGATGATTACCATTATGAATTAATATGTTAAATTATATCTTAAATTTTTATTTTAAATTAATTTTAATTTTGTATTAAAATTAATACAAAATTGACGTTAAATGTTCGATATAAACACTCTTGTTTTTGATTATCATTTAAAAAACACATTAAAAATAATAAATCTGTTTTTATTAAATATTTTTAATTAATGTGATTATTTTTGATTATATTATCAATATAATTAGGTTTTCCTCTTTTTTTCCAATCTTGAACTACATTTTGTACTTCCTGATCTTGTACAAAAGCACCATGTACACGAATTGGAATAGAGGAATTAGAAGGTAAATAAAGCATATCCCCCATCCCTAATAAAGATTCGGCACCACTTTGATCTAAAATGGTACGAGAATCTATTTTACTTGATACCGCAAAAGCAATTCTGGTAGGTATATTGGCTTTAATTAAACCTGTAATAACATCAACAGATGGTCTTTGTGTTGCTAATATGAGATGAATGCCTGCTGCTCTAGCTTTTTGTGTTAAACGGATAATTAAATTTTCTACTTGTTTTCCGGATGTCATTATTAAATCAGCAAATTCATCTATTATTATAACAATATAAGGTTCTTTTTTGATTATCACATCGTGGACATTATCATTATTAATTATATTAGTTTCTGGTATAGATATATTTAATATTTTTTCTGAAAAATTATTATTTTTTTTAATTTTTTTATTATAGCTTGATAAATTTTTTACTCCTAAAGCTGACATAATTTTGTAACGACGTTCCATTTCATTTATACACCAACGTAGTACATTAGCAGCACTTTTCATGTTTGTAACAACTTCAGTTAATAAATGAGGAATGCCTTCATAACTAGAAAGTTCTAACATTTTAGGATCAATCATAATAAAACGTACATCCTTAGGGTTTGCTTTATATAAAATACTTATTATCATAGCATTTAACCAAACTGATTTTCCTGAACCTGTTGTGCCTGCAACTAATAAATGTGGCATTTTTTTTAGATCTGCAATTACTGGTTTACCTTCGATATCTTTTCCTAAAACAATAGTTAATGGTGATGAGTGATGGCGGAACATATCACAATCGAGGACTTCCCTTAAAAAAACTGTATGACGTTTTTTATTAGGTAATTCTAATCCTATATAAGGCGTGCCAGGTATTACATCAACAATACGCACTGTTGTTACTAATAAAGATCGTGCTAGATCTCTAGATAAATTAGAAATACGTATCGCTTTAACTCCAGGTGCTAAATTTAATTCAAATCTAGTAATAACCGGTCCTGCAGAAAACCCTACAACTTTAGCTTTTATACGATAATCTCTTAATTTTTCTTCAATAATACAAGACATTTTTTTAAGAAAAAAAGCATTAATAGGTTTATTGTGTATTTGGTGATTTATTAGTAATCTTAGTGAGGGCATATTTTGGTTGATTGATTTTGATAAAATTTCTTTATCAGAATATGAAAAAAAACGGAAATTTTTTTCTTTTTTATAATTATTGCTAGATAATTTTTTATGTGGTTTTTTTTTGTTTTTGTTAGATTTTATGTTAAATATTTTATAAAATTGTTGTTTAAATAAATTTTGTAATGGATATTTTTTTTGTATTCTAAATTTTTTTTTGTAATTTTTTTTATATGTTGATGATTGAATAAGATTAGAAAAAAAAATTAGATTGATTTTATTTTTAATTTTTAATGCCATAGATTTAAAAGTAATGTTATTATCGTTTTTTTTATTTGTTTTTAATTTTTTTTTTGGCAAAGAAAATAATTTATTTAAGTTTATATTTTTTTTTGATTTATTTTTATATACACTATTTGTATCTGATGTTGTTGATTTATATATATTATTATAATTTATCGTTGATTTTATAGCAGTAAGTTTATTATCTTTATCTGTTATATTTGGTATTTTTAATTTCTTAATGTTTTTTTCTAATATTTGATTTTTTTTGATATTATTTGACATATTTTTTGATATTTTTGAGTATTCGTGAATTTCTAAATTTGAAAAAAATTCATTTTTATGATTATTATTTGAGTAATCTTTTTTTTTCTTACTATTTTGCTCACTGAATTTATTAGAACAAATTAGAATATAAGAACTTGTTATTTTGTAATGATTATGAACACTAACAATATACTTTTGCAGTATTAGTATTATTCTTACAATAACTTCTCCAATTTTTTCTATTATTTTTATCCATGAACAACCAATTAATAATGTTAAACTAATAATCCAAATACATGATAATATCAATGTTGTTCCTAAAATATTAAAAAAAGGAAGCATAGCATTGCTAATAATACTGCCAATAATTCCTCCAGAAGAAAAATAAGTTGCATCATTTATATTAAGAGTAAACAATGCACAAGAAGAAATTAGTAACGTAATTATGCCGATTAAACGTAAGGATAAAACAAAAAAATCAATATAATTTTGATTATCTATATGTTTAAATATATTCAAAAAACCTATGATCATTAATAATGGTATTGAATAACTTAACATTCCAATGCTTGTGAAAAGAATATCAACTGCATATGCTCCAACACTCCCGGCTAAATTTTTTATTACTGTATCTGAAGTTTTTTGTGACCAACTAGAATCGGAAGGATTAAAACTTATGAGCGCTATTATAAAAAAAAATATTAATACACCTATTATAAGCAAAATAATTTCTTTCATTATTCTTTTGTAATTATTTTTTGTTAATTTTATTTGTTTTTTTTCTTTATATGCTTGCACAAAATTGATAACTCCATGTTTTTATGAATTTTAAAAGATAACTAAGTAATAAAATTATAAATTATGTTTTTTTGGTATATTATGTATTAATAAAATTGAATTTTTGATAGGATCTAATAATTATAATTAATTATGAGATCCCAATAATTACCACTAATATTTTAGATTTGAGTTTAATTTATTTTCTTGTTTTTTGCATACATTAAGTAAATAACTTTTATAATAAACATTTGATTATTCAAATAGTTTTTAGTAAAGATTGATTTTATTTGCTGTATTTTTGTCAATATATTTTAATGAGCATATTTTATTTTTTGTTTTTTTTAAAATTTTTTTATATATATCAATATTTTAATATAGTATAAATTATATTCTAAAGTTTTAAAAATTTGTTTTATTATAAATTATAGCTTCAAATAAAAATATTGTATATCTTATAATATATTTAAGATATATGAAATAATTATTATGAACACAAAATAAAACAAAATTTTGTACAAAACTAATTTTAATGTTCAATTTTAGAAAAAAATTGTAATTTTTAATATTTAAGAACTCTATCAATATTAGTTTATAAACTTTATATTAATAATATTTTTGACTAAATTTTTAAACTTTTTTATACGTAATTTCTATGATTTTTAAAATGTAATGATAAAAATATTACTGATAAAATAAAATATTTTCTGTGATAAAATGAATTTATTTTAATGAATTTATAAATTGTTCATTTTTTATAATTTAAAGTATTAATTTTGATTAAAACCGGATAATAATATGAATATTACTAATCATTACAAACTTATAATTTTAGGTTCTGGTCCTGCTGGTTATACTGCTGCTATTTATGCTGCTAGAGCATCTTTAAATCCTGTATTAATTACTGGTATCCAAAAAGGTGGGCAATTAACCATGGCTACAGAAGTTGAAAATTGGCCTGGTGATTATTTTAAATTAATGGGACCTGTATTAATGGATAGAATGTTAAAACATACGAGAAAATTTATTGATGCAGAAAATATTATTCATGATCATATTCATACTGTTAATTTAAAATATAGACCTTTTATGTTAATTAGTACAAAAAAAATAACATATACATGTGATGCGCTTATTATTGCTACTGGAGCATCAGCCCGTTGCTTAAATTTAGCATCTGAAAAAAAATTTAAAGGTCATGGAGTGTCAGTTTGTGCTACCTGTGACGGTTTTTTTTATCTTAACAAAAAAGTTGCAGTTATTGGTGGCGGAAATACTGCTATTGAAGAAACATTGTATATGTCTAATATTGCTGCAGAAGTTCATCTTATTCATAGGCGTGCAAGTTTTCGAGCTGAAAAAATTCTTATTCAAAGAATGATGCAAAAAGTAAAAAATGGAAATATTTTCTTACATACAAATTATATACTTGATGAAATATTAGGTGATGATAATGGTGTTACTGGAATTAATTTATGTGCAGTTGATAACAAAAATATTAAAAAAACATTATTCTTAAATGGAGTATTTATTGCTATTGGTTATATCCCGAACACACATATTTTTAATAAACAATTAGAATTAAAAAATGGATATATTATAGTGAAAGGCGGAATGAATAATAATGCGACCCAGACTTCTGTGGAAGGTGTTTTTGCTGCAGGTGATGCAATAGATCACGTGTATCGTCAAGCTATTACTTCATCGGCAACTGGCTGTATGGCAGCACTCGATGCCGCACGTTATTTAGAAAATTTATATGATTTGTGATATATATTTTATTATTATTTTTTATTATTGGCATCACACGTATTATATTAAATAATTATATTTTTTTTAATTTTTTTAAAAATCATAAATTTATTTAAAAATATATTTTAAAAACTAATTTTATCGACTACGAAAAATAATTCGACCCTTGCTTAAATCGTATGGTGTGATTTCTACATTCACTTTATCTCCTGTTAAAATTCGGATATAATTTTTTCTCATTTTTCCTGAAATATGCGCAGTGATTATATGTCCATTTTCTAACTCAACTCGAAACATTGTATTAGGAAGTGTATCTAATACTTTACCCTGCATTTCAATATTATCTTCTTTTGACATTTAATCCTCTAAAATAAATTATTAAGTTTAAATAATTTAATTTTTTTTTGAAAACGTTTTGATTTAAAAAATAAACTATCGTAATAATTTTTAAAACTATTACATGAATACAATATTATGTCAAATATAAATATTTATAATATATACTTTTTGTGTATACTTAATTTTTTTTATATGCTCTTTAATTTAAATTATTTTTTAATTTTTAAAAATTAAAAGAAATATCAAATTTCTTATATTTATTTAAATATAAATATTTTTTATTTGTATATTTTTTTTATTAATATATACATTTTTATTTATTTCATAAACTTTTTTTTAAAGTTAGAAATAACATATAAAGTTATTAAATTATATTGTTTAATTTTTATTTTATTATCAAAAAAAATGATTACATCATTTTTTTCATCTTTATATATTTCTTTTATATCTTATGTTTTTAATGTTTATTTTTGAATATATTAATAAACAAGTAAATATAAAATATTATCAAAAAATTGATAATAATTTATATAGACATAATTTATGTATTTGTTTGTATTTTAATTTCAAATGATTTATTCAAGAAAATATCTTGATTGAACAATATTTTCATGTGATTTTTAAAAAAACTTCTTTATGATATATTCTTAATTAATAGCAATTTAAAAAAATTGTATGTATTATTAGATTTAATAAATATTTTTTATTTTTTATACGTTATAAGATTAATTTTTTAATAAAAATTTGTGTAAGAAAAAATGCTTCTTAAAGTATATATTTAAATAATCTTTTTAATGTAAAGATATCTAAACTAATATTATTTATATTTTTATTTCAGAGATATAAAGTTTTTTTATAATGTATTCTATTTTTTATGAAAGTAAAATTTTTAATTTTTGAAAAATTAATCATAATATTTTAAGTGTTTTTTTATTTTTAATTATAAAAAAAGAGTGTTGCTATGCAGTATAGTTATAACAAAAATATAAATTTTTGTTTATTATTTTTTTTGAAATTTATTATTATAAACTTAATTAATCAAATATTTAGTTTTAAGAAAACAACACTTTTTCTTAATATTTAATTAAGTTTATTATTTTTTTCATCTATTTTTTTTGTTTATATTATCAGAATGATTATTAAATTAACAAAAATTAATTTTTTTTATGGTAATTATCAAGTATTACATAATATTAATTTAAAATGCATAAAAGGTGAAACAGTAATATTGCTTGGTTCAAGTGGTGCTGGTAAAAGTTCATTATTACGTGTGTTTAATTTATTGGATTGGCCCAGTTCAGGTCATTTAGAGATTGTTGGTTTTTGTTTTGATTTTAAGAAAAAATACAAAAAAATAAAAATTCAAAACTTAAGAAAACAAGTAGGCATGGTATTTCAACAATATAATTTATGGCCACACTTTACAGTTATGGAAAATTTAATTCAGGCTCCTTGTTTAGTGTTAGGATTAAGTAAAAAAACAGCTAAAACCAAAGCTAAAAATTTATTAAAACGTTTACAATTAATAGAATTTTCCAATAAGTTTCCACTATATCTTTCTGGTGGTCAGCAACAAAGAGTAGCAATTGCAAGAGCATTGATGATGGAACCTAAAATATTATTATTTGATGAACCAACAGCATCTTTAGACCCAGGAATGAAAGCAGAATTTATACAAATTGTAAAAGAATTATCAAAACAAGGTATTACACAGCTAATTGTAACTCATGATATTGATTTTGCAAAAAAAACAGCAAGCAAAATTGTTTATATGGAAAAAGGATATATTTTAGAAAAAGGAGATGTTCATCGTTTAACTACACCAAAAACTGACGGTTTTTTACACTATTTATCTCATATTTAATTAAGAATTTTACAATGAAAAAAAAATTTTTGTTTTTTGTTTTATATTTTTTATCTTTATCAGTACTATCATCACAAAAAGATATTATACGATTTGCAACTGAAGCAACTTATCCACCATTTGAATCAATTGACAGTAATAACAGAATCATTGGTTTTGATATTGATATTGCCAATATGATATGTAAAAAAATTGATGTAATTTGTACATTCACTAACCAATCTTTTGATAGTTTAATACCTAGTTTAAAAATGCGACGATTTGATGCTTTAATTTCAGCTATTGACATTACATCAGAAAGAAAAAAACAAGTTGATTTTAGTATTCCATATTACAATAATTTCGCAACCTTTTTTATTTTAAATGCGTATGAAATTGATAAAACATCTTTATTTTTAAAAATTAAAAAAATTGGTGTACAAAATGGCACTACTCATCAAAAATATATTATGCAAAAATATAAACATATGCACATTATTCCTTATGAACATTACCAAACAGCTATTTTAGATTTACAAAATAAAAGGATAAATGCTTTTTTTGGTGATTTTGATGTAATAAGCGAATGGTTAAAAAAAAGTAATGATCAATCATTGTTTATGATAGGTGAAAAGATACAAGATCCAAATTATTTTTCTGGTGGTTTTGGTATTGCTGTACGCAAAGGTAATAAAGTTCTTCTTGAAAAATTAAATGCATCAATAACACAAGCTAAAAAAGATGGATCCTATGACATTATTTATGAAAAATGGTTAAAAAAGTAATTTAATTATAGTGATGAATAATTTTTTATTTTTAATAAATGCTGCATGGATGACCATTACTTTGTCCATTATCTCCTTGTTGTTAGGATTGATATTAGGTATCTTATTTGCAGCCTGGGAGTATTTTCCCTGTCGGGTTGTAGCATTTTTTGGATCTTGTTGGGTAAATTTAATTCGGGGTTTACCAGAATTATTAGTGATATTATTTGTTTATTATGGTACATTAAAAATCGTCATTTTATTAGATGATGGCATTGAAATAAATTTATTTTTCTGGAAAAAAATCTTTCAAATTAATTCTGAATATTTATTTGTAAAAAAATATGAGCTTGATCTTATTCCTTTTTTTTGTGGCGTTCTTTCTCTTTCATTATTGTATGGAGCCTATACTTCTCAAATTTTAAAATGTGCAATAAAAATTATCCCATTTAGTCAATGGGAAGCAGGTTTAGTACTAGGTCTTACAAGAAATATGATTTTTTTGCGTCTTATTATTCCACAAATATGGCGTCATACCCTACCAGGATTAGCTAATCAATGGTTGGTCTTATTAAAAGACACTTCATTACTTTCATTAATTAGTGTAAATGATTTAATGTTACAAACAAAAAACATTATTAATCGTACTCAAGATCCTTTTACTTGGTATTTAATTGTAGCTTTGATTTACCTAGTTATTAGTGTGATAAGTAAAAACATTTTACGATGGATTGAATTATCCAAAAATAATTTTTCAGGTAAAACAAAAAAATGTTCGAATTAATAATTTCTCTATTGCCAGGATTATCTAGAAGTTTGTCTTTAACATTTTTTGCATTGTTAATTGGATTGTTTTTATCGTTATTTTTTACTATTATTTTATCTTTGAAAATAAAATTTATTTCTGTTTTTATTTTAGGTTATATTACTATATTTACAGGTACTCCTTTACTAGTTCAATTTTTTCTTTTTTATTATGGACCTAATCAATTTTCTTTTTTGAAAGCATATGATACATTATGGTACTTAATTTCCTCACCGTGGGTTTGTGCTATGACAGCATTATCGCTTAATAGCGCAGCTTACTGTACATTATTATTTCATGGTGCATTAAAATCAATAGATAATATTATATGGCAATCTTGTCAAGCATTAGGTTTATCACATTATCAATCTTTAAAAATTATTTTGCCTTATGTTTTTAAACGGATCATATTATCCTATGGTAATGAAGTTATGCTTGTTTTTAAAAGTACTGGATTAGCTAGTACTATAACATTATTAGAAATAATGGGATATAGCCAACAAATTTTTAGTCAAACTTACAATATTGATATATTTATTGCAGCAGGGATCATTTATTTATTTTGTAATAGTATTTTTGCTTTATTAATACATCAATTATCACAATACATGTTATCTTTTGAGAGAGCATCATATAAAAAAAATATTTATTAAAAAATTTTTAATATATGATATTAAAAAACAATTTTTGTGATCTTAAAAATTTTTAATTTTTTAAATTTATTTTGTTTTAATTTTAAATTCTGATAGAATATTTATCTGTATATTAATTAATACAATTAATCATATATTTTTTTGATCATCTAGAATATTATTTATTTTTATTAAAAATAAAGGAAAAAAATGTTTCTTCTTATTTTTGGGCGTGCTGGGTGCCCGTACTGTATTTCATCAAAGATGATAGCCGAAAAATTAAAAAATACACTTAATGATTTTCATTATAGCTATATTGACATTGAAGTTGAAAATATAACTAAAAATGATTTAAGCAAAAAAGCAGGTAAAATAGTTAAAACAGTACCTCAAATTTTTCTTGATGGAAAATATATTGGTGGTTTTACAGAATTTGAAAAATATACTAAAGAACATTTATTATTTTGATTTGATATTTTTTTTTTGCAAAATATATTTGTGCATTTTTTATAAAATTTTAACCTTGATTTTTTTAAAAAAAATAACTAAAAAATATTCATGTTAAAAATAAAAAATGTAATTAAAAAATGCTCTAAACAACATTTTTAATTCAAATCTTTTACTAAAATAGTTTAAATTTATTGCACACACTAATAACAACCTTTCTATTGTGTTAAATGATCTTAATTTAAATTTATTTCATTTAATAACTTCTATACCAATAATGTCTGGTATAGTATTGAAATTTGTTTTTTTTCTTGCTAATCAACTAATTTTTATATTTTTCTTTTGCGCTATTTTATATTGGTTTTGTGGTTTAAAAAAGAAAATCATTATTCGCATGATATTTGTTTATAAAACTTTTATTGCTATTATTATTTCTTTATTAATGTCTTGGATTATCGGGATAATTTTTTCTCAAGAACGACCTTTTGTGATCATTACATGTAAACATTTACTTATACATAAAGAGACACCATCATTTCCTAGTAATCATGGGATTGTAGCTTTTACTATTTCTTTTAGTTTTTTGTTTTGGTTTAAGAAGAATTGGATAGGATTATTATTATTTATAAAATCTTTTATGATTGCTGGAGCTAGAATTTTTTTATGTATACATTGGCCTCTTGATATGTTAGGTGCTTTCATATTGTCTATGATGGCTTGTTGGATAAGTCAATTATTTTATTCAGTTGGTAGATATAAAATCTTACCATGTATCATTAAACTGTGTCAGTTTTTCTCTTGATTTGAGATTCTTTTAAATCATATTCATTTTTAAAAATACAATTTAGTATTTTAACTATATGTTTGATTTAGAAATATTTTAAAAAAATTAGGTTTAAGATTTAAATCTTTTTTAAAAAAAATGTGTATTATAATTAATATAAAAAAATAATTTTATCAAAAAATATCATCATAAATAAAAACTATATTTTTTGTCTAAAATAGAGTAGATATTTTAGATAAAATAAAATTAATAATTTGTTATGCTTCTTATAAAAACGTTTTTTTTAAATTTGATTTCGATTTTAGAGATAGCTTTTAAAAAATATTGACTATATGAGATATAAATTACTATATAATAAAATTATCAAGAATCTATAACAGAATTTAATAAAAAATTCATTGAAATAAATTTTATAAAACATGCTTAATGTATACAAAGAGATATGTTTATATTTATGATAAATTATTTTTTCTAATCTATTATATATTAAATGTATTGTAGAGATTATTATGAATACAAAAAGAATTCCTTTTATAAGTTCAACATACAACAATCAATATATACAAAATTGGCATAAACATGATGTTTTTTGGATCTTAAGTTTATATGGAACAGCAATTGGTGCTGGTATACTTTTTTTGCCTATTAATATTGGTATAAATGGATTTTTGCCAGTAATATTAATGACATTATTATCATTTCCAATGGTATTTTTTTCTCATCGTGGACTAGCTCGTTTTATACTATCTAGTTCGAGACTCGATAATGATATTACTCAAGTAGCTGAAGAATATTTTGGTTTTTTTTCTGGTAATTTAGTTACAATTCTTTATTTTTTTTCTATTTATCCAATTTTATTAGTATATGGTATTTCTATTACTAATAATGTTGAATATTTTATTGTCCAATTACTTGGATACCCCCACCCCCCCCGTTGGTTGTTATCTTTACTTCTTATTGGTAGTATTATTAGTATAGTTACTTTAGGTGAAAAATATATAATAAAAAGAATAAGTATTTTAGGATTTTTTTTTATTATTATGCTTGTTTTATTTTCATTGTATATGATTCCATATTGGCATATAGCTGTATTAAAAAATATTTCATTTTCAGAAATTAATATATATAATGCTGATAATAATAAAAGTATAATACTTGCAGTTTGTTTTACAATTCCTATAACAGTTTTTGCGTTTAATCATTCACCAATTATTTCTACATTTGTAGTAGCTAATCGTAAGAAATATGGTGATTTTGCTGATCAAAAATCTTCAAAAATTTTATTTGTAGCACATATGTTAATGGTTTTAACAGTAATTTTTTTTGTGTTTAGTTGTATGTTTACATTATCCCCTGTTGATCTTTTAAAAGCAAAATCTGATAATATAAGTGTTTTGGATTATTTATCTATATATTTTGATCAACCTTTGATTAGATATGCTTCGTCATTTATTGCGTTTGTTGCAATTATTAAATCGTTTTTTGGACATTATCTTGGTGCTCGTGAAGGTTTTAATTCTTTAATTAATAAAATATATCGTGTGCAGGGAAAAGAAATTAACAAAAAAAAAACAAATATGATTACTGTTATTTTTATGTTAATTACCATTTGGTTAGTATCAACATTAAATCCAAATATTTTAAATATCATAGAAAATTTTGGTGGACCGATTATTACTATTTTATTATTTATTATGCCAATGTATGCAATTAGAAAAATATCTGTTATGAATAAATATTCTGGTAATTTTAGTAATCTATTTGTTGTAGTTGTTGGCATAATTAGTATTTTATCTACAGTGTGCAAATTATTTTTATAAAATTTTTTATTATATTTTATATATTTTTATTTTTAAAATTAGAAAAAATAGAGATTTAGTACATAAAAAACAATTACTATAAAATAAAAACTTTTTATTAATAGTTATATGTGTAATTATTTTTTTAAATAAATTTATGTTATTTTAAATAAATAAAATTTAATATAATATGTTGTACATAAATAATATTATTTTATTAGATCATATACTATATTTTTTTATTATAATACATGCAATTAATTATAAATTATTTTATATGAAAAAAATTTTATATATTTATTGTATAATTTATGTATATTTTTTAATATTAGATAAATCTATGAATACATTTACATTGATAATGTCATGCAAAACTATATTATAATTTATTTTTAATAAATAATTTTACTGTTGTAAATAGGAAGTTAAAATATGACATCTACTAATTTGGTACTCATAAGACACGGTGAAAGTATATGGAATAAAGAGAATAAATTTACTGGATGGGCTGATATTGAATTATCTCATCAAGGTTATAAAGAAGCAAAAAAAGTAGGTCAACTTTTGAAAAAAAAGGGTTTTATTTTTGATTATGCATATACATCAGTTTTAAAACGTGCTATTCATACATTATGGGAAATTTTAAATCAAATAGATCAATACTGGATCCCAGTTGAAAAAAATTGGGTTTTAAATGAACGTCATTATGGTGCATTAGAAGGGTTAAATAAAGAAGAAACTGCTAGAAAATATGGTGATGAACAAGTAAAATTATGGCGTCGGAGTTTTAATGTTGCACCACCGGAATTAACAAAAAATGATCCGCGTTATCCTGGAAATGATCCTCGCTATGTGCATTTGAATTCATCGCAGATACCTATTTCTGAAAGTTTAGCTCATACAGCAAAACGTGTAATTCCATATTGGGAAAATGTCATTAAAAAAAGATTAAAAAAAGGCGAAAGAATAATCATTGTTGCGCATGGTAATTCATTACGTGCATTAATAAAACATTTAAATAATATGACTGAAGATGAAATTCTTAAATTTGATATTTTGAATGCTGTCCCTATTATCTATAAATTTAATACAAATATAATTTCTGGTAAATATTTTTTATGATATTTTTTATTTATTAATAATATATAAATATCTGAAATTATATAAATTATTCAAATATAATATTTAAATAAATGTCATTTTATTACAAATAGTATTATTATGTATGATATTTTAATAATAAATATTTTTATAAAAATATTTTATTTAAAATAATTAATAATTTATTTTATATAAAAATTTTAATTAATTAAATTAGTGTACTTTATTGTAATCAGAATTTATTTTTTTTAAAAAAAATTAAATTGCTTTTGAGAGCTAATTGACGCCAATAATAAAAACCATGGATTGAAAAAATAAGTAAAATTAAGTATTCCAAGGTAATAGCTAACATATCTTGAAAATAAAAAAGAAAAACGCTAAGAATATTAATAATAATCCATAATAACCAATTTTCAACATATTTACGTGTCATTAATATCATAGCAATAATCGATAAAATTGTAATCATTGAATCTAAAAAAGGAAATTGATCAGGTTTTATTTGTATTGGTTTCAAAGAAATATTAAATAAGCATAATATTTTTATAGTTAGATTAGATAAAAAAATAAATGTTTTATCGATATTAAAACTTAATAATATAATTGTTATAATTGTGATTAATGAAACTAATATTTTTTTCTGAAAAGACATCCACCGAATTTTTAGAGTTTTTTTATCAAAAGAACTTACTTTACTCCAAGCATACCATCCATATATATTTGTTATAAAAAAGAAAATTTGTAATAGTAAGCTAGCATACAATTGAATTTGAAAAAAAATAATAGCAAAACATGTAACATTTATTAATCCAAAAAAATAATTGATATTTTTTTCTTGACTTGCAAACCAAACACACAAAAATCCGCTGACTGTTCCTACAGCTTCAATATAAGATAAATTATAATTTTTGTTTGCAGTTACAATACTAAGCATAGTGTTGTTAGTATTAAAAAAATCTATTCCAAACATATTTATATTAATGATTATTTATTTATATATAATATTTATTAAAAATATTATATAAAAAAAATTTTTAAAAATTATGTTTCTGCTAAAAAAATAATTTTAAAACTATTTTTTTCATACGTTATGAATTTTTTAAATTTATATGTAATTTTTAATTTATTTTTTATTTTAAAATATTGATATTTCTAAAAATATTTTTATGTAATGGGTCGTACAGGATTCGAACCTGTGACCAATTGATTAAAAGTCAACTGCTCTACCGACTGAGCTAACGACCCCTCGTAAAGTTATCTAAATTAATTATGAATTATGCAAATTTTTAATGATTATATGATAACGTTTTTTTTATTATTTGCAAGACGAATAATTAATAATTTTTTATAAATAAAAAATACTATATGTTATTATAGAATTATTAATGTTTACACTAAAAACTTACTTTAAGTAATATTTACTAAATTAAAAAAAATGTTTTTATATTAAAGATATCTTTGTGATTAAAATAATTAATATCATATCAATTACTCATAATGTTTTTATAAATCTATTAAAAATAATAAACATAAAGTTAATATTATTAGATTATAAAAAATACTTTTTGATATTATTTTTATTATGTTAACTATAATTTTAATTAGATAATATTAACTTTATGAATGATTTAATAATTATGTGCAATATTAATTTTTCTTTTGTGTTTTTTATTTTGATTCTAAATATACAAATATTTTTTTAAAAAATACTATCAATATTACAATCTATATAAAAATTTTTATACATTCAATTAATAACTGAGAAAATCATATAATTTTATGATCAATAAAAAAGTTTGTTTATTTGAAAAATTAATGCAATAAAAAAAATAAAAATTGATAATTAAAGTATATCATTAATAAATATATTTTTAAAAAATATTTATTTTCTTAAAATATTTATTATATAGTATAATAGATATATTATTTTTTAATTTAAGTATAATAATAAATATATTTATCATTATTGACACGTTGATTTATATTTTATTTTTAAATATTTATAAAAATATTTTTATTTTTATAATTTTGTAATGATACATGTTATTTTCAATTTAAAAATACATTTTCTAGTTTGATATCTAAAATTTAAAATAAATCATAAGAAATTTTTTTGAAAAAATAAATAAAGTGATTTATTTAAAATTGAATTTTTAAATTATTAATTGATTAAAAATCATAATTAATATTTATATTTTAAAAACAATATATATTGTTAATGTAATTTTTAAAAATTAATGAATTTTTAAAAAAATATTTTTACTTGATATGATAAAAAATCATTTTTTTAATAAAAAATATATAATATACTCAATTATTATAATAAATAATTTATTTGTATTGCATATATTTATAATAAAAATAATACTTTTTAAATTAAAAACAGATTATATTAACCTTAATATTGTAATTATTATTGATGATTTTAATAAGAATATTTTTATGTTATGATATTTTAATAAATTTCTTTAATATATTTAATTTTATATTAAAATTATAAAAAATAGTAATTATTAAAAAGCATAAAAATTATGCACACTTAATTATAATTTATTTTTAATTTTAAAATACAATCTGTATTTTTCTAAAAATAGAAATTTTATTTTCAGTATTTAATTTTTAATATTTCACATGATGAAATTTTTAGAAAAGCACAAATCAAAATTTGTGAAATTTATAAAATAGGTTAATTTTCATAAAATACTGATTAAAGTTGTTCACTCTGCAACTGTAATCTATTATTTAGTTTTATTTTTTCAAAAAGGCTATATTTATAATATGATTCATAAGAAAAGTTCTTATAATAAAGAAGATTTAAATGCTTCTGGCAGAGGCGAATTATTTGATGGATATGGACCACAATTACCTTCTGGTAATATGTTAATGATGGATCGTATTGTAAAAATGACAGAAAGAGATGGATATTTTAATAAGGGTTATATTGAAGCTGAACTAGATATTCATCCAAATTTATGGTTTTTTAATTGTCATTTTATAAATGATCCAGTGATGCCAGGTTGTTTAGGACTTGATGCAATGTGGCAACTCATCGGTTTTTATTTAGGATGGTTAGGGGGGAAAGGTAAAGGTCGCGCGTTAGGTGTAGGCGAAGTAAAATTTACTGGACAAATTTTACCTACTGCACAAAAAGTTACTTATCGTATACATTTAAAACGTATTATTAAAAGAAAATTAATGATGGGGGTAGCTGATGGTGAAGTATTAGTTGACGTTAAACGTATTTATACAGCAGAAGATTTAAAAGTTGGTTTATTTCAAGATATCAAAAGATTTTAAAAAAACGTCAGGTAAAACTATTTTTAATAGTAGATAAATATATGTATTTTTTTATTTTATATATAAAAATTACTTTTATAATAATCATAATATTAACTTTATCAGAAAATAATTTATTAATTTTAAACAAGTAAAAAAATATATTTTATTAAGCATATTAAATCTATTTTATTTAAAATAAATTTAATATTTATTTTTTTAATTTTAAATAAAAATATGAATCACCGTTTTTATAATACAAATTTTAAAAACATTAATTCTGATATAGAAATCAAAATAAAAAATAAATTTAGTGAAACCATGTTTTTTTTATTGCTATATGTAAGTTAGGATAAATAAAAATTTATTAAACTTAATACAAAATTAATTTATTTTAAAAATTCTAATTCCTGCCAACGTTTAAATACTGCTTCCATTTCATTTTCTTTTTCTGATAATATTTTCAATATTGGTTTTCTTATAATATAAGGCTTATTAAAAAAATCAGTCGAAATTACTTGCATTTGTAATTTTTTTATTTCATTTTCTAACTTTTCTAATCGAATAGGTAATTCTTCAAGTTCTTTTAATAAATGATACCTTATTTTTTTCTTTTTTTCTTTGAATTGAGTATTATCTTTTTCTTGTAGAATAATATTTTTTTTGTAAATAACAGGATTAGATAAATTATTATTTTCTTTAATTTTTTGATTATTTTCATACACACTACCTACATAATTTCTTATATTACCATTTTCTTCAAATATCCAAGATTTTGTCACTATATTATTAATAAATTGACGATCATGACTTACTATCAATACACTTCCTTCATAATTATTAATGACTTTTTCTAATAGTTCTAATGTTTCAATATCTAAATTATTACTAGGTTCATCAAGAATTAATACATTACTAGGTTTTAAAAATAAGCGTGCTAATATTAATCTGATTTTTTCTCCTCCTGATAACACACTTACTGGTATTTCAATTTTTTTTGGATGGAATAAAAAATTTTTTAGATATTTAATAATATTACAGGATTTTCCATTAATTATTACTTCTTTTTTACCATCAGATAAATTTTCAATTACAGTTTTTTTAAGATCTAACTCTAGTTTATTTTGATCTAAATAAGCAATTTCAAGTTTTGCTCCCTGATAAATATTTCCACTTTTTGGTTTAAGTGTTTTTAACATCAATTTTAGTAATGTTGTTTTTCCACAACCATTAGGCCCTATTAAGGCTATTTTATCTCCTTTTTCTACTTGGGCAGTAAAATTATTAATAAGTACAGTATTACTAATATCATAATTAACATTTTTTAAATCAAAAATTAATTTGCTAGAATTACTTATTTCCTCGATTTGAATTTTTCCTTTTCCTATCATTTCAGATTGTTTATCATATTTTAAACGCATAGATTTCCATTTTTTAACCCTACCTTCATTGCGAGTACAACGTGCTTTTAATCCACGATTATTCCATATCTCTTCTTTTTTTAATTTATGATCAAAAATAGCATTTTGTTTGATTTCTATTTGTATGTTTTTTTTCTTATTTTTGGAATACAAATAATAATCACCAGGCCAGGAAACTAATTTTCCACGATCAATATCGACAATACGTGTAGCTATATGTTTAATAAAAGAACGATCATGAGAAATAAAAACAATACTACCTTTAAATTTTTTTAAAAAATTTTCTAACCAAAGTATAGTTTTAATATCGAGATGATTTGTAGGTTCATCAAGAAAAAGAATGTTTGCTTGACAAGCCAAAGTACGTGCTAAATCTGCTTTTCTTAATAATCCACCTGATAATATAGATAATTTAGTATAGGGTGGGAGATTTAATTGTTGAATTATATTTTGAATTTTGTTATTTGATGACCATAAATTGGTCTGTTCTAGTATTGTTTCTAATTCAGATAATTTATTGAGATTTTTTTTGCTAGGATTGTTTTTTATGGTTTTAATAATTTCATGAAATAGTTTAGTATGATCAGTTTTTTTTTTATCTCCTCCAGAAATAAAATCAAAAACAGTATCATTTATATTAAATTGTATATCTTGTGCTAAATAACCTATTTTTAGATATGGTTTATGAAATATTTTTCCTTGATCAAGAGTTTGTTTTTTGATTAATACTTTTATCAATGTTGATTTGCCAGAACCATTGCGACCAACTAAACAAATTCTTTCATTATCTTTGATAATTAATTCTGTATTATGCAATATATTTATATCATGAAAATTTAAATAAGCACCTGACATATGTATGAGTGACATAAATGGTATCCTCGTATCTAGATTATAAATTATAAACAGTTTTTGATTTATTAATAAAATTAAAAAAAATCAGGAAAATTTTTAGTAATTTGTATTATTACAAAATATATTTATAGTTATATAAATTAATCTAAATTAATTGCTATTTTAAATAAATTTATGATTTTTGATCTAAAGGACTTTTTTAATAATATGTTTAATGATATCTCAATATAAGTTTTTATTTCTAATAAAAACCTTTTTAACTGTATGTTTTGATTTTTAGAATTGTTTTTAATTTATATTTAATTGTTTTTATGCAATATAAACTTCTAATAAATACAATAATTATTGTATTAAATATATACTATTCTAATTTATTATTTTTCTTTAAAAAATAATTATTTTATTATTCTTTAGTTTAAAAAAGTATTTTAGTAATCTCTTTTTTTATTTATAAAAAATTTTAGTATCATAATTTTATAAACATTATCTCTGATCTTTTTAGGTAGTGCACCTTAATTACATTTTTTATGTTGTAAACAACTAATATATTAAAAAATTGTATTATTAATTATTTTTAATAATTTAACTAATTTTTTTTATATTGATACATCTATTTATAAAGATAAAATCATTTAATTTATTTTAAAAAAATTATTATACAAAAATATACTATTCATTTTAATTTTTTGTTTTTTAAATAATATTTCTTTCATCTTCTTTTTAGAAAGAATTAATTATTTTTTTGTTTTTTTTGAAATTTTGCATATGAATACGATTTTTTATTGTGAAAAGTTTTTGATTAGTATATTTTAAGTGCACTGGGGAAACATCACCGCAAATATTGCCATTTAAATCAATGCGTTTTGCACATTTTTTAGTAGAAGATAAGTAGCGTAAGCTAGAAGTATACATACGTAAAGCATTACGCAAGCGAGTTTTACTAATAGTTTTTTTTTTTGTGTGAGTACTACTGCAATATCTTGCAAAATTCCAATTTTTAATGGACGTACTTCACCATTTATAGTAAAACAATTAGGAAAAAGATTAGCTAAAAAAGAAATAATATCTTTATTATTGGTTAACTTTATTTGATTCACCATAAAAATTTCTCCATAAAAATTATTTATTAAAATGATTTGATTAAATTAATTATAAATTTATAATAAAATCATAAATTATTATTTGTGTAACTTATATATTTAAAATATAAAATTTTTTTATAATGTGTTGTTTGATTAATTTTGATTAAGACTTATTTTAAGTTTTGTAATGCATGTTTTAACAAAAAATGCATATTTTTTGTTTTTTAAAAAATATTTCTTTATATTCTTTTTTTATTTAAAATTTTTTATTTTTTAAAGTAACATATTACTTCTTAAATAAAAATTTGATAATATTAAAATTATATTTATAAAAAAAAAGAGCGTTTGAAAATTTTTTTAATGTTTTAAGAAAAAAAATCTTAAAATAAATATTTTTAAAATATTTATTTATCAAATTATTTTATAATCTAACATTTTAATATAGATATTATAAAATATCTATATTTTTACATTTTCAAATTTTACTTTATTTAGTAATATATTTTTTTTATTTTTAAAATTAAAATTTTTTGTTATCTTAATTATTATCAGTTTTCCTTATGAAAACATAAACATTACTTGTACTTAGAATTTTAAATAAAAAATAATTTTATATTGATTGTATATGAAAAAATAATAGGTAAAAAATATTTTTTGTTATGCCTTCACTTGTTATCATTTCTTATTTTTATCACTAAATAATAATTTTTTATATAAAGCAGATTTCATAAGTTAGACATGCACTATTTTAGACATTCTTTTTAATTCTTTATCAAATAAAAATAATGATTTGCCATCTTCACCAAATAAATCAAATTTATCTAAAATGGATTTAAATAGTTTTTCTTCTTCATGTTGTTCAGCAACATACCACTGTAAAAATTGAAATGTTGAAAAATCTTTAATTTTAAATGAAAAATCGACAAGAATATTAATTTCATTTGTAACTTTTTTTTCATGTTCATAAGTTTTTTCAAAAACATCTTTTAGTGAAAGAAAAGTTTTGTCTGGAGCATCAATATAACTTAATATAGGCATTTCTCCTGTATCATTAAGATAATTAAATAATCTTTCCATATGTAACATTTCTTCTCGAGAATGTGCTCTTAAAAAAAATGCAGCTCCTTCAAAACCTTTGTAATTACACCATGCACTCATTTGTAAATAAAAATTTGCTGAGGAAAATTCTAAATTTAATTGCTCATTCAGTTTTCTTGTCATTGCTTTTTGTAACATTATGTATAATTCCTTTATTGCTAAATATTTTTTTCAAATAATGAAAAAAATATTTAATAGTGTTAAGTAATTTTATTTATTTTAATTTTATATGATATTAACTTTATGATTTCAGTTAATATCTAAAAAATTATAAATCTATTTTAGATTTTTTTGATATGTTTTTTAAAATATTAATTCTGATTGTAATCATATTACATGCTTTTTAAAAGAGCAATCATCTATTAAAAATAATAAATATTATATAATCTTTAATTTCTATATATAACATGCATTACGGTCAAAATGCTAATTTTGAAAGATTAATAAATTAAAACAATAATAAATTAAATTGATAATTATTTTATATCATATGTTTATTTTAATAATACCATTATTACATAATTTTTATTATAAAATTTTATTATTTTATTATAAAATATTAATTTTAGATATTATTCAACAATTATATAATTATGCAAACTATAGAATTATCTTATTCATCAGATGTAACTGTGCATTATTTTAGTACTCTTGCTCATCAACCATGGGCTATGTTATTGCATTCTGGAAATGCCATTCATTCAAATAATCGTTTTGATATTGTAGTGGCTGATCCTATCATTACATTAGAAACAAAAAAAAACATTACTAAAATTAATCAAAAAAATACTTTTTTTTCAAAAATGGATCCTTTTAAGCTATTGAAAAATGAAATAAAAAAATTAAATATCGTTAATAGAATTAATAGTGATCTTCCATTTCAAGGAGGTGCTATAGGAATATGGGGTTATGATTTATGTAGAAGTATAGAAATTTTACCAAAAAAAGCTAAAAATGAATTAAGTTTTCCTGAAATGGCCATAGGAATTTATTTGTGGGCTTTGATTATAGATCATCATAAAAAAAAAGTAACGTTACTTAGTCATAGAAATATTGCAAAACGATTATTGTGGCTAAAAAAACAATCTAAAATAGCGGTGCAACCATTTCATATGCATGAAAAATGGGAAAGTAACATGTCAAAAAAACAATATGAAGAGAAAATAAATCAAATTCACAAGTATTTACTTAATGGCGAATGTTATCAGATTAATTTAGCACAACGTTTTAAAGGAAAATATTTTGGCAGTGAATGGGAAGCATTTCTTAAACTTAATCAAAAAAATAGGGCACCTTTTTCAGCATTCATTCGTTTAGAAAAAAATTGTATACTTAGTGTATCTCCAGAACGTTTTCTTTCTCTTAAAAATAATTTAATTCAAAGTCGTCCTATTAAAGGTACATTGCCTAGATTATCTCATGATAAAGAAGATAAAAAACAAATAACACGCCTGCGATCTTCTACAAAAGATCGCGCTGAAAATGTTATGATTGTTGACTTACTTCGTAATGATATTGGTAAAATAGCAATACCAGGTACAGTAAAAGTATCTGAACTTTTTGTTGTTGAATCTTTTCCTGCGATTCATCATTTAGTCAGTACAATTGATGCAGAATTACCTTTAAATTATCATGCAACTGATCTTTTAAGAGCTTGTTTTCCTGGAGGTTCTATTACTGGAACTCCAAAAATACGTGCAATGGAAATCATTGAAAATCTTGAACCTCATCGCCGTCATAGCTATTGTGGGGCAATTGGTTATATTAGTTTTTGTGGTACAATGGATACTAATATTAGCATCCGTACTTTATTAACTGAAAATCAATATCTTTATTGTTGGAGTGGTGGCGGCATTGTTGCTGATAGCACTGCCGAAAAAGAGTATCAAGAAATTTTCCATAAATTAAAATACATTCTACCTATATTAGAAAATAAATAAAATCATTATTTTTCTACATTCAACAAATTGATGTTTTTAAAATCATATTAATGCATATTTTTAACTTTATTTCAGTAAATATGCATCAAAATATTTGTTATAAATAATGATTTTACTATAAATTATTTATTAATTAATTTAATAATTTTATTAATCATAAAATTTAATTTTTCATTGATTTTTTTGCTTTTTTATAAAAGAAATATTAATTTTTTCTATATTTATAACAATAAATATTTTATATATTTATTTTATAATATTTAAAAAAATAAATAATACACATAAAAAATTCCTTTAAATTTAAAAATATTTTAAAAAAGGCAAATTTTATTGAGTAAAAAATATCAAAGAGAACATCTGAATTTGCAATATAGTTAGTTTTCTTTATGAATTTATATCATAAAAAAGAAATTACTCAATTTTAATATTATTTAATGTATATTATTTTTTATTACAATTTTTTTAATATTATAGATATATCAAATATTAATATAGATTAAATATTTGATTATGAAAGTAAGATATATTTTCTGATATTTTCTTTAAATAGTAATTACACTTATTAATATTTAAAAATAAACTAAATAATATCTTTTTTAAAAAATATTTTTAAGGAAAAAAAATGAGTATCGCTACTATAATTAGCGCTCATGGTGTTGCTGTAAAGGAATTACTTCTAACGACTCTGATGTTAATTAGAAAATAAAAAAATGTTTCTTCTATTAATGTTTTACAAGATAAAATATTAATTATTTTCATTAAAAAGTATCAAAAAACTATCAATAAACTTGATATTTCTCAAGGGATAGTATTTTAGTAGATATGTGTGGTGCCACCACATTTAATACAGCTAATCAAGTTATACAAAATAAAGATAAAAAACATACAATAAATATCATTACTGGAGTTAATATTCCTATGCTAGTAGCTATTTTATTAGCTAGCGATTATCTAACTTTTAAAGAATTAACAAAAACTGCTCTCGTAACAGGTAAAGAAGAAATTAAAACTGTTCATATTATAGATCATTAAAAGAAAAAGTTACCATTTTCTTTCAATACTTTTTATTCAAAAAAACATTTTTAAAAAAAACATATGGTTATTAAACTTGCTAGAATTTATAATAGATTAATTCATGATCAAATAGTTACCTTTTGGATAAAAAAATATTAAACGTATTATTGTAGTGAAGATTAAGTCTCTAAAAATATTTTTCGTTCTGCTTTATTAAAAAAAATTGCGCCTCCCGGTATTAATGTCGTCAATATTGAGAAACGTATTTGTGTTTACAATAATATTTAATGTCCTAATGAAGAAGTGATGATGTTGTTTACTAAACCATATGATGTTTTACGTATTGTAAAAGGTGGAATAAAAATAAAATCTGTAAATATTCGTTCGATATCCTATAAAAATGCAAAAACAAATCTACAATGTTATATCTCCTAGATAATCAAAATATTAATGCTTGTAAAGAATTATCTATTTTAGATATTAAATTAGAACTTTGAAAAGTTTTTAATGAAAAAAATAAATTTTATGAAAATTATTAAAAAAATACAAAAATAATTTTTATTCAGCTACTCTTAAATCAAATGGATTCACTTAATACTATTCGGTTAAATAGGAGGAATTTAATGGAATTCTCTATTATTAAAATTATACTTGTTTTTTGATTTCTTCTGTAATAGGAATGGATTCTATTTTAGATGAATTTCAATTTCATCATCTCTTATATTGCTGGTACTTTAATAGGATTTGTTTTTGGTAATTTAAAAACAGGAATAATTATTCGTAGCACATTAAAAATGATTACCTTAAGATGAATAAATATTGGTTGGCTATTTCAGCAGATTCTGCTTTAGCTTCAATTATTGTTACAATTCTTGTAATTTCTAGAAAAAAAGAAGTTAGCACTAGTATTGCACTTTTTATCTCTTTAGCTACTGCAAGTCAAGTATTTACTATATTTTTACGAATAATTACTGTTATATTTAAACATTCAGCGGATTATCTTGCAGTATCTGGTAATTTACGCCTATTAAGTATCATTCATATTTTAGCATTATTATTACAAGCAACGCGAATTACTATTCCTTTTGACATTGTTACTATATCTATAAGTATATTGGAAGTAAAAAAATTGCTTAATTCAATTCCTGCAGTAATAAATAAAGGACTAAATATTGCTTCTTGGATAGTATTTGTTGTTGGCTATGCTATGGTTATTAATATGATAGGTACAGGTTATTTAATGCCATTTTTTTATTTAGGTTTTCTAACTGTAGCATTTACTAATTTTAATGTACTTGCTTTAGGTATAATTTGTATGCTCATAGCTATCATATATATAATTAAATCCGAAATATATTAATCAATCAACACTTACCCTTGAAAAAAACATAAAAATAATTATGATTTAGATAATGAATTAGATTGATTTAGGAATACTAAAAAAAATGACAGATATACATTTAGCAAATCAATCAAATTTTAAAAAAACTTAATGTTAGTGATATTCAACAAGTTCTTTGTGTTCAAATTTCCTTCAAGGTTCTTGGAACTTTGTAGGGAACACAAGCACTGGAATTTTTTTTGCAATGATCCCAGTTATAGATCGTTTATATCCTCAAAATAATGAAGAAATTTAAGCAAGCCATTAAACGTCATTTAGATTTTTTTAATACTCATCCCTATCTTACACATCAACCATTTTAGGTGTAATCATCGTCATGGAAGAACAAAAAGCTAACAGGATAAATATTTATGATGGATCCATTAATGGTATAATATTGGATTAATTGGTCTATTGGCTGGTATAGGAGAATCATTTTTGGGGAATAGTATGTCCAATTTTAGCTAGATTAGGATCCGGTATCGCAATTTTTGGTGGTTTGTTGGGCTCGATATTATTTTTTATTTGATTTAATGCTATTCTTTTATTAACACGTTATTATGATATTCATTACGGTGATAAAACAGGTATTGGTATCTTTAAAGATATAAACAGGAGGGTGTTTTAAAAAAAATAATTGAGGGAGCTGCTATTTTAGAATTGTTTATTAATAGGTGCTTTAGTTAATCAATGGACTTATATTAACATCCCCTCAGTTATTTTAGAAAAAATAACCCATTACTAATGCAGTAAAAATTTTTACTTTGCAAACTATTTTTGATCAGTTCACACCAGGCTTGATTCCATGATTACTAACTTTTGTTTCTATGTAGTTATTGCGACGTAAAGTTCATCTATTATAGCTAATAATTAGTTTTTTTGTTTTTAGTATTTTAGAATATAAAAAAGATTTTTTAAGTTAAACACAATCAATTTTTTAATTGTAAATTTAATACTTTCATATATAACATGATTTTTTTATATTTTTTATTTTTTTAAAATAAAAAAATTTTATGGTAATTAAAATAAAAAATATTTTCAAAACTTTTTATATAATATGTGTAAAAAAATAGTCAATTTTTAAAAAATTTGTAATAAAAACTTATAAATATATGTTTTATATTCATTATATTAATGATTATATAATCATTGAATAGAATAGTTATTATTGACCATAATTTTAAATTAAAATATATAATTATTTAAATTAAAATATATAATTATAAAATTAAATTTTAATAAAATTTCTAACAAATCGAATTGTTGATTTTTGGTTAGCAAACCTTAAAAAATGATATAAATTATTAAATTCATAAATTTATATGAATTACGATCTAATTCTTTTTAAGAAAAATAAATTTTTTAGATAAGATTTTTTGTATCCAGTAATTAATTTTGCAATACATGAATTTTTTGTTATTTAGTGAATAATAATTTATATTTATCTATATAAATTTAATACTAAATAAAAAATAAAATTTGTTATTTTTTAAAACAAAAATATAATTTTTACATATTTTTATGAAATTTTTTTTAAATCACAATAAAAAAAATCTTATTTTTTTATCTATTTATAATATACGTAAATATTAATTTGATATATCTTTAATATTGATTAATCATTTATTGTTTAAAAATTTTTAGAAAAACTATTTTAGTTTATAAGCATAAAAAAAATATTAAAAATTTATATTCAAGATATTTTTTTGTTTTTATTATAATCTTTACGTAAAAAAAAATATAAATTAAAATATGATAAATTATAAAATATTTTTTATTTTTAGAATAAAAAATATTTTTATTTTCGAGGAGATAAAATCACGTTTTTAAATGGCATTTTCTGGTTTTAATTAGCTAATTAAGATTATGTTTATTTTATTTTAATATGCAATATAATATACAATTATAAAAAACTAGCGATTGCTAAATTATCAATATTTAATTTTTACAAAATTATTAATTTTTAAATTTTTTTATTTTTATATCAACCTAAACCAAAATAAAAAGTTTTTTTTAATTAATTATTTTGACCTTTAATTTAAGGTATGCTCGTAAATAAATTATAAATATATTTATTTATATTTAATTATTTTAAAAAATGAATGTTATTCAAATTATATATTAAATGAATAATTTTTATTTATCTAATCCATAAATAAAAATTATGATTTATAGTATGCTTTCCATTATTGATAATTAATTGTAGCTTGATATATAATATAAAATATTATTTAGTACCAAATATCTTATCACCTGCATCACCTAATCCTGGTATTATATAACCATGATCATCTAGATATGAATCAATAGAAGCAGTATAGAGCTCAATGTCAGGATGAGAAATATTTAATGCTGCTATACCTTCAGGAGCTGCAACTAAAACTAATACTTTTATTGTCTGACAACCTGCTTTTTTTAGCAGATCAACTGTTGCAATCATAGATCCGCCTGTAGCCAACATTGGATCTACAATTAATGCCATACGTTCATGAATATTTAATGCAAGTTTTTGAAAATATGAAATTGGTTTTAATGTTTTTGTATCACGATAAACCCCTACAACACTAATACGAGCACTAGGGATATTTTCCAATACACCATCTATCATGCCTAACCCTGCACGCAAAATAGGAACAAGAGTAATTTTTTTTCCTTTTATTTGTTCAATTTTCACATAACCACACCATCCTTTTATTTCAATGATTTCCATTTCTAAATCAGCTGTAGCTTCATAAGTTAAAAGACTACCTATTTCTGCAGCCAATTCACGAAAACGTTTAGTATTAATATCCTTATCCCTCATTAAACCAAGTTTATGTTTAACTAATGGATGTTTTATTTCCACAATTTTCATAATTTTTCCTTTAATTATATGAGTTATCAGATAAATATAAATGATTCATGTTTTATTTTTTATATTTCTATAAAAATTGATATTATTTAAAAAATATATTTTTTTTATTTATACAATGATCTTTTTTAATAAACTAGTCATGAAATTATTTGATGTTTTTGTAATTAAGTAGTTTTATATATTGATGAATAAAAACGAAAACATATGAAATATAATCTCTGTCAAATACATGGATTCATGATAGTAATCATTAAATAAATTGGAGCCTTAAATTTTAAAAATTTTTTATATAAAAACGATACTTTATGACTATTTATAATAAATATTGTGGTTTTTATGATAGATAAAAACTAGTAGTTTGCAGATAATACAAAAAACATAAATTCTTTATATTCAAATACTTTTAAAAGTATCTTTTTAATACATATGAAAAGTTTTATCAGTATTTTTTTAAAAAACTGTTCCTTTTAGTCAAGAGAAGCTATTTTTTTATTTTATACTCTAAAAATTTTATTCTTAATTTTTATGAAAAAATATTTTCCTACCTATTGCTGTAGTTTTATTGTATATCTACTTAATGATAAGTTATAATTTCAAAAAATAATTCTTAATGTTTTCAATAAAAAAAATGATTTTAATTAAAAATTAAAACACTGTTATTTATATAGATGCATATAAAGAATAATTATATTACAATTTTTATATAATCAAAATTTTGTAAAATAATTGTAATTAGATCTGGTAAATATCAATACATCGCACTAAATAATAAGATTAATTATAAAATAAAAATGTCTAAAAATCAATTCTATATTGAAAAAGAAATTAGTTGGCTATCGTTTAATGAACGAGTTTTACAAGAAGCAGCAGATAAACGCAATCCTTTGATTGAACGTATGCGATTTCTAGGTATTTATTCTAACAATCTAGAGGAATTTTATAAAATAAGATTTGCTGATGTTAAACGACGTATATTAATTAATGAAGAGCAAGGAACTGCATCAAGTTCACGCCAATTGCTCAAAAAAATTGAAAATAAAGTTGCAAAACTTGATAAAAAATTTGATGCACTGTATAATGAATTATTACTTGAAATGGCTCGTAATCAAATTTGTTTAATTAATGAACAACAAATTTCACCAAATCAACAAATTTGGTTGCGACAATTTTTTCGTCAACATTTACGTCAACATATTACTCCTATCTTAATTAATCCCGAAACTGATTTGGTTGAATTTTTAAAAGATGATTATACTTATTTAGCTATTGAAATTATTCAAAATAAAAATATTCAATATGCTTTATTAGAAATCCCTGCTGGAAAACAACCAAGATTTATACATTTACCACAAGAAATGCCAAAAAGAAAAAAATCTATGATCTTATTAGATAATATTTTACGTTATTGTCTTGATGAGATCTTCAAAGGTTTTTTTGACTATAAGAAATTAAATGCCTATTCGATGAAAATGACGCGTGATGCTGAATATGATTTAACCACTGAAATGGAATCTAGTATGTTAGAATTAATGTCATCGACTTTAAAACAGCGTCTTAGTGCTGAACCCGTTCGTTTTGTCTATCAACGAAATATGCCTGATAAAATGGTAAAATTACTAAGAAAAAAATTAGGGTTATCTAATGATGATTCTGTAATTGCAGGAGGTCGTTATCATAATTTTAAAGATTTCATGAATTTTCCAAATGAAGGTAATAAAAATTTACTTAATAAACCATTTTCTCGTTTACGTCATCGTTATTTTGATAACTTCCGCAATGGATTTGATGCAATTAGAGGAAAAGATATTCTTCTATATTATCCCTATTATACTTTTGAACATACCATGGAATTATTAAGACAAGCATCTTTCGATCCAAATGTTCTAGCAATTAAAATTAATATTTATCGTGTAGCTAAAGATTCACGTATTATTGATTCTATGATCTACGCTGCTCATAATGGTAAAAAAGTTACGGTAGTAGTTGAATTACAAGCAAGATTTGATGAAGAAGCAAATATTCATTGGGCTAAACATCTTACTGAAGCTGGAGTACATGTTATTTTTTCTGCTCCTGGACTCAAAATACACGCCAAACTTTTTATTATTTCTCGTCTTGAAAAAGGCAGAATTATTCGTTATGCCCATATTGGTACTGGAAATTTTAATGAAAAAACAGCTCGCCTGTATACTGATTATTCATTATTAACAGCAAATCAAAAAATTACTAATGAAGTTAGACGAGTGTTTAATTTTATTGAAAATCCCTATCGGCCAGTAAAATTTGATAATTTAATGGTTTCACCGCAAAATTCTCGTGCTCGTCTTAACCAACTTATTGATCGTGAAATTAATAATATTAAAGTAGGAAAAGCATCAGGTATTTTTTTAAAAATCAACAACTTAGATGATAAAGAATTAATTAATCGTCTTTATGATGCATCAAATGCTGGAGTAAAAATTCGCTTATTAATACGAGGCATGTGTTCTTTAGTTCCTTGTCAACCTACTTTTAGTGCAAATATTCGAGTAACTAGTATTGTTGATCGTTTTTTAGAACATGATAGAGTTTATGTTTTTAACAATAATAGTAATACAGAAGTATTTATTTCTTCAGCTGATTGGATGACTAGAAATATAGACTTTCGTATTGAAGTTGCAGTTAAATTAGTAGATCAAAAACTTAAACAAAGAGTATTAGATATTCTTGAATTACAATTTAATGATACAGTTAAAGCTCGTTATATTGATAAAGATTTAAGCAATACTTATGTGCCACGTGGCAATAAAAGAAAGATTCAGGCTCAACTCGCTGTTTATGATTATTTAAAATCAATAGAAAATTTAAAAAAATGAGATTAATACTATGCTTTTAACACAAAATTCAGTATCAAAACCAATAGAAATAGTTGTTATTGATCTCGGTTCTAATAGTTTTCATATGATTATAGTACGTATTATTAATCATTCATTGCAAATTTTAACTCGTATAAAAAAAAGAATTCATCTTGTTAATGGATTAGATAAAGAAAATAAATTAAGTGAAAAATCAATTCAACATGCATTAGCATGTTTAGCATTATTTGCTGAACGTTTAGAAGGTTTTCCTCCAGAAAATATATGTATTGTAGGAACGCATGCATTACGTCAAGCAATAAATATTAATATTTTTTTAGAACGTGCCTATATGGTGATACCTTATCCTATTAATATTATTTCAGAACAAGAAGAAGCACGACTTATTTTTATGGGGGTTGCATATACTCAACCAGAAAAAGGAAAAAAATTAGTTATTGATGTTGGAGGTGGTTCTACAGAATTTATTATCGGTGAAAATTTTAAGCCATTATTACTGAAAAGCAAAAAAATAGGATGTATAAATTTTTCACGTCAATTTTTTATTGATGAAAAAATTAATAAAAAAAATTTTGAACAAGCTTATTTTTTGACAAGAAAAAAAATTGAAAACATTGTGTATGAATATCAAAAAATAGGATGGGATTTTGTTTTTGGATCCTCGGGTACTATAAAAACAATCAATGAAGTATTATACCACTTAGGTAATTTAAATGGAATAATTAATGCTGTTGATTTAATTAAATTAAAAAAAATGATCTTAAAGTATAAAAATTTTAAATTATCAGATCTTCCTGGTTTATCTAAAAAAAGAAGTCATATGTTTTTGCCCGGATTAGCTATTTTATGTGGTATTTTTGATTCTTTTAAAATAAAAGAGTTATACCTTTCTAAAGGTGCTTTACGTGAAGGAATACTATATGAAATGAAAAAAAAAATTAATCAGTGTGATATTTTCCTAAATACTAAATCAAATTTGCTTGCACTATATAATATTGATAAAGAACAAATAGACCGCGTATTAAAAACAACAGAATTATTATACACACAATGGGAAAATCAAAATCCAAAATTAGCTAATCCTCAAATTAAATGTATACTTTCTTGGGCAGTGATGTTACATGAAGTCGGATTAAACATTAACCACAGTGGTTCACACCGTCATTCTGCTTATATTTTATACAATACACATCTTCCTGAATTTAATCACGAAGAGAAATTGTTATTAGTAATATTAGTACGTTTTTATAAAAAAAGTCTTAAATTCAATTTTATTCCTAAACTAAATTTGTTCAAAAAAAAAGAATACTTACCAATGATTAAATTATTACGATTAGCTATCTTACTGAATAATCAACGTCAATCAACAACAATACCAAATTCATTACGGTTAGAAACACATCAAAAATATTGGACTTTATATTTCCCTGATCAGTATTTAAAACAAAATACATTAATATATTTAGATTTAGAAAAAGAAAAAAAATATTGGCGAGAAGTACCTGGTTGGAAGTTAAAAATTCAAAAAGAAATTATTTAATAATGTTTTTATATAATTTCCCCTAAAAATTTTACTTTTATGATATTATAAAAAATAATGGTAATTTATTTATATAATTATATAAGAAAATATTGATTTCAAAATGATAGAAAAATTTTAGCATTACGATTATTATAAATTTATTTTTTTAAATTGCAGTTTTTTAAACAAAAGTGTCAAAAAATTTTAAGAAAAAATATCTTTTTTTATTTTTATTACACTAAATGTTATTTATACGAAAATGTTAAATTATATAACATATGTATATTTAACAAAATTAAACATTACACTTTTTTAAAAAAAATTAATATTATTAATTCATATTTAATTATCAAAATGAGATTTTATGTTTAAATCAGAATTACTTTCTCCTGCAGGCTCTCTTAAGAACATGCGTTATTGTTTTGCTTATGGAGCAGATGCAGTTTATGCTGGGCAACCTAGGTACAGTCTTCGAGTTCGCAATAATGAATTTAATTATGAAAATTTAGCTATTGGTATTCAAGAAGCACATAAGATGCAGAAACGTTTTTATGTAGTCGTTAATATTGCAGCACATAACGCTAAATTAAAAACTTTTATTCAAGATCTTACACCTATCATTAAAATGCAACCAGACGCTTTAATTATGTCTGACCCCGGTCTGATTATGCTAGTTAGAGAGATGTTTCCAAAAATTGAAATTCATCTTTCTGTTCAATCAAATGCTGTTAATTGGGCAACAGTAAAATTTTGGAAAAAAATAGGATTAACCAGAATTATTTTATCACGCGAATTATCTCTTGAAGAAATTGCTGAAATTAGATACAAAGTCCCTGATATTGAATTAGAAATTTTTGTACATGGTGCGCTTTGTATGGCTTATTCTGGACGATGTTTGCTTTCCGCTTATATTAATAAGCGAGATGCTAATCAAGGTGCTTGTACTAACACTTGTCGCTGGGCATATCAAGTTCAAGAAGGTCAAATAGATGAAATAGGCAATATTGTTCATCAAAGAAAAAATTTTGTAAAAAATATTGATGATCAAATGTTACATAAAACAACTAATAAAGTTTTTTTAATTGAAGAAAAAAAACGTTTTGGTGAATCTATGAGTGCATATGAAGATGAACATGGTACTTACATTATGAATTCAAAAGACTTGCGTGCTATAGAACATATTCAAAATCTAATGCAAATTGGTATACATTCATTAAAAATTGAAGGTAGAACTAAATCTTTTTATTATTGTGCTCGCACAACACAAGTATATCGTTTAGCTATTGACAATGCAATTGCTGGAAAACCTTTTGATCCTACATTATTTACAAAATTAGATGGATTAGCCAATAGAGGTTATACTGAAGGTTTTTTACGTCGTCATACGCATGATACATATCAAAAATATGAATATGGATATTCTGTTTCTAAAACACAACAATTTGTTGGAGAATTTACTGGTAAAAGAAAAAATGGGCTAGCAGAAGTAGATGTAAAAAATAAATTTTTTATTGGCGATCATTTCGAATTAATGACACCATTAGGTAATACAGAATTTACTTTAACTAAAATGGTTAATGAAAAGAGTTTAGATATTACAGTTGCACCTGGTAATGGTCACAAAGTGTATTTATCTATTTCAAAAAATATTGATTTGTATTTTGCATTATTAATTCGTAATGTAAACAAAAACAGCGAAAAAAATCTTTAAATTATCAAATCTAAAATATGTAAAAGTAATGAAAATATTTGTTATAGAAAAATTTTAAGTATGGTGCCCAGAGCGGGACTTGAACCCGCATAGTCTTTAAGAACCGAGGGATTTTAAGTCCCTTGTGTTTACCAATTTCACCACCTGGGCTAAATATTATTTGAAGGCGCGTCCCGGAATCGAACCGAGTTAAACGGATTTGCAATCCGCTTCATAACCATTCTGACAACGCGCCTATTTTTTGTTTAATATAAGAAATTTTTAATTTTATAAAAATTTTGGAGCGGGGAACGAGACTTGAACTCGCGACCCCGACCTTGGCAAGGTCGTACTCTACCGGCTGAGCTATCCCCGCTTTTAAAGCGTATTTTTTAATTTATGAGATTTATAATATTATCTTGTTGTTGTGCATTTTACTTATTTCTTTTATTGAGTCAAGATTATTATTCATTAATTTGTGTTATTTGTTATAATATTTTTAAAATTATTTAATTTGATTTATTTAAATTAGACCATGCTAAATATAAATACTGTAACATAGATAAAAATGTTAAAATTGCTGAAAAATAAAGTAATATAATAGCTATTATTTCAATTTGAAAATTTGGATGTGAGAGTAACCCAATTAAAGCAATCATTTGTACCGTTGTTTTAAATTTTCCCATCCAAGAAACAGAAATACAATTATGCTTTCCTAATGCAGCCATCCATTCTCGCAAAGAAGAAATAATAATTTCACGTATGATCATGATTACTGTAGGTAATGTCATCCACCAAATATGATAATATTCTGTTACTAATATCAATGCTGTTACTATCATGATTTTATCTGCTAATGGATCTAGAAATTCTCCAATTTTGCTTGTTTGCCGACAAAATCTTGCAAGAAAGCCATCAAACCAATCTGTTAATGCAGCAATCACAAAAAGAAATGTACAGATAAAAGGAGCTCCATAAAAAGGAAAATAAAAAAATAAGACCAAAAATGGGATTAATATTATACGGAAAAATGTTAATAAATTAGGGATATTAAATTGCATCGGCTCTATTTTTTTTAGCTAAAATGAAATATATTTTTTTACAGTAAATATTATAAAAAATATATTTTTCTATACAAAATAATTTATCTTCTAAATATTTATAAATATTTAGAAGATTAAGAATATGCTAATATATCTCATATTATATTAAAATAATATTTATATTAAATTTAATATTTAACAGAATATATATTTATTTTTTATTTTAATGATATCTCAATGCAATTAAGGATATCTGTTTAATAAATTAATGATATTTGATATATTATCTATTTCGTAATAGATATTATTTTTAATATACAACTTATGAAATTTTATAATTTTTCAAAGCAATATTTTTTTAATAGATATTATGTTACAATACTTTTATATGAATAAAAATTTGAAATATTGTTTTTATCTTTCTAATTTTACATATTGTATCTAATCTCTATTAGAGAAATCTTTTTAATTTCATATATTTTTTATATGTCAAAAAACTTTTTATTTATAGCACTAAATAAAGTAAGAAAATTTTAATATATCAAATTTATGCTAATTGTAATTCATTTTATATAAAATATTTCTATATCTAATAATTTTATGAATTTTAAATTATAGATTTTATATGCAAATTATAAAATTCATAAATTATATTTTTTTGTTTTTATTCAATATGATTGCTACCGGACCAAAAAATTTCACCAGTATGAGCATTCATAATTTGCATTTCAAATTTTTTATTTTTTTGATTTCCAGAAATAACTGAATAAAGCACATAATCAGCTTGAAGGTAACGTGCTAAACCTATTGCTTTGCTACGAGTGATTAAACTATCTTCTTCAGATAAACCTAAAATCTTACGTGCATTTATTAAAATATATTCGGGTATTAGTTTAAATGTGTTATGATCATTAATCAAATTAACTATAATATTACTTACCTGTAATAATGGTATTTGTAAATCAGTATTGTTTTTAATTGGATTAATTAATAAAACTTTGCCAAATTGAATGTCCGCAACTTTTTTTAGTTCATTTGTTAATGGCATAATTATTTGTAACCAATTAATTTTTTTTTCCTTTAGAAATCCTTCTAATACATTTAAATCTTTTATATTTTCCAATTCTTTACTAATTTTATTCATAATAGATATTGGTGTTTTTTTTATTGTTACCGATGAACACCCAGCTAAAATAAATATTATAATTAATTGAAAAAAACGTATCATGGATTTTTCCTGCTTTATTTATTTTAAAAAATGGATATATAACTGATTTTATAATAAAATATTAAAATAATTTAATATATAACCATCATTTTTAAAAAAAATTTTTATCTTTTACTTTTATAAAGTAATTGATAAAATCACTCTAAATTTATATATTTGTACTGTGAATAATAGGTCCTAATGGATGCCCACCGAGAAGATGCATATGAATATGAAAAATTTCTTGACCGCCATGTTTATTGCAATTCATAATCAATCGGTAACCAGTATCTGCAATGCCTTCTTTAATAGCTATTTTTGCTGCTACTGTTATCATACGCCCTAATATTTTTTCGTGTTCAGATTTAACATCATTAACAGTTGCAATAACGATATTGGGAATAATCAATACATGAATAGCTGCTTGTGGTTGAATATTTCTAAATGCAGTAACTAAATCATCTTGATATAAAATATCTGAATCAATTTCATGAGATATGATTTGGCTAAAAATTGTTTTTTGTACCATAAAATAACCTTTATTCGCTCGTTTTTATAAACATTATGAATTTAATCAGTTATAAATCTTAAATTCATAAGTTTACAAAAATTTTGTGTTGTTATCTCCGCAATAGTTTCAAGATCTAAGTTTTTTAATTCAGCTAAACATTTGGCTACTTTTCTTACATAAGCAGGTTGATTTTCTAACCCGCGATACGGAATAGGAGATAAGTAAGGTGCATCACTTTCAATTAAAATACGATTTAATGGTATATAACGTGCAACTTTTCGAATTTCTTCTGAAGAACGAAATGTTATTATACCGGAAAATGAAATATAAAGCCCTAATTCTAATAATATTTTTGCTGTTTCTTTATCTTCAGTAAAACTGTGTAAAATACCTCCACAATCACGAATATTTTCTTCTCGAAAAATACGTAGAATAGCATTCTTTGATGCTCTAGAATGAATAATAACAGGTTTATTTAACTGACGGGCAATACGAATATGCGCACGTAAAGATTTTTCTTGTAATTCAATATTATTATGATGATGATAATAATCTAAACCTGTTTCACCTAATGCTAAAACTTCAGGATCTGAAGCCATATTTAAAAGCGCATCAAAATTATCACTTTTATTAATATTAAGGGGGTGTATTCCACAAGAAAGACCAACATTTTTGCGATACCCAATTTCTTTTTTCATCTTAATAAAATTTGATAATGTCGTAGCTACAGATAAAATATATTTAATTTCTTTTAATTCTGCTTTTTTAATAACATCATCAATATTTTTATGTATATTTTTATAATCCAAGCAATCAAGATGACAATGTGAATCAACTAAAAACATAATTTGCTCTTTAAAATTAAAATGATATTTTGATTAATGTATTTTGCCAATTAATTAAATGAGATATCAACAATAATTCTTGATTTAATCCCATAATTGAAATTAATTGATAACGGCAATTGTTCCATTCATAAGCATTGTTTAATAAAACGTTAGCAGTACTCATTTTTGCTAATTGAGATATTAATAATAATTGATCTTGATTTACACAATAATAAGATAGTTTTTTCTGATATTTTATTGCATCTAATAGTATATTAATTAACCAAACAATTCTATCAGTAGCATTTGATTGATTTAATTCAGGTAACCAACTTAAAAGTGTATTATTAGACAAATGTTCCATTAATGATTTAAAAAAATATTTTCTTTTTATCCAAATGTCTGGTTGCAAAAGCATGAGAGCAGAAATAGGTGCACCTGATGTTAGTTTTATAGCTGCATTAATATCATTATCTTTTAATAATATTTTTTGTTTTTTTAACCAAGAAAAAACTATTTTATGGTCTGGTACTGCAAGATAATAATAAAAACATCGGCTACGTAATGTAGGTAAAATATCAAATAAATTATGACATTCTAAAAGAAAATAAGTATTACCTTCAGGTTCTTCTAATGTTTTTAACAATGCATTGCTAGCAGTTTCAGTTAATCGTTCAATACCAGGAAACCAAATAACTTTAGCACCATTTTGTTGTGCATGAGTAGACAAATTTTTTATTAAGTTGCGAATAATTTCGACACCTATGCTATTTTTATTTTTTTCAGAAAGAATCACATGACAGTCTGGATGTGTCTTTGCCAACATTAAATGACAACCATGACAACTCCCACAGCTTTTAATATCATTTGTGTTTTTGCACATAAGCCAGCGAGTAATAGCATAAATTAAAGAGCTGCTCCCCATTCCATGGTGGGAATGTAATAATAGTGCATGATGACCTTGCTTTTTTTTATATAGCGCAATGATTTCCTTGTATGCAGTATTTAACCATGGGTACCATTTCATTTTATAAATTTTGTTTTGAAAACCAATTCAAAAATATATCTTTGATATTTTTTTTTACTTTGTTCAACGATTGATTAGCATCAATTGTTATTATTGTTTTATCTTTAGAAGCCAATTCAAGATAACATTTACGGGTTCTATCAAAAAAATCTAATGATTCTTTTTCTATTCTATCAAGTTTACCACGATTACGTACTCGTTTTAAACCTTCTTCTGGTTCTATATCAAGATATAATGTCAAATCTGGTCGAAAATTATTTAATAATATATTGCGTAATATTTTTATTAGTTTAAGAGAAAATTGTCTTCCTCCGCCTTGATATGCTTGTGATGAAAGATCATGGCGATCTCCTATCACCCATTTTCCTTTTAAAAGAGAGGGTTTTATAACGGTTTCAATTAACTGAATACGTGCTGCATAGAGCATCAATAATTCTGCTTTATCTGTAATTACTTCTTCAAATATGCCATATTTAATTAATTCACGTAATTTTTCTCCTAACGGTGTCCCGCCTGGTTCACGAGTACAGATAATTTCTTTGATGCCCATTTCAGTAAGTATTTCAACAGAAGTTTTGACAGCATTAGTTTTTCCTGCACCTTCGAGTCCCTCAATTACTATATAAAAACTTTTCATTTTTTTATTAATTTAAAATTTAATCTATATTGAATTTTAAAAGCATTGTAATATCTTTAATATATAAATTTTTATAACAATATTTCTATATTTGCATATCAAAATAATTATTATACATAAATAATGTGAATTCCTTTAAGTAAGAAGGTGATAAATAATAGTAATAAATCACAATTTTAAATATTTTATATCAATTTTTGTTTTTTGATTATTAATAATTAACTAATAACGATAGTAATTTGTAAAAAATTAATAAATAAGCATTTATTAATTTAAATTATATTTTTAAATATGTAATTATAGTTTATTAGAACTGATTATTTTGATAGTATTCTAAAAATAATTTTTGATAATTTTTATTATTTGCTGTTATCTTAATCCAATCTTTAATAATGAAACGATTTAATATTCTATATTTTTTGTTTAAAAATTATATTTTTTTTGCAATGCTATATTTTGCATATTAAATGATGAAATATTAATACAAAAATTATTTTAATTCTAAACAATATGGAAGCAGAAAATTAAATAATTTTCTAGAATAATATTGACATATAGGTTGTTTCATGTGAGTTAAAATCCTATTTACTGGTAATATAGGCATTAAAGAGTTAGTAATAACTATTTCATCAGAATATTCTAATACATTTGGATACTGATTTTTGTAAAAAAATTGATAATCACTATTAGATAAAGAAGAAATCACTTTTTCTCGCATTACACCTGCAACACCAGAATAATTTAATTTTGGTGTAAAAATACATTTTTCTTTACGCCAAAAAATATTAGATGCACAACAGCTAATTAATATACCGTTAATATCTGAAACTATAGCTTCATCAACATTTAATAATTGAATTTGTTTTTTTATTAATATTTGTTCTAAACGATTCAAATGTTTAATACCTGCCAAATAAGGATTATTATTTATGGGTATGTTACTTAATATTACATCAATTCCTACTTTTCTTTTTTCTAAATAAAGCATCGGATAATCAGTTAACAAAATAATCACTGTTACTTGATTTGATTTTAATGTACCATATCCCTGTTCAGATCCCTCTCGACTAATAACAACTTTAATTACAGCTAAGTCTTTTTTATTGAATTTTGCTATTTTATTGATATCACAAATTAAGTTCTTCCAATTTGGTTGAGGCAAAAAAAGTTTTTTTACACCTTTTTTTAAACGTTCAATATGATAAGCTAACAAAGCAGGGTATTTACCAACTACACGAATTGTTGTAAAACACCCGTCACCAAATTGAAGAGATCTATCCGTAACAAAAATATAGTTTTTTTGTTCACCATTAATCCAACATATCATTGTATAAAATTATTCCTTTAAACTATATATTAGTATAACTATATTATAAAAAATATTGAATGATATTATTTATATATAAAATTTAAAAATTAAAAAAAACATATTTTATAATTTTTAATACTATACACAAGTTTATTTTAATTGATTTTACGAAAAACAATTGATCCATTTGTACCACCAAATCCAAAAGAATTGCATAATGCATATTCCATATTTTTTACTTTTCTTGCTTTATAAGGAACAAAATCTAGTTTTTTTGTTTCTACTAATTTTAGTAATTCATTATCAATATTTTCAAGATTAATTGTTGGAGGAATATTTTGATCTCTAAGTGACAAAACAGAAAAAATAGATTCAATTGCACCTGCAGCTCCTAATAAATGACCAGTCATAGATTTAGTTGAACTAACCAATATTCCATCACTATTTTCTGGATAAATTGATGCAATGGCAAATGCTTCAGCGATATCTCCTGCTAACGTTGATGTACCATGAGCATTAATATAGCCTATTTTTTCTGCACTAATACCTGCATCATGTAAAGCATTTTTCATAGAAAGAGCAGCACCTTCACCATTTTCTGATGGTGATGTTAAATGATATGCATCACTGCTCATACCAAAACCTGCACATTCAGCGTAAATTTTGGCATTTCTATCTTTAGCATGTTCGTATTCTTCTAAAACTAAAATACCTGCGCCATCCCCTAACACAAATCCATCTCGTTCTTTATCCCATGGACGACTGGCTCGCTTAGGTTCATGATTACGTTTAGATAATGCATTAAGAGAGCTAAATCCAGCTATACCCAGAGATGTGCTGGCTTTTTCTGCACCACCTGCTAACATAATATCAGCATCACCATACGCAATAATACGCGCAGCATGACCAATATTATGAACTCCTGAAGTACAAGCTGTAGAAATAGAAATAGTTGGACCTTTAAATCCATATATAATACTTAAATATCCAGCTACCATATTAATAATAGTTGAAGGAACAAAAAATGGACTAACTCTTCTTGGACCATGAGTAAATAAAATATCACAATTTTTTTGAATTAATTCTAATCCGCCAATACCGGAACCAATTGCAGCACCAATACGGTGAGCATTAGATTTTGTGATTTCAATACCTGCATCTTTAATAGCTTGTTGACCTGCAGCAATGCCATACTGAATGAAAAGATCCATTTTTCGTATATTTTTGGAGTAAATTTCATAATCATTATAATTAAAATTTTTTACTAAACCAGCAAATTTAGTTGTATACTTTTTAGTATCAAAATACTCTATAAGAGTAATCCCGCTTTTCCCAGAACACACAGCACTCCAAGATGATTCGACTGTATTGCCAACTGGAGATAACATGCCCAGCCCAGTGACAACTACTCGACGTTTAGACATGTATTCCCTCCAAAAAAAAACATAAGAGCAGTGGATATTCGGGCGGTCTATTGAACCGCCTGAATATGTACATAAAAACTTTTAATCATGGAAACAATATTCTTATGACTTATTATTTTCAATATAATCAATAGCAGCTTTTACTGTTGTAATTTTTTCTGCTTCTTCATCAGGAATTTCAATGTCAAACTCTTCTTCTAATGCCATTACTAATTCGACAGTGTCAAGAGAATCGGCACCTAAATCTTCAACAAATGAAGCATTATTTGCAACTTCCTCTTCTTTTACACCTAATTGTTCTGCAATTATTTTTTTAACGCCTTGTGCAATATCTTTCTCAACACGATCTTCTCTAGTGCTCATACCATTTTAATTCCTATTAAAACTCGCTTTCACGATAATTTTTGTCATTTAATATAGAAGAAAATTATAGAATTTAATCCTAACTATCCAAACATTGTGACATTATATTTTATTTTAGCATTAATCATGGAAATAATTAATTAGTTTTTAAATCATATACATACCACCATTAACATGTAATGTTTCACCGGTGATGTAAGCTGCTTTATCAGACGCTAAAAATATTACAGCATTGGCAATTTCTTGAGGGTTAGCAAATCTTCTAACAGGGATAGTAGATAAAATTCCTGCTCTTTGTTTACCTGTCAACGCTTGAGTCATATCAGTTTCTACAAAACCAGGTGAAACAACATTTACTGTGATACCGCGAGAAGCTACTTCACGCGCTAGTGATTTACTAAAAGCAATGATTCCTGCTTTAGCTGCTGCATAATTTGCTTGTCCAATATTCCCCATTGCCCCAACTACGGAACCTATAGATATAATACGACCATAACGTTTTTTTATCATTGAACGAATTATGGTTTTTGATAAACTGAATATTGCAGTTAAGTTTGTATGAATTACTTTATTCCATTCTTCCTCTTTCATTTTTATCAATAAGTTATCACTTCTAATACCTGCATTATTAATCAAAATATCAATTTTGCCAAATTCTTCATAAATATTAGATAAAGTAGTATGCACAGACTTAGTATCTGTTACATTTAAAATGTACCCTTTACCTTTATTACTTAGATAAGAATTAATCAAGGCAGAACCTATTTTTTTTGTAGAAGTTCCAATTACTTTTGCACCATGTTGAACTAAAAGCTCAGCTATTGCCCGACCAATACCTCGACTAGCTCCAGTTACTAATGCTATTTTTCTATCAAAAATCATTTTTTCCTCAATACTAAATCATTTATTAATTATATATTCAGTCCAATATTTAATGATGCAGTATCATTAATTGCTATTGCATATATTGTACGTAAAGTACGTTTGCTTAATCCTGTTAATACTTTTCCTGGACCTATTTCTACTAACTTTTTAATTCCTTTTTTATCTATAAAATTCATAATTTCAACCCAACGTACTGGCTTATAAAGTTGTCTTACTAAAGCATCTTTTATTTTTTCTACTGAATGTTCTATTTTTACATCAACATTGTTAATAACATCGATTTTAGGTTTTTTGAAAATAATATTTTGCAATGTTTTTTCTAATTGTTTTGATGCTTCTTTTAATAATTGACAATGTGAAGGTACAGTAAGAGGCAATGGTAAAATTCTTTTTGCACCAAAAGCCTTACATAAAATAGCTGCTCTATTAACAGCATTTTTTTCTCCCCCAATAACTACTTGTTCTGGTGAATTAAAATTTACTATTTCAACGATTTCTTCTTCCGACGCTTTTTTACATAATGACAATATTAATGCATTATCTAAACCAATAATTGCACACATGGCTCCTTTACCTACCGGAACAGATTTTTGCATTAATCGTCCACGTAATTCTACTAATTTTATAGCTGATTTAAAATCAATAACCTCAGCACATACTAACGCAGAATATTCACCTAAACTATGACCTGCCATTAGTTGAGGAATAATTCCATATGTTTTTTTCCATATTCGAAAAACTGCAACAGATGCACACAGAATTGCTGGCTGTGTTTTCCATGTTATATTTAATGCTTCTTTAGAACCATTCTGTACTAAATCCCATAAATCATATCCTAAAACATTGGAAGCTTCATTGAAGGTCTCTTCTACTGTTATAAATTGATTTGCTAAATCAGATAACATACCAATAGATTGAGATCCCTGCCCAGGAAAAACCATAACGAAATTAGACATGTTATCTCTTCATTTTATTTTTAAAAACGGATTAAAGCTGAACCCCAAGTAATACCACCACCAAATGCTTCAAGTAATACCATTTGCCCTCTTTTTATGCGTCCATCTCTCACTGCTTCATCAAATGCTGTGGGCACTGAAGCAGCTGAAGTATTACCATGTCTATCCAAAGTAATAACAACTTTGTTCATGGGCATTGAAAGCTTTTTAGCTGTTGCTTGAATAATTCTTAAATTTGCTTGATGTGGCACTAACCAATCCAATTCTGATTTATCTAATGCATTTTTTTCTAATATTTCATCTACAATATTAGTCAATTCATGTACTGCTATTTTAAAAACTTCATTACCGGCCATTGCAACATAAGTTGGTTTCGAACGCTTTTTATGCTCTTGATGTTTTAAAGTTAATAAATCACCATATTTACCATTAGCATGCAAATGCGTCGATAAAATTCCCGGTTCTTGTGAACAACCTACAACAATTGCACCGGCAGCATCACCAAATAAAATAAGTGTACTACGATCATGTGGGTCTAATACTCTAGACAACACATCTGAACCAATTACTAATACTTTTTTTGCCATTCCAGTTTTAATAAATTGATCACTAATGCTTAATGCATAAGTAAAACCAGCACAAGCAGCAGCAACATCAAATGCAGCACCATTTTTTATTCCTAATATTTGTTGAATTTGACATGCGGAACTTGGAAAAGCATGAGTAGAAGAAGTTGTTGCTACAATAATAAAATCAATTTCATTCGCTACAATACCTGCCATGGCTAAAGCTTTTTTTGCAGCTTTAGCGCCCATAGTAGATACATCATCTTCTATGGTTGCAATACGACGTTCTTTAATTCCTGTACGAGTAGTTATCCATTCATCAGAGGTATCTACCATTTTTTCTAAATCAGCATTAGTGCGAATTTGTCCAGGCAAATAACTGCCAGTACCTAAGATTTTTGTATACATTTTTTAATCACTCTTGGGTAGTCAATTCAAGCAAGCAGCAATCTTATCGTTATCGGTAATTTAGTTTCTATTACCTGGATCGCTGGTTTAATTTTATTCTTAAATGCTTTTAAATTTGTAGCTACGTGACTTTTGTAACAATAATATTGAATTCTAAAAGATAAATATCATTAAATTAATTAAAATTCGCATAATAAAGATATTTGTTTATATGATTTATAAATCGCAAATTTATAAATCGCAATTTAATTAGTTGAATGTTTTTCAAAAAGCGTAATTTTATATTTAAAACTTAATCAGAATACAATAACAAAACAAAAATTATTCAAAATAAATTTTTTTAAAAAAATAATGAATAAAAAAAATTACTTTTAAGTAAATACTATTAAGATAATTAATTTTATTTATCAAAAATATTTTTAAAATATCAAAATGACTTGATAAGTATTATATCATTAGTGATCATTGGATCTAATTAATTAATTTTGATGTTAATTGTTTAAATATATAAAAATAATATATCTTATTAATATTTAATTTAAAAAAAATATTGAGATAACCTGAAAAATCATAGATTCAACAAAATTTTTTTATTTTTAATTATCTATAATATTGTTTAGCATAAAATAAAATCTAACTTTAAATAATTTTTTTAAAATGGTTATTTCAGTATTAACTATAGTTTTAATATTTTGGTTACTAATTATTTTAAATGTTAATTTATGATTATCTTTATTCTGTCTTATTAGTTACTTTAAGTACAGTAGATTGTCATATATAGAAGAATTTTAATTAACATATTTTATAATTACATCTAATTTTCCCGTTATATGTAATTAAATAAGTAAATAATTAAAATATTATTTATTAATAACTTTTTTGCCACGAAAATAACCATTAACCGTTATATGATGACGTAAATGAGTTTCACCAGAAATTTTATCTACTGACACTTCATTGATTTTTAAAGTATCATGTGAACGACGCATACCTCTTTTAGAACGAGTAGTTTTATTTTGTTGTACAGCCATAGTTTTTATTCCTTTTTGATCATGAAACTTAATAAAATAAATTTTAAAAAACATATTTACTTTAAATAATTTTTGGACATTTGTCATTTAAATGAATACTTATTAAATTTAAAAAAATATTTTTAATTAGTATTATTTTTTATTGCATTCATTATGAAATCTAAATAGTTAACTTATCATGTTATAGGTAAGTAATTATTTTATATATAGTAAATAATAAATAAATTATCAAAAAATAATATAAATTTCATCAATAATTATTGATGAAAATCTTATTTAGATTACTACTTATAACAATTATTTCTTTATGACAATTAAATATTAATGATCTATATAAAATACTAGTTGCATTAGAACTGATAATCATGATTTACATATTAATAATTTAAAATTATTACATAAAAATATCATATATAATAATTTTTATTTTTCAGTAGTACTTTTAAAGAAAATTAAATTTTAACTTATAGAACATTTTATGTTATTTCTGATTGAAAAATAATTTTTAAAATATTATGTAATCATGAGATATTGTATTATGCAATTATGTCTTATGTTTTTAATATTTTTTATTTAATATGAAATATGTTTCTATTACCTATGTAGATAAAATTATTAATTAAATGTCCAAAAAACAAAAAATTATTTAAATATGCTTTAATTTTATAAAAAAACATTACTTTTAGTATGTGAAGTCAAAATTAAGTTAAGTTCATAAAAATTGAAATTTACATGTAAAAAAACTTTGCGGCAAAATAAAGTAAATTTGTTTTTTTATTATACAACAATACGCCAAAATTTATTGAAATGTTATTTTGATATTATTGATAACATCTTGAACACTTTTAAAGAAATATATTATATCTTAATAAGATAACTTAAAATAATTATATTTGTATTTTAATTTAATTCTATTTTTTTAAAAAAATGTTTGCATCTCTTTTTTTAAACCACATAAAAAAATTAAAATAATTTTATTCATTTCATTTCTTTACGTAATTGTATTAAACATGTTTGAAGTTGTTCATCTAATGGAGCTTTAAAACTTAACTTTTCCCCTGTTGAAGGGTGAGTAAATATTAATATATGAGCATGTAAAAAAATACGTTTTAATCCTATAATGTGTAATTTTTCATCAAAATTAAAATCACCATAACAATGATCAAAAATAATAGGGTGTTTTACATATTGTGTATGTACCCTAATCTGATGTTTTTTTCCTGTTATTGGTATTACTTTCAGTAAAGTGGTATTAATAAAACGTTCTTTAATTTTAAAATTAGTTTCTGCATATTTACCATTACTAGAAACTTGCACTATTTGTTGACCATTTTTGAAAATATTATTTAACAATGGTTTCTGAATCACTTTAATATGTGATGGCCATTGACCTTTTACAAGAGCTAAATATTCTTTTTGCATTTTTTTTAGACGTAATTGTTCGTGTAGTGCCCTAAGAGAAGAAAGTTTTTTAGCGATTAATAAAATACCTGAAGTATTGCGATCTAATCTATGTACAAGGTCTAAAAAATATGTTTCAGAACGTAACAAACGTAAAATTTCAATGATTCCAAATTGAATTCCAGTACCTCCATGAACAGCCATACCAGAAGGCTTATTTAGAATAAGCAAATGTTCATCTTCATAAATAATATTATTCATCAATAAGTCTATTTGATGAAATTTGTGAAAGACTATATTTTTTTTTATTCTTGTTTCAAGAAATGGAATTCTTAGTGAATCTCCTTCTTTAATTTTGTATTTAGGTTTTATTCTACCACTATTAACTCTTACTTCACCTTTTCTAATAATACGATAAATCTTACTCTTAGGAATATTTTTAAAACGTCTAAACAAAAAATTATCAATACGTTTGCCTGCTTCATCATTATTAATAATACATTGTCTTAAATTTTGTATTTTCATTATATAATTATAATATATGACATAAAGATTTTATTGTTATGAAATATTTCAAATATATATTATGATACTTTGTTTATTTTTTTTTGAAAGGTTATTAATTAAATTATTCATTCTATTTTTTATGCTTTTTTTTATTTTTCTATTTTTCTTTATAAAAATATAATCCACAAAAAAGTTCTCTTGATATCCATCCTTAAGCAATGAATAATGCATATAATTAAACAGAATGTTTATTGGAATAAATATTCATAATTTAATATTTATTTTTTTTTGATAAAATACATATAAAAATGGTATTAAAAATATGATAAAAAATGTTTTTTACATCAAAAAAATATTCAAATATCTATAAATATATATTTCATCAAAAAAATATAAAAATAATCATAGATTTTGAATTACAACTTTTACATCTAAAGGTGTAAATAAAAAAATTGCGTTTTGATAAAATTAATTAATTTAAAATTATAATTTTATGAAAACAAAAAACTATTAATTTTATAGTAACCATTTTTAGTCTAATTTTTTGACTTAATAGAGTAATGGTATTAATAATGAAAAGAATGTTAATTAACGCAACTCAAAAAGAAGAATTACGAGTTGCTCTTGTTGATGGACAACGGTTGTACGATTTAGATATTGAACATACTGGACATGAACAAAAAAAAGCAAATATTTATAAAGGTAAAATTATTCGTATAGAACCCAGTTTAGAAGCAGCATTTGTTGATTATGGATCAGAAAAACACGGTTTTCTCCCCATCAAAGAAATTTCACGTGAATATTTTCCAACTCATTATCAAACTCATGGTCGCCCTAATATAAAAGATGTTGTAAAAGAAGGACAAGAACTTATTATACAAGTTGATAAAGAAAAACGAGGAAATAAAGGTGCTGCTTTAACTACTTTTATTAGTTTAGCTGGTAGTTATCTAGTTTTAATGCCGAATAATCCCAGAGCTGGGGGGATATCAAGACGTATTGATGGTGAAGACCGTACAGAATTACAAGAAACATTATCTTCATTAACAATACCGCATGGTATGGGATTAATTGTTCGTACTGCAGGTTTAGGGAAATCTACAGAAACATTACAACAAGATTTAGAATATCGCATTAAACATTGGGAAGCAATTAAAAAAGCGGCAGAAAATCGATCTGCTCCTTTTCTTATACATCAGGAAAGTAACGTTATTGTTAGAGCTTTTCGTGATTACTTGCAACCAGATATTAGAGAAATATTAATAGATAATGAAAAAATTGTTAAAATTGCTCGTCATCATATTGAAGCAATTGGTCGTGGTGATTTTGTAAATAAAATAAAATTTTATAGTGGAGAAGTGCCACTTTTTAGTCATTATCAAATTGAATCACAAATTGAATCTGCTTTTCAACGTGAAGTTCGCTTACCATCCGGTGGTGTTTTGGTAATTGATACAATGGAAGCATTAACAGCTATTGATATAAATTCATCACGCTCCACTCGTGGTGTTGATATCGAAGAAACAGCATTAAATACAAATTTAGAAGCAGCAGATGAAATTGCTCGCCAATTACGTTTACGAGATTTAGGTGGACTTATTGTTATCGATTTTATCGATATGACACCAACACGTCATCAACGTGATGTAGAAAATTGTTTACGTGAAGCAGTACGTCAAGATCGAGCACGAATTCAAATTGCTAGAATATCACGGTTTGGTTTACTAGAAATGTCACGACAAAGATTAAGTCCATCTCTTGGTGAATCTACTCATCATCTTTGTCCCCGTTGTAAAGGAACAGGAAAAATTCGTGATAACGAATCACTTTCACTCTCTATATTACGTTTGATAGAAGAAGAAGCTTTAAAAGATAATACTCATGAAATACATGCTATAGTACCAATACAAATTGCTTCTTATTTACTAAATGAAAAACGTCAATCAGTTAATGATATTGAATTGCGACAACATAATATACGTATTATTATTGTTCCTAATAATCAAATGCAATCTCCTCATTTTAATGTCATTCGAATTCGCAAGGGTGAAGAAATTGCAAAATTAAGTTATTATCTTGCTGAATACCATGAAGCTGAAATGAGCAATATACCAGAAAATAATACCTGCGAAAAAAAAACATCGATACCATCCACTACTTCACCTACCCTTCACTCTACAAAAAATAAAACAATTATTTCTAATAAAAAAATTTTTAACAAAAAAAAATTAATTAATTTATTTAAAAAAGTAACGACTTTTTTAAAAATATTTTTTATCAAATTACAAAAACCGATAGAAAAAAAAATAAAAAATAACAAATATAAAGATAATTATAAAAATACTGAATATTCTGAATGTAACAAAAACAAACAACAAAAAAATAAGCATTTTATTTATACTCAATTAAAAGAGTATAATAATTACAAGAATACTTTTCAAAATTCTGTAAAACAAACTCAAGAACATTGTAAGAAACAAAAAGAGTTAATACTGGACGATAAAACAAAAAGATTCATTAAACAAAAATCTAATAAACAACCAATAATTTATCTTCCTAATGATCAAAAACATAAATTAATAGAATCATTAGAGCTTATAAATACTGCAAATCCAATAAAAACACGACATAATGATACTATAAACCAAAATATTAAGTTGTCTACAATAACTCATTCAAAGAAAATTGCTGTTATTTTGACTGAAAAATCAATGTTAAATGAATCAAAAAATATAAAAACAGGAACAAGTGTTCTTGATGTAAAAGAACAGAACAAATTTTTAATTCACCAAGATAACAAAAAAAATATTAGTTTTGTTCCACCACGTAGATCACGTAGATCACCTCGCCATTTAAGAGTCAGTGGACAACGTCGTCGTCGTTATCGTAATGAATATCAAGAAAAAGAATCAATAACATTAAAAAAAGCAGTTGATTTATCTCAATTATCTTTAGATGAAATATCTAAAAAAAATTATTTGCTATTGAAATGAAATATGATGATATATTTAAAAAATCAAAAAAAAGAAAAAAGATCAGTTAATCAAATAATTAAATCAAAAGAAATTATAACTATAATATCATAAATCTGTAAAATATTTCTATAATCTTTTAAAAGATTGCTTTTTTTGCAAAAATACAAAAATATTATAGAAAACAAAAATCAATTGCAATTAAAATAAATTATTTTTTGATAAAAAATAATATTAATTTTAAAAAAGTAATCGCAAATAAATATCACAAATATAACTTTAGATAAATACATTATATTTAGCTTTTCTTTTAGAGAAGAAAAATATCATTACCAAAAATTAGATTTTTAAAATTGTTTTTTACATGAAAAAAGAGGTTAATTTTTCTTTTATTTTGAAAAAGCCAGCTGACGCAGATATAGTTAAATAATATATTGTTAACGATATATTAAATTTTTATAATATAAGATTGTTTTTAAAATTACCTATATAATTTTTATCATTATAAAAATACTCATCGTTTAAATATTAAAAATAATATTATTATCAAATAAATTTTGTAAAATTAATATTTTATATAAAATATTTTATATGCAAATAAAAATTTCGGGTAAGTAATTTATATTATCTAAAAAAAATAACTTGATATTTTATAAAAAATATTGTTTATCTAAAATACTGTTCAAAATTTATTTTGATATTTTTAAATAATTAAATAAAACTTTACTTATTTAAGTAATTGCAAAAATTATTTTAAGAAACCTTATTCTTCATTTTGATCACCTATTGTTTTTAATTTTTGTAATAATTCTCGACGTTTTTTTGATAATTCTGCATTCTTGATATTATAATCGTCAATACGATCTTCATAATCATTACGCATATTGAAAATTATTGCTCTAATCTCTTGAATAGTCATCCCTTCTTTAAGATACTCATTTAAATTATCTAATAATAATACTCTTTTTTTATTATCTCTAATTTTTTTTTCATTATCTATTAATTCACGTTTAATTTTATTTTTACAACGAAACATACGTACAAACTCCAATACGTTTTTGAATGACTGCTTATTTATATTTGTCATTTTCATACCTTTTATACAACATATATATTACAAAAAAATATAAAATTTTTAATAAAATACATATATTTTTGTTATCTCTGATGTTATGATTTTAAACATTTAATCTTACATTAATAGTATATATTAAAAATAATTTACGATCTTATTATTATATTTTTTAATATTCATATATTTTGCTTACTAACTAAAATAGTTATGGTTTACATTTTTGAGATAAAAAATCATAATAATAAAAAATTGTATTAAATAATATATTTAATCATAAAAATGGAAAAATATTTTGATTGATGCACAGAAATTCTCATTTTTATTTTATGATTATGAAACATTTGGAAAAAATCCTGCTCTTGATAGACCAGCGCAATTTGCAAGCATTCGCACAGATGCCGATTTTAATGTTATTAACGAACCACAAATTTTTTATTGTTCTCCTGCTAATGATTATCTTCCAGAACCTGAAGCAGTTATTATTCATGGTATTACACCACAATATGCAATAGCTCATGGAGTGAATGAAGCTGAATTCGCTAAACATATTTATTCTATTTTCAGTATAGGTAATACTTGTATTCTTGGTTATAATAATATTCAATTTGATGATGAAGTAAGCCGATATATATTTTATAGAAATTTTTATGATCCATATGATTACATTTGGAAATCAGGCAATTCACGTTGGGATTTAATAAATGTGTTGCGAGCTTGTTATGCCTTACGTCCTAATGGAATTTATTGGCCTCATAATAATGGACTACCTAGTTTTAAATTAGAAGATTTAACAAATATTAATAACGTTCGGCATTTAAATGCTCATAACGCCATAGGAGATGTTTTAGCTACTATAGAAATAGCAAAATTAATAAAAAAAGCACAACCGCGTTTATTTAATTATTTTTTTAAACTAAGAAAAAAGCATAAAATTATGAAATTAATTAATTGTGTTGACATGACACCATTAATTTATATTTCCAGTATATTCGGAGCAACGAAATCAAATATTAGCATAATTGCCCCACTTGCTTGGCATCCCCACAACAAAAATGTTTTTTTTGCTTATGATCTTGCAGGAGATATCAATGAATTCTTAAAATCAAACAGCAATATATTACAAGAGTACGAGTACGATCCACTGAAATTTAAAATAAGTAATAAATATACAAAAAATATTCAATTAATCAATATCAATAAATGTCCTATTTTAGCACCAATTAACTTATTAAAATCTATAGATTTAAAACGTATATCACTAGATATTAATCATTGTATGAATAATTGGAAAAAATTAAGAAAAGACAGGACAATTCAATATAAGATCACTCATTTTTTATCTCAAAAAAAATTTTTGCATGAACCTAATGTTGATGTCGATCATAAATTGTATGCAGGTTTTTTCAGTAGTGAAGATCGTTTAAAAATGAACATTATAACTCACACTTTATCAAAAGATTTATCAAAATTAAATTTAAATTTTGATGATCCACGAATAAGTCAATTATTTTTTCGTTATCGTAGTAGAAATTATCCTGATACTCTTACAAAAAAAGAGCAATTGACTTGGTTATCTCATCGAGAGAATATATTAAACAAGGAAACAATCAACAAATATTTACAATATATAGATAAATTATTTTTGATATATATCGATAATAAAAAAATATGTAATTACTTAAAAGAACTTGTTAAATATGTAAATCAAATTACTAATTAATATTTTTTAAAATAATTAAATCAAAAAATTTATTTTGATTTTAAAGCAAAATACTTTTATATATTTTTTTAAAGAGAAAAAATTATAATAATTTTTGTTATATTTACAAAAATAAAATAATTAATAGAAAACATATACAATTACTAAACATTATTTTTAATTCTTATTGAAACTTAAAAAATATAAAACAAGAAATAAATTAATTTTTACGTAATTATTAATTTATTTAAAAAATATTATAATTTTAATGTCTCGATTCTTAATAAAATGTTTGAGAAACTTTAGTTTTAATTTTAACAAAAATCTATTATTTATATGATAATCAAAGATTTTTATTTAGTGAAAAAATATACTAGTATAAATTAATTATATTATGTTATTATTATTTATATGTTTATTTTATCATGAATAAAAATTTGCATAAAAAACATTTTTTTATATGTTTTATTAATTTTTATAATAAAAATTCAAAAAATCATTTAAAAATCACTTAAAAAATTTTTCATTATATTCAGGAAAATCCATTTCTTGATAATGAATAAAACGTGTTTTTTTAATAATTTTATAAGAAAACCATATTATTAAAAATAAAATAACACCGATATACGTTGTAATAATACCATACCAATCAATTTTCTCAGATAAAAATGCTTGATAATTTTGTGATAATATAATAAATAAACAAAGAAAAAAAGCAAAAATTGGTCCAAAGGGAAAAAATTTTGAACGATACGGTAATTTATTTAAATCTTCTCCCTGTGAAATATAACCTTTACGGAAGCGGTAGTGAGTAATTGCAATACCTATCCAAGCTATAAATCCAGTCATTCCTGAAATATTTAATAACCACAAATAAACAACTTGATTACCAAACATGGAACTTAAAAAGCAAAGACCACTAACGAAAGTATTAGCAATTAAGGCATGACGTGGGATTCCTTTAGAAGATAATTGTGAAAATATTTTTGGTGCTTTTCCTTCTTTTGCTAATGTATATAACATTCTAGTAGAAGCATACATACCTGAATTACCAGCAGATAATATTGCTGTTAAAATAACTGCATTCATTATAATAGCTGCCGATAATAATCCTGCATTTTCAAAAACTAGTGTAAAAGGACTAATGCTGATACCAATAATTTCATTTCGTAATAAACGTGAATCCATGTATGGAATAATTAAACTCATAACTAATATGGCAAAAACATAAAATAATAAAATTCTCCAAAAAATTTGTCCTACTGCTTTAGGAATATTTTTGCTGGGATTTTTAGATTCACCAGCTGTCATACCAATTAATTCAGTACCTTGAAAAGAAAAACCTACAATCATAGCAATTCCGATCATGGATGAAAAACCACCAACAAAAGGCGCTTTACCTATTTTCCAATTATACCATCCCGTATTTTCTCCTCCTTTTAAAATACCTGCAATCATTAATATACCTATCATAATAAAAATCATAACAGTAATGATTTTTATTAAAGAAAACCAATATTCTGCTTCAGCAAATCCTTTTATAGAAATAAAATTTAGCACAAAAATAATAGAAAGAAAAATGGTACTCCAAATCCAACCATCAATTTTAGGAAACCAATATTCCATCACTAATTGAGCAGCTACTAAGTCAACTGCTATAGTTACAGTCCAGTTATACCAATAATTCCAACCAAGTGCAAAACCAAAACTTTCATCGACGTATCGAGAACCATAAATAGAAAATAATCCTGAAACTGGTAAATAAGCTGCCAATTCTCCTAAGCTAGTCATTAAACAATAAACCATAACACCAATAACTAGATAGGTTAATACAGCTCCACCTGGTCCAGCTTGAGCAAGAGTAGCTCCAGAAGCCACAAATAACCCGGTACCAATAGAACCACCAATAGCTATCATTGTTAAATGACGTGCTTTCAATTCTCGATGTAATTTTATTCTAACGCTCCAAATATTAAGATACAGATTATTTAATATAAATAACTTTTTATTGAAAATATTTTTCTAAAAATAGCATTTTTAATCATTTTTTTAAATTATATTTTGTTAAATATACAATATGCTTTAATAATTAATTGATGATTATTAATGAAATAAATATTATTTTATAAGTTTTATACAAAAGATTAAAAAAATATTATTCAATAAAAAATATTTCTAATAATTTAGAAAAATTATGAATTTTATTAATATTATCAATGATAATTTTAATATACATTATTATATTTATTTTTTATACATGTGATATCAATAAATATTTAAGATTAAACAATTATTTTTTATAAAAAATTACAAAAAACAATTTGTTTTTTATTGTAAATTTATATACTAATATATTTAAGAATACTAATATGAAAAAAAATAATTGCTATTTAATATTTTTTAGTAAATGTTTACAAAATTTTTAAAAATAAACAATACCAATAATGTAATTCATTATCTAAAATAAAAATATTGCAAATTAATAAAATTAAAATTTTATTAATTTAGACAAAGTATATTAAATTACATATCAGCAAAAAATAAAAACATGACATATAAAAATGATAAGAGTGCATTAAATTTCAATAAATATTATATATTTTTCTGATAATGATTAAAATATGCAATATATTGCAAAATCGTTATTTTTATTACATTTATAATGTTATTAAATATTACCGCCGTAACTGATTAAAAATTAGAATTTAAGATGAAATTTTTTAAAATAATTTTTTAAAATTCAAAGTAATAATTTTATAAACATAAAAAATATTTTTATCTTTGATTATTTTTATTCTTAAAAAATATAATTTATCATATTCTCTTACGAGATAAATCTTTTTATCTTTTATATAACAATCAAGAGAAATGGTTTTATTTTTTAATAATGATTTATAGAAAATAAGAATTATATAATGAAACACCGTTAATGGTCGGCATGAGAGGATTTGAACCTCTGACCTCCGACACCCCATGACGGAGCGCTACCAGTCTGCGCTACATGCCGATATTTACAATAATACAATTCTGCTATATTCGAAATATTTTTTATTTTTTTTAAAAAAAATTTTAATGTTATTATGTGGTAACTTCTGTAAAATATTTAATTTTAAATTATATAATTTTATTTATTTTTTACACTGTTTGTTATTTCTTGTTGATAAATAATTTTAATGTACTATTTGATATAAAATATCTTAAATATATAAAAATTTTTAAATATAAATATTATAAAAACATTTTTATACATTACTCATTACTAATTATATACTTTTTTGTTTTATTGTACTTTAAAAAAGAGCAATTTTACTTAAAAACTGTTTTTATGTTATTAAAAATAGATCGTCATTTTAAAATACGTTTTAAAGACATAATATTAAAAATATAGATGTATTTTTTAATAAAATTCTGTAATCTTTTAATAACAAATAGAATTTTTGAAACATTTTAATCAATTTTTTATTACATAAATTTATAAGTTATCAAACTCGAAAAAAATCGATGTGTATTAGTTTAGGTTTGAATGGGTGACGCTGTAACGCCTGTACCCTAACTTTAATTTTATTTTCATTAATGACTAAAACTAAAAGATCATAAAATTCTATTTTTTTTTCCTGATTAAAAATTTCATTGTGATCAAGTTCAATAACAGTTGTTTCTTTCTTATCACCATAAAGAATAGCTGGTAATTTATTTTTCTTGCGTAAAGATCGACTTGCACCTGTACCTTTATTTACGCGAATATCTGCATGAATAATTAACATAATTTTTTCTCATTATACTATAAACTTATTTTCTGATATAAATATTTTTTATTTTACATAAATTAAAAAATTAAGATAATAACAAAAAAAGATTTTATATCAACTAAAAATATATGTTTTATTTATAGTTAAATATTTTTATAAAACATTTAGCACATAAAAATATCATTTCAATAAAAAATATTTTACTCTAAATATTTTTAAAAAAATGTATACTTTAAAAGTATATCATAAAAATTATTTTAAAAACTTTAATTATATGTACTCTTTTTATAAAAGATTATTTTTTTATTAAGAAACTATATAATAATATAAAATTATTACATAATAAATAGCAATTTTTAATTATTATATATATATAGTACGATACATAAATGATTATTAATTTAACTGTTCAATCTATTTTAAATATTTATAAATACTTATTCTATTATTTGTATCTTTTTATTATTTATTATAATATAACATATTTTTCACATTAAGTTTTCTTAAACGTATATCAATAAAACATTTTATCTAGATATATTAATAATTTTTATTTCATTCATAAATCAAATTTTTTATTATAAAAAATGGATAATTTTCTAAATTATTTTATTGTTAAAAAAATAATTGCATTTCTTTTGCTAAAAGAAATCTTGAATATATATAATTATCAATATATGATTCAAAAATAACATGCATACTTTTTTAAAATATTAAAAATTTAATATTATATAAATTTAAAAAAAATAATTCTAATCATAATATTATTTATTATAAATAATTAAAAATTTATATTTAAAACATATAAATATAAATATTAAAATATTTATTTAATCAGAATAATTTATAATTTAAAAAAGTAATCATAAAAAATGATCAATATATTTGCAAAAAATAAAATAATTCTAATTATTTAATATTTATTATGCGATTTTAATAAAAAACTTTTTTTAGTATAAAAATAATTTATTTTTTATAAATTTAATAAGAGAAATAAAATGTCAATAAATTGTTCAAAAAAAGTTATTGTTGCTATGTCTGGTGGTGTAGATTCATCGGTATCTGCTTATTTACTAAAAAAACAGGGATATCAAGTTGCTGGATTATTTATGAAAAATTGGGAAGAAGATGATACTGAAAAATATTGTATGGCAGCCAATGATCTTGCAGATGCTCAATCTGTTTGTGATACAATTAATATAAAACTATATACTGTCAATTTTGCAACAGAATATTGGAATAATGTTTTTATACATTTTTTAAATGAATATAAAATTGGACGTACTCCAAATCCAGATATTTTATGTAATCAAGAAATAAAATTTAAAGTATTTAGAAAATTTGCTATACAAAATTTATCAGCAGATTATATTGCTACTGGTCATTATGCAAGAATTCGGAAAATTAATGGGTCTTACCAATTATTACGTGCTAATGATAAAAATAAAGATCAAAGTTATTTTTTGTATACTCTTAATCAAAAACAATTAGAAAAAAATATTTTTCCAATCGGTGAGCTTAAAAAATCAGAAGTTCGTTATCTTGCTGAAAACATCGGTCTAGTTACTGCTAAAAAGAAAGATTCAACTGGAATTTGTTTCATTGGTAAAAAAAAATTTTGTGATTTTATTTCTAAATATTTATTTAGCCAACCAGGACCAATTGTTACTGTTGATGGCAAAATATTAGGAAACCATCCGGGCATAATATATTATACGTTGGGCCAACGTAAAGGATTAGGGATTGGTGGTCTTAAAGAAGCTAATAAAAATCCTTGGTACGTGGTTGATAAAGACATAAAAAATAATATGTTAATTGTGGCACAAGGACATAACCATCCGCGTGCGTTATCAAAGGGACTTATTATAAATAATATTCATTGGATAACTCCAAAAATAGAAAATATAAAAAATCAATATACAGTTAAAACACGATATCGTCAGAAAGATGTTCCTTGTAAAATTATTCAATTTGATAATAGAAAAATAGCCATAAAATTTAACTATCCAATTGAATCAGTAACACCAGGTCAATCTGCTGTTTTATATAATAATGAAATTTGTTTAGGTGGTGGTGTTATTGACGAACGTATTCAAAATGGGATATAATTTTTTATTATGTAGTTTTTTGCAAAAAAATACCATTTAATTTTTATATTATAAAACATATTTAAAGTTTAAATAAAATATATCCGTAACTGTAATAGTAAAAAATACTTATTAAAACTTTTTTACAAATATTAATAATACCACCAATATATATCTCTTACTAATATCAATAGTTTATTTTTAACATTTACAAAATTATATCAATATAATATTAATAAATAATTCCATTAAAAAATAAAAAAAATATTTTTTAAATATTATTTAATAATCTGCTTAATTAAAATATTTACAAAGAACAAAAAATCACATAAAAGCAATATTTAATATATTAAATTAATATTAATTTATAGCACATATTTTTTTAAAACATATAATTCTTAATTAATATTATACCATTTTAAAAAATATTATTTATAAATTACAACTAAAAATAATAATCAATTGTTATAATTTTTTGCAATTTTTTACTTAAAAATTTTATATCCATAGATTCAGTGGGAGTAATAAATGAGATTATCCTCTTTAACAAGTATATCACCAATTGATGGTCGTTACAGTGACCAAGTAAATATATTACGTCCAATTTTTAGTGAATTTGCTTTATTAAAATACCGCATAGAAATAGAAATACGTTGGTTACAAAAATTAGCAGAATGCTCTAAAATTCAAGAAATACCATTATTTACCAATGATGCCAACATTTATCTTAATAAAATTATTATAAACTTTAATGAAAATGATGCAATAAAAATCAAAAAAATTGAAAAAAAAATAAATCATGATGTGAAAGCAGTAGAATATTTTTTAAAAGAAAAAATAAAATGCATACCTGAACTTAAAAAAGTTATAGAATTTATTCACTTTGCATGTACATCTGAAGATATTAATAATCTTGCTTATGCATTAATTTTAAAAAACACTCGAAATAAAATACTTTTGCCTTATTGGAAAAAAATCATAAACAAGATAAGAAAAATGGCTGTTTTTTATGCTTCTTTACCAATGTTATCAAGAACTCATGGTCAAGTCGCAACTCCAACTACTATTGGAAAAGAATTTGCTAATTTTGCTTATCGTATGGACAGACAATATCGGCAATTTATAAAAATTGATATTTTAGGGAAAATTAATGGTGCAGTAGGTAATTATAATGCTCATTTATCAGCTTATCCAAATATAAATTGGCCACTTTTCAGTAAAGAATTTGTTACTTCATTCAATATTAAATGGAATCCATTCACTACTCAAATAGAACCGCATGATTATATTGCTGAATTATTTAATTGCATTGCTCGATTTAATACTATTCTCTTAGATTTAACTAAAGATATTTGGGGTTATCTTGCATTAGAAAATTTTACACAAAAAATACAAGAAGATGAAGTAGGTTCGTCAACTATGCCACATAAAATTAATCCTATTGATTTTGAAAATGCAGAAGGTAATCTTGGATTAGCAAATTCATTATTAAATTATTTTGCCAATAAATTACCGATTTCACGTTGGCAACGTGATCTTACTGATTCAACAGTTTTACGCAGTTTAGGTGTTGCTATTTCTTATAGTTTTATTGCATACCAAACAATATTGAAAGGCTTGAACAAACTAGAAACTAATAATAAAAAAATATCTTTTGAATTAGATTCTCATTGGGAAGTTTTAGGTGAAGCCATTCAAACTGTTATGAAACGTTATGGAATAAAAAATGCTTATGAAAAATTAAAAACTATAACTAGAGGAAAAAATATTACTCAAAATGATATAAAGAAATTTATTGATAGCATTAATTTACCAAAACAAGAAAAAGAACGTTTAAAAAAAATGGCACCAGCTAATTATATTGGCTATGCTATTAAGATGATAGATTATTTAAAATAACATCTACAAAAACAACAATTTAGAAATATCCTTGAATTTTTTTAAAAAAATCTTAAAAAAAATTATAAATAAAAATAATTATTGTAGATTATTCCTGAATATTTTTAAAAACTTGATATTACGTTTTTGTATCTATATTAATTTAAATATTTAATCAGAATCAAATATATTATTTTTTATAATTAAAAATTTTATAATACGTTATAATTTTTAATATATTAATAACTATTCTGCAGATAAAATGTAAATTTATAATTACAAATATTATATTAAATTAATAATAAGAAATCATTTTTTTATTTTATTAATTAACTCTCTTTTCTTACTAAAAAGAGAAAAAAGAAATCGTTTTTTATATATTTTTTTACGTAACTTTTTTAGTCTACAGTAAAATTTCATAATTAAATGCCCCTTACTGCCAATTAAATTAAAATTTGTGATCCAAATTGAAAATATTTTGTTGTGATATAAGAAATCAGATAACAAAATTATTATTTACTTAAAATTTTTGCAGGAGCTACTTTAGTTGCTTGATTTGCTGGATACCAACTAGCTAATAAACTTAAAATTAATGTTGTTAAAATTATAAAAAATACATCTGTAGTATAAAGTACAGATGGTAAAAAATCGATAAAATAAACTTCACCGGATAAAAAAGAATAATGAAAAATATTTTCCATATATTTAATTATAGATGTTAAATTTAATGATATTAAAATTCCAATTAATATACCAATAAAACAACTAAACATTCCTGTAAGTAATCCATAACATAAAAAGATATTACGAATAAAACTACTATGCGCGCCAAAAGTTCTTAATATAGCAATATTTGCAGTTTTATCTTTTACTGCCATTACTAATGTAGATACAATATTAAAACAGGCAACACTGATAATTAGTATCATAATAAGATATATTACACCTCTTACCATTTGAATATCACTATACATATAACCATAATCTTTTGTCCAACTTTTAAAGAAAACATAATTACTAACATTAATTGCTGCATTATAAATAATTTGATTTGCAGAAAAAATATCTGCAACACTTATTTGAAAACCAGTAATACCATTATCATATCCTAAATATTTTTGCGCATCTTCTAAAGGAAGAATTGCCAATTGATTATCTAACATACCATTCAAACTAAAGATACCAACTACAGTGACAGAAATACGATAAGGATAGTTAATTCTTAATGTATTATTATTAGGCATAATTATGTTAATATGATCTCCAGTAGAAACTTTTAATTTTTTTGCAACACCCCTACCTAGAATAATTTCATGATTACCAGGTTTAATTTTGTTCCATGCATTATTAAGAATAAAATTAGGCAATGTACTTACTGAAGATTCTAAAAGTAGATCCACACCAATAATTTGAATTGCTTTTATAGCGGTATCTTTTTCTAATAATCCTGTAAAAGCGATATAAGGTGAAACACCAATAATATCTGGAGTATGGACTATTTTTTTAAAATCAGATTTCCAATTTAAATAAGGCTGATTAACCGCAATAATTTGTCCATGAGATATAACAGATAAAATACGATTTTTTAATTCATATTCAAAACCATTCATCGCACTAAAACCAATAATTAACACAACAACACCGAGAATAATACCAAACATAGAGATTATAGATATTAGCGATACTAAACTAGATTTTTTTTTTCCTTTATAAAAACGAAATGCAATTTTAAAAGTAAGAACTAACTCTGCCATTTATTACACTCCAATAAAACTTGAACATTCTTTTAAATGCCCATCGTGTATTTTTAAATGACGAATCAAACGGCCAGCTAATTTTAAATCATGTGTTACTATCAAAAATGCAGTATCTTTTTTTTGATTAAGTTCCATTAATAATTCAAGAATAATATTAGCATTATATAAATCTAAATTACCTGTAGGTTCATCTGCTAAAACTAAAGAAGGTTCATTCACTATAGCACGAGCAATTACAACACGTTGCTTTTCTCCACCTGATAATTCTGAAGAGTAATGATTTATTCGATTACTTAATCCTACTGATTTTAAAATTGTGTAAGATTTTTTTTTAGCTTCTATATAAGTCATGCCAGAAATTAATAATGGCATCATTACATTTTCTAAAGCATTAAAATCTGATAAGAGATGATGAAATTGATAAATAAAACCTAATTCTTTATTACGTAATGCAGCCCTTTTTTTGTTGGACAATAAACTTATATTTTTATTTTTAAAAATAACATCACCACTGGTTGGTATATCTAATCCACCTAATAAATGTAATAATGTACTTTTTCCAGAACCTGAATGACCAAGAATTGCTATCATTTCTTTTCTAGCAATAGAAAAAGAGATATTTTTAATTACATTATTTATAATGTTTCCGTCTTTATAAGATTTACAAAGATTTTTACATATTAATAATGGAGAATTATGCATAACGCAAAGCCTCAGAAGGTTGAATGTTAGCTGCACGATAAGCAGGATAAAGTGTTGATAAAAATGCAATTATTATTGAAAATAAACTGATTGATATTACATATATAAAATCAATAAAAACCTTTAATTCTATATTTTTATCTAACAAACCCAACATAGGCATAATTATATTAAGATTCTTGGTAACAAACAAACCTAATAATATTCCAATTATCGTACCAAAAATCCCAACTCCAATTCCTTGAAGCATAAAAATAGCTATAATTTTTGTACGTTTTAATCCTAATATTTGAAAAATAGCAATTTCAATCTGTTTTTGCATTACTAACAATGAAAGCGAAGTGATTATGTTAAAAGAAGCTAAAACAATAATAAGACTTAATAATAAAATCATAATATTTTTTTCCATTTTAACTGCCTGGAAAAAATCGCCTTTTCTTTCTCTCCAATCTTTCCATATCATACCTATAGGTAAAATTTTCTTACTTAAATTATCAACCATTAAAGGTTTTTTTAAATAAAGACGCCAACCAGTAATATTACCAACAGGATAATGCATTAATCTTGCTGCATCTTGTAAATTTACTAATATTTCAGTACTATCAGCTTCATGTTGTGTTGAAAAAAAACCTGCTACTGTAAACAAACGTTGACTTGGCATCCTTCCCATTAAGGTAAATTGAGTAATAGAGGGTATAATTAATCTTAATTGATCCCCAGGTTGTACTTGTAATTCTTCAGCTAATTTTATTCCTAAAATAACATTATATCTACCTGATTTTAATACTCCAGGGTCAAGATTTTGTACATGCTTAAACAAAGGATCACTTAACTTTTCATCAACTCCAATCATTACAGAAATAGTAACATTTTTTCTACTTTGTAAAATTACATCACTTTCAACAATTGAAGTAATACGGTCTATTTCTTTTAAATATTTTATTTTTTTTACTGGATATTTTTCTGGATTAATATGGCCTTGAGATGTTGTTAAAATAACTTGTGGCATATAAGCTAAAATATTGTTTTGCCATGCACGTTCAGCACCATTCATTACAGATGTAACTATTATTAAAGACATAACACCTAATGCAATTCCAATTATAGATAAACTCAAAATAAATTGAGAAAATCGATCACCTTTACGTTTACGCATATAACGTAAGCCAACAAAATATGTGATAAATTGAAACATGAAATATAATTGACCTCTGTCATACATAAAAATAAAATATTGGATAAAAATAAAGCATTACTAAATAGTAATAACATAAAAAAAAGTTTTACAAACTTTATATTTGATGATTTATTTTATTCTTGATTTTTTTAAAAAAAAATTATTTTATTATCTATTTTTACAAAAAAATTAATATTTTGATTTCTATTAAAAAATATTAATTGATTACTATAGAAGGAAAAATATCATTTTTAAATTTTTAAAAAAAGGAATTGATTTTTTATTATTTTTATGAAAATACTTCTACTATTAATTATGCAAAAATTTAAATTTTGACAACAAAAACATGTTTTTTCTAAATTATAGAAGCTATATATCATAATTTTAAATTATATAAAAATTAAGAATTATAATAAAAATTAGTTATAATACTTATTATTAAAAAATATTTATCGCTACTTATAATAATATTTTATTGCATCAAAAATTCTTTTAAAAAATACAAAATTTGCATAGATGTTGATCTTTACACAAGTAATTGATTATTTCTATTAATATTTTAAGAAATTAATAAAAATAATGTATTCACTAACATTTTTATAAAAAAATAATTATTTATAAAAAAAAGAACGAAATCAAAATCATAATTTAAATTTAAACAATAAACTTTAATAATACTTATTCAAAAAATAAAAAATATTTCTTATAATCAATATAAAAAATTATAATATTGTACTTTTTCTATTTTTTTTATATAAAAATAACCTAACTTATCATATTTTTTAAAAAATACTTTAAAACTTTTTTATGATAAACATTTAAAAGAAACAAAACAAAAAATTTTTACTAATAACTCATAATTTTACTGAAAATCAATAAAAATAAAGTATCATATAAATCATAAAAAACCTCCAAAATCTAATTCGAACCATATATATTTATCAATCAAAAAAATAGCATTTAGTTTTAAATATTGATTTTTTTAAAAAAATCTATTATCTTCTTATTTTCTAATTTTCTTCATAGAACTTTCTTAATCAAAAATTATAAATCTCTATTATTTAAGTTAAAAAATACGTATCAATTTTATAAAAAAAAGATATGAATTATCTTTATTTGTTATTCACTCTTGATATAATTTTATTGAAATATAAAGAAATTAATTGCTTAAATCATCTTTATCAATAAAAATTTAGAACATAAAATTTCAATGAAATTAGAAAATACCAATTTAGTTTATATAGATTTACCTAATATAAATATCAAATTTTTTAATAAAAAACTATTGCGTAAAATATTTAATTTCATGATTTTTTTCTGATAAAATCATCTTTTTTGTAGAAAAGTTTATCAAAACGCAAATATTTTAAAAACTGTTAGCAGAAATAGATTTTTAACACACCGAAATTAAAAATTTAAATCAAGATTATATGTTAATTTTTCATATTATTGTTAATAGAAAAAAACATATTTTTAGTGATCAAAAAAATAACTGTAATTTGTGAAAAAATATATTCGGTAATAAAAATGATTGAAAATAATATTAAAATACCTAAAATTATTCATACTAATATTTTTGATTATGATGTTTCAAAATTTGAAATCGGACAACCTTTAGTTCATATCCAACATGGTGTTGGACGATATCAAGGTTTAACCATCTTAAAAACCGGAAACATTAAAAATGAATACTTAATACTAACTTATGCTGATAATGATGTACTCTATGTCCCTGTTGCATCATTAAATTTAATTACTCATTATTATAATACAAATATTAGCAATGAAAATGCACCATTACATAAATTAGGTACAAATGTTTGGAGTAAAGCAAAAAATAAAGCTATAGAAAAAATGCGTGATACAGCAGCAGAATTATTAGATATTCATGCACAACGTGCAATAAAGCCTGGATTTGCCTTTAAATTAAATATAATACAATATCAATCGTTTTGCAAAAATTTTCCATTTAAAACAACAACTGATCAAGAAAAAGCAATCGAAAAAGTTTTATATGACATGAGTCAACCAATTGCTATGGATCGTTTAATTTGTGGCGATGTTGGATTTGGTAAAACTGAAGTTGCTATACGAGCAACTTTTTTAGCAATAACTAATAATAAACAGGTTGCAATATTAGTTCCAACAACTTTATTAGCAAAACAACACTTTAATAATTTTTGTGAACGTTTTTCAAATTTACCAACAAAAATTGAAATGCTATCACGTTTGCAAAATACAAAAAAACAAAAAGAAATCATCAATAAAATTACTAATGGGGAAGTAGATATAGTAATTGGTACACATAAATTACTAAAAAACAACATTCGTTGGAACAAACTAGGATTATTAATCATTGACGAAGAACATCGTTTTGGGGTACGTCATAAAGAATCAATCAAAGCAATACGAACAAATATTGATATATTAACATTAACCGCTACACCTATTCCAAGAACACTAAACATAGTAATGAATGGTATACGCGATTTATCTATTATTGCCAGCCCTCCATCTTGTAGATTGTCTGTAAAAACACTTGTTTATCAATACAATGAGTCAATTATACGAAAAGCTATTTTGCATGAAATATTACGAGGTGGGCAAGTTTATTATTTATGCAATGATGTAACAAACATAGAAAAAACAAAAAACCGATTAGCTGCGTTAGTACCTGAAGCCACTTTTATTGTTGGACATGGAAAGATGTCAAAAATAGATTTAGAACGCACAATGATAGATTTTTATAATCATCGTTTCAGTGTATTAATTTGTACTACAATTATTGAAATGGGAATTGATGTTCCTAATGCAAATACTATAATTATTGAACGTGCCGATTATTTCGGTTTAGCACAATTATATCAATTACGTGGAAGAGTTGGACGTTCTAATCATCAAGCTTATGCTTATTTTTTAATATCTGATCCTAAATTAATTACCGTTAATGGAAAAAAACGTCTTGAAGTAATTAAATTAATTGAAGATCTCGGTTCCTGCTTTTCATTATCCACTCATGATTTAGACATTAGAGGATCGGGAGAATTACTTGGTGAAGAACAAAGTGGACATATTTTCACTATTGGATATACTCTTTACAGAAAACTTTTAAAAAATGTTATTGATACTTTAAAAAAAGGACAAGAACCTTCTTTAGAAGAAATAAATAATCAAAAAACTGAAATTGAATTAAGAATACCTCTTTTATTTCCAGAAAATTATATTAGAGATGTTAATATCAGATTATCATTTTATAAAAAAATAGCTAATGCTCAAACAGAAAAGGAATTAAATGAATTAAAAAATGAAATCATATATCGATTTGGTCCATTGCCTGTTTTCGCAAAATATTTGCTAGAATTCAGCATAATTCGGATATGGGCTCACGATTTGGGTATAAAAAAAATAAAAGCAAATGAAAAAGGAGGATTTATCGAATTTTATGATAAAAATAAAATAAATATAAATTGTATTATTAAACTTTTAGAGAATGAGCCTGATTCTTACCGATTAGACGGAAGAAATAAATTAAAATTTATTGGTCAATTATTTGATTATAGTATAAGGTTATCTTTCATAAAACAACTAATAGATTTATTAAATAAATCATAACTTAATTATATTTGTGTATTTTAAAATTTTATTTGTTGGATTTATCGTGCAATAATAAAAAAATTAACAAATTCCATTAGTATAATTTTAATTTTGGTCGTATAATACGATTAATAGCATTAACTAACATTATCAATCCAGTTTTTAAATAACCATGTAATGCAATTTGATGCATGCGATATAATAAAATATACATTATGCGAGCAATTCTACCTTCAATCATAATATCATTTCGCATTAAATTTCCCATCAGATTGCCGATAGTAGCAAAATGAGATAATGAAATTAATGAACCATGATCTATATATACATAATCTTGTAACTTCTTACCTTGCAGTAAGAAAATAATATTTTTATAACATAAAGTTGCCATTTGATGAGCTGCTTGAGCACGTGGTGGTACAAATCCACCGTCTTTTTTTAAACAACATGCACAATCACCAATTGCAAAAATAGAATCATCTAAAGTAGTTTGTAATGTTGATTTTACGACCAATTGATTAATTTTATTAGTTATTAATCCGCCAATTTTTTGCATAAAATCTGGTACTTTAATACCAGCAACCCAAACCATGAGATCTGCATCAATTTTTTTTCCTAATTGAGTATAAAATCCACTAAAATCTGCTTTAACAACCATTGTTTTTGTTAAAACACGTACACCTATTTTTTTTAACTCATTATGCACTACTGTAGAAATTCGCAAAGGCAATGCTGGTAATATCCTTTCTCCAGCTTCAATTAAAGTTACATTGAGTATATCTTTTTTATTTTTTTTTAAAAAACCATAATTTATTAATTGTTCCATAGTATTATAAAGTTCAGCACAAAGTTCTACTCCAGTTGCACCACCACCTACTATCACAACATTAATTGCATCGTTTGATTTGTTAATTTTTTTTTGATTTGCATAATTAAAAAATAAATTAAGCATTTTACTGTGAAATCGATGTGCTTCATTAGGATTATCTAAAAAAATACAATATTCTTTTACACCATCAATAGAAAAATCATTAGAAACACTACCTAAAGCTATGACTAAAATATTAAAATTTAATTTTCTTTCAGGAATTAATATTTGTCCATTTTTGTCATGTATCTCTAATGTAATAGTTTTCTTTTTACGATCAATATTTTTTAAACAACCTAATTCAAAACGAAAATAATGATCATTAGCATGTGCTAAATAACTGATAGCATCTATGGAATCATCTAAAGATCCGGCCGCTACTTCATGGAGTAGCGGTTTCCATAAATGACTTTGATTACGATCTATCAATATAATTTCAGCTTTATTTTTTCTTCCTAAATTATCTCCTAATTTAGTTGCAAGCTCTAATCCTCCTACTCCACCACCTACAATTATGATTTTGGTTTTGGGTGTCATGATAACTACCTATTTTAAAATATATTTTTATTGCAATAATTTGATAATAAGATTTAAGTTAGTATAATTTTTATTTATTTTTTAATAGTATCATGATTAATTATTTACATATTAAATTATTTGTAGATAATTCTTTTATTAAATATATTATAGAAAATAAATAATATATTTTATGGTAATAAAAATGTAATTATTAAAATACTCATTTTATCATCTAATATATAAGATTTATATCTCAAATTACTTATTTAATATATCAAATAGTCATATAAATTATTTATTAAATATAAATACTATCATGATAGATTATCTATTTTAAAAAATATTTTTAATTAATTTATTGAATTACATATAAAAATACACAATTTAATAATTAATAAAAATATTTTTTCTTATATGTATCAATATTAAACAATTAAAAAAGATCTAAATAAAAAATTATCTTAATATTAGTATTACGATTAAAATTTAAGATTTAAATATTAATTTTTATTTTATATTTTTTATCGTACACTAATATTTTCTATCAAAATGATTTCATAAAAAATTTTCATACAAATTAAAAATTTTTAAAAAAACTTTAACAAATTATATTGTCCTAATTGTATATATAAGATTCTTCTTAAGAATTTAATATAAATTAACTATGAATTTTGATGATATATTCATAAAATAGTACTTTAACATATTCATTTTTTATTGCAAATCAAAAGGAAATGTAATCTTTTATTCTTAAATTTTTCTGGAGATCGGGGCATATTACATTCAATAGATATACTTGACGTTAACAAAATAATATTTTTAGCAAATTTTATAAAAAAATATACAAATACACTAAAAAATTTTATATAAAAATTAATAATATTTATTATATTTTAATTTAATTTATACAATACAAAATAAGATGATTTTATATCGGTAACTATATAACTCTAGTTAATAAAAAACATTTCTATAGAAAAAAAAGAAGTAAAACTTGGCTTTTTAAAATATTTTGTATACAAACTTTATATAAGAAAAACTAAAAAATTAGAATTTAATTAAAAAATAAAAGCTGAATCAAAAATTATCATCTATAATAAACATAGATATGTTTTTTTACTCTTACCTAGTTATTATACTCTTTTAGAGTAATTTTATAAATTTACTTAAAAATGAAACATGAAAATCAAATATTAAATAACTAATATCACTATAACACATTTCCAAGAGAGTTATTTATATCTAAATTATAATAAATCATAGGTTATCAAACAATGTCACAAATCAAATTTGATATGATTGTTATAGGTTCTGGTCCTGGAGGAGAAGGAACCGCAATGGGTTTAGTAAAAAAAGGAAAAAAAGTTGCAGTTATTGAGCGTTATCATAAAATCGGTGGTGGCTGTACTCACTGGGGAACTATACCCTCAAAAGCACTCAGACATGCAGTAAGCAGAATTATTGAGTTTAATCAAAATTCATTATATAGTGATAGATCTAGTATTCTAAGATCTTCTTTTTTTAAAATTCTCAAACAAGCAGAAACTGTAATTAATCAACAAGTACAAATGCGACAGGGATTTTATGAAAGAAATGGTTGCAATATATTTACTGGTGAAGCCTCTTTCATTGATGAACATACGTTAAAAATTTTTTATGCAGATGGTTCTTACGATATTTTATATGGTGAAATTATTATCATTGCAACTGGTTCTCGACCTTATTGCCCCCCAGATGTTGATTTTAAACATTCACGAATTTATAATAGCGATTCTATTCTACGTTTAAATAATGAACCACGCCATGTTGTTATTTACGGTGCTGGTGTTATTGGTTGTGAATATGCTTCAATTTTTAGAGGATTAGGTGTTAAAGTAGATTTAATAAATACTCGTAATCATTTACTATCATTTTTAGATCAAGAAATGTCCGATGCTTTATCATATCATTTTTGGAACAATGGTATTGTTATTCGACATAATGAAGAATATGAAAAAATAGAAGGAAAAGAAGATGGTGTAATTATCCATCTTAAATCAGGAAAAAAAGTAAAAGCCGATTGTTTATTATACGCTAATGGGCGTACAGGAAATATAGATAATTTAAAACTAGAAAACATTCCTATTACTGTTGACGAACGAAGTTTAATCAAAGTAAATCTATCATATTGTACTAATAATAAAAATATTTATGCTGTCGGTGATGTTATTGGATATCCTAGCCTAGCATCAGCTGCTTATAATCAAGGTCGTCTGGTTGCACGTAAAATTATTACTGGTAATCATAGAAATACAGAGTTAATTAAAAATATCCCTACAGGAATATATACTATTCCTGAAATCAGTTCTATAGGAAAAACCGAACAACAATTAACTAATATGAAAATCCCTTATGAAGTTGGTCGAGTTCAATTTAAAGATTTAGCTAGAGCTCAAATAGCTGGGATGAATGTAGGAAGTTTAAAAATATTATTTCATCGTGAAACATTAAAAATATTAGGTATTCATTGTTTTGGTGAACGTGCAGCAGAAATTATTCATATTGGTCAAGCCATTATGGAACAAAAAAATAAAGGTAATACCATTGAATATTTTATTAATACTACTTTTAACTATCCAACAATGGCAGAAGCATTTCGTGTAGCTGCGTTTAATGGGTTAAATCGTCTTTTTTAATCAATAATTTTTTTAAGCCATAAAAAATATGATTAATAAAAAATTAAGCAACAAAAACCAAAAAAAGCATTAAAAATCAATAAAAATATAAAAAATAAGGTATTTTTAATAAAAAATTATAAAATACATATATTTATAATTTGTTTTTTACTATATTTCTTAATATAAAACATTAATCTAAATAATCTTTCATTAGATTTTTAAACAAAAAATATTTTTTATTAAAAAATAGTGTTATCTTTATAAAAACAACAATAACTAATATATAGTTTCTTTATTAAGAAAAAATTTTTATGGTAGATATTTTATATCTATAAAATTTATTAAACATATTTATTCGATAAATAATAAATTTTATCTAGAATACATTGACTTATTTTTTACTGATAATAAAAAAAGAATAAAATATTAATATTTCTAGTAATCAATAAATAAATGAATTTTTCTTGAAAAAAAGTATAACGTTTTATTTATCATCTATCTATATTTAAATTAAAAAATCATGCATTAAATATTATTCTTTTTTTATAATATAAAAACAAGAGTACTAGATCTTTTTAAAAAAAATCCAGCATAATTATTTGACATAATGTTTTAAAAGCAAATACACATTAAGATTACCAAAAAGAATTACAGTCATTTTTTAAACATGTAAAAAGATTTTTATGTAATCATTGATTGATGTAGCAAGTTCTGTACTTATTTAAACTTAATCTATTTTTTTATTTGATAACATTTACTTCCACAACAATATTTTTTAAAATTATTATTACATTAATAATATAGAACTGCTGCAGAATATTGTATTTTTTATTAAAATGACAATAAAAGTCATCCTTCAAAAATTATGGATTTTTTCTTGGATCTCTAATTTGTTTATTAAAAAAATATTAATTTAGTCATATTTTTTACTATAAAAAACAGATTAGTGTTTTTTATGAAATTTTATCATTGTGAAATAACGACCTTAGGTAAACAAAAAGTCGCTACTTATTTTAATAATATAACAAAACAAATAAATATGTATTACATAATATTGCAGATTTTTTAACAAAAAAATTTTTATATATAAATCTTTAATATATAATAATAAATCTGATATGGATTGTTATATTTCGCTAAGAAAAATATGACTAATCTATTTTCTTTAATCCATAGAAAAGACTTTCTGAAATAACAATATATTTTATATGAGTAGATTTATTAAATATCTAAATATTTTAAATGTATTCACTAATCTAAAAATAAACTCTTATAAAAAATTTAGTGCCTAATTTTAAAGTACTAATAATTTTGCATTATTTCAATATTTAATCGATCAGCTGTTATTCAAATACCCATGATTGATAATTTTTTTAGAATTATATATTGCTAGTATTGTTTGAGATTCAACTAATTTATATTTAGTTTTTTTTCGCAACTGGAAAAATTAAAATGGAAATAATCACAAAAATTCTTCAAAAGCATAAAAGCAATATATAAAAATTATATGAAAATTACCATTAGAAAAAAGAGCACATTCAGAGTGTTTGTAAAAAGCATTATAAATAGCGTATATAGAGATAACCAAAATTTTTAAGATGTAATAAAGTTTTAATGATAAAATAACTGATGTTTATTTTAATATTAAAAGATAATTCAAAAACATACAAATAGCACATACTATCTGTGTAGTATAGTTTGCGTTATGCTATTATAATTAAATATATTATCCATTTATGTGCATACACAATAATTATTGCTATAAAATATTAAAAATTATGTAATAAATAATGCAAAATAGTATTTTTTATATAAAAATACTCATATAAAATCTTTATAAATAAGACATATAAATAAATCATAAATGAATGTATTCGTTGTTTTATATAATACATTAGAACTGGTAATATTTTAATTAATCTTTAAATTTTCTAATTTTTATTTTATTATTTACAAATCAAAATTTATTTTTTTAAAAAAAATATTTTAAAAACATTCTATTTATTATAATATGTTTTTTTTATATTCTTATAAGTTTTTTAAAATCAATTTCTTTGAAAGAATGAACTTGTAAATTAGCACCAATTAATTTTTTTTTTAGTGATATTCCTACAGAAAAAATATTTGCTTTATTTAATGCTTCAATACCTGCTTGTGAATCTTCGAATCCTACCGCTTCTTTAGGTAAAACATCAATTAAATTGGCAGCTAATAAAAAAATTTCTGGATCAGGTTTTCCTTTTGATACAGAAAGCGGATCAATAACTATATTAAAATATTTTTTTATATTTAGTTTTTTTAAAATCATATCAGCATTTTGAGAAGAAGAAGCTATGGCACAAAGAATCTTATGCTTTTTAGCTGTTTTAATAAAAGATAACACACCTGGAAAAATATCTTTTTCTGTTAATTGATACAATAATTCTGTATAAAAATGATTTTTTTTGTTCATTAAAAACTGCTTTTCTTCTGAAGAAAAACTATTGATTTTATTACCATAAAGCAAAATTTTTTCTAACGATTTACGTCTACTAATCCCTTTTAATGTTTCATTAAAGATCGAATCAAAATTAATATCAATTTCTTTTGCAAGATATTGCCAAGCTCTAAAGTGATAACCAGCGGTATCAACAATAACTCCATCAAGATCAAAGATCATGCCTTTTATCATCACAAAATACCTTATTTTTATAATTAATATGTAACATTTTACCAATAAAAATTTTATACTCTTTTGAACCTACTTGGATTTTAGTATTTTTATTAGAAATCACAGATAGTTTGTATTGAGTAATTAAAAAATTATAATTAACTCCTAAATGCCATACTTTAAATTGTATATATTGCCAATGAGTTGGCAATGAAGGATTAATTTTTAATAATGATTGACGAATATCCACACCACCATATGTCATAATTGTCATATTAAGAGTAGCTGCCATTACACCAGTATGAATACCTTCTGATGTTGTACCACCTTGAATATCTTGATAATCGGAAAATAAAGAATCTTTATATAATTTCCAAGATAAAGCATGCAATTTGATATTTTCAGCCAAAGAAGCATGAACAATACGAGATAAGGTTGATCCATGAGACGTACGAGGAAAATAATAATTAAAATTTTTTTCTACATAATTATCAGGCATAGAATAATTCATATTTTTTAATATTTTTTTTACAATATCCTGATCAAAATTATTAAATATCATTAATAAATCTGCTTGTTTAGTAATTTTATAATTATCTGATAATTTTCCTTCAGCACGTAATATTCTATCTAAACGATATATGTTACCATATTTATTCCGATATTTTTTCCAATCCATTTCTTCAAGTGAAAAATAACCATCAAATTGTCCTATAATATTTTCATTATTAATTGATAACACTAATTTTGTTTTTATATCTTTTATTTTTTTCCAAAAATTTTTATTGATATGAACTTGATTTACAATACCTTTTAATTCTTTTGGAGAAAAAGATGAAGCTATTATTTCAATTTCATGAAATAACCATGAAACCATCACATTAGTATAAGCATTATCTTTTAAACCTGCTTTTTTATTACCTGCACTATATTCGTGAAATTCATCTGGTCCCATTACACCATCAATATGATATCGATTACTTTTATGATTCCATACTGCTTTGCTTATCCAAAACTTGGCAATTTCAATCAATAATTCAAAACCAAAGTTAATCATAAACGATTTATCTGCAGTATTTAACCAATATAACCAAATATTATAAGCAATAGTCAATGAAATATGACATTGTAGATAACTATGATCAGGATCCCATTGTCCTGTTAGAGGATTTATATGTAATGTTTGTGTTTGTTCAGTACCATCATGACCTGATTGCCAAGGAAACATAGCACCTTGATAACCTGCCACTTTCGCTGCATTTTTTGCTGCTGACAATCTTCTATATCGATACATAAGCAATTGGCGAGCAGTTTCAGGAAAATGCATAATATAGAATGGCAAAATAAATATTTCATCCCAAAAAATATGTCCACGGTAAGCTTCTCCATGCAATCCTCTCGCAGTAACAGAAACATCTAATTTATATTTTTCGTTACTCAAAGGAGAACATGAAGCTAATAAATGATAGGTATGCAAATGTAATAATTTTTGTGTCATCATATCACCAGAAATAACAATATCACTTTCATCCCAAAGTGCTTTCCAGGCGATTTGACTTTCTGCTAATTGTACAGAAAAATTAGGAAGCTCCCATGAAGTTACTTTTTTCCAATCTTGATTAAAAACAGTAGAAATAGCAATAGCTACATTTTTTTCTAAAGTATAAAATTTTTTTTCTTTTGCAAAAAAAACTATCTGTTGGACAATATTATTTTTATTGATTATATTTTTAACATGATTGGATTCAAAAAAATTACCGTTAATTTCAGTAGATATTCCAATACCGATTTTAGTTTGATTCGTTTCTGCCAACAAATAAGTTTTATGTTTATTAGCAACTAATTTTTTTATTTTATAATGATGACAATTAAGATATCGATAACGTTCAACACCATAATTAAAAGTCCCACCGTCTGTTTTAGTGCAAATTGTTATTTTGTCTGAAAAATTCAAAGGACAAAATTGATATTCAATACTATAGTGTGTCATTCGTGCCATATTGGTAAATTTTCGAGATTGTATTTTTATTTGACGTCCCTTTTCATCTTCAATTTGTAATTCACTAGATAATACTCCTGTCATAAAATCTAATCGACGATAAAGAGAAAGAATATTAAAATCATTAAGATTAAGAAATTTACTATTATTACCAATAGATAATGAAATATATTGTGCATTTGGGGCATTAACAAAATCTTCATTATGAACTTGATGTCCACTTATTTCAGAAATAGATTGATTATATAATCCTGCAAGATAAGTAGCTGGATAAGTATCATCACTGATTATCATTTCAGGCAATGTACCACGCAAACCTAAATATCCATTTGCTACTGTCAATAAAGATTCGGTAGTGTATTCAGTTTTACCTGAATGATATCCACAATAATCAATACTCCAAGTTATTTTTTTTTGTTTTTCTGCCAAAGCATTTTTTAAACTTTCTTCACCATCATTCAATAAAACATTCGTTCTTATAAAAGGGGCATTAAATATTTCTGAAAAACTTTTTTCCATATCAATAATATCCTCATTAGCAATTTTTATACAAAAAATTGAATAATAAGATAGTAACTTTCCTTTTAATGTCCCACCTTGAATATCAGGAAAATCTAGTTTAATTTGTTGAATTAATTTGAATAAATCTAACTTATTGATTTTTTCATAAATTATAGGATAAAATTTACAATTTATGTTATGTTGATAAACCATTAACTCTTTTGCTTTAAAAGTAACATGCAAATAATTCATCTTTACAATTCACTATTTAAAATATATTAATTAAATAATCCTTTAATTAGAAATAAGTGTACCTTTACGTTGTTGGTACTTATAAATTATTATTGTTAATATAATCGGGATAACAATCGCAAACATTATCGCAAATGAATAAACTAACCAATAAATCGGTTGAATAGAAAGAATAGCAGGCAATCCTCCTACACCAATTCCATTAGAAAGTACACCAAATATACCACAAATAAAAGCAGAAAAAGCGGCACCTATCATTGCACATAACAAAGGAAACCGATAATAAAGGTTCACACTATAAAGTGCAGGTTCAGTAACACCTAAATAAGCAGAAATTGCTGCTGGAATAGTGATTTCACGTTCATTTTTTTTTCGACTAATAATAATAATACCGACAACAGCAGATGCTTGAGCAATATTTGAAAGAGCAATAATTGGCCAAATTGGAGTCCCACCTTGGATTTGCATTATCTGCATATCAATCGCAAGCGTAATATGATGAACACCAGTCATCACTAATAATGAATAAGTAAAACCAAAAATAGCAGAACCGATTGGCGCAAAATTACCAAACATTATAAATTTTACAATTTCTGAAATTTCATTACCTATAAAACGCCCTATGGGACCTAAAATACAATGTGCAACAAAAAGAGAAATACTCAAAGTTATAATAGGTACTATTACAAATTGCAAATAGTCAGGAATACAACGACGTATAAAAATTTCAAACCAACTTAAAAATAATCCAGCAAAGATTGCAGGAATAACCTGAGCTTGATATCCAACTTTTTGAATAGTAAATAAGCCAAAATCCCAAACTTCAGGCAAATGGGTACCTAAGTTATAAGCATTCATTAATTGAGGTGAAACTAATGTAATCCCCAGAATAATACCTAAAACAGGTGTTCCACCTATTTTTTTTACTGTAGACCAACAAATCGCAACTGGCAAAAAATGAAAAATAGCTTCACATGGTAACCATAAAAAATCATAAATAGGTTTTAAAATAGGATAAAATTCTAATAACGTTTTATTGTGTAATATTGGCATTTCACCTAAAATATTTCTAATGCCTAATAATAATCCTCCACAGACCAATGCAGGTAATAATGGAAAAAAAATCTCTGCTAAATTCGCAATGAGTTTTTTATGAAATTTAATTTTTCTTTCAAGAGATGTTTTTTTATCGTTTTTGTTGTCTATAAGAATTAGTTGTTTTTGAATTGCTTTATAATATTTATATACATTAGTACCAATTACAATTTGTAATTGTCCTGCCTGATAAAAACAACCTTTAACTTCAGGAATTTTTTTTAAATCTTTTATGTTTACTTTTTTAGGATCATGCAAAACAAAGCGTAATCTAGTTAAACAATGTGTAAAATTATTTATATTATTTTGACCGCCAATAATAGTAATAATTTTTTTAATGTTATCGTAATTTATGGTGATATTTTTTGACATAATTTTAAATTATTGTTGTATGATATATATACAATATATCATCAAAAAAATATATTTTAGAGATTTATTACAAAAATAAATATAAAATAAAATAAATATTTTATGTTATATTATAGTAGACAACATTTTTTAATGTTTATAAACCTGCAATCTAGAAAAAATTTCATAAATTTAAAGATTAGAGGGAAAAATATCAATAATACATATTATTAAATTTTTATCTAGTAAAAATAAATAAATGTTATAATACCAATATTTTTTATATTCTTCATAATTTTATAAAATAAAAATACTTTTGTTATCAATCTATTTTTTCTTAAAAAAACATAATTTTCTAACATAAATGAACGATCAAAGTTCTAAATCAGAATAATTTTGAATTTAATAATATTTTTTTACCATAAATATTTTTTAATAATTTTATAAAATATACAACAAAAAAATACAAAAAAATAAAAAATCATAAAAAATAACAATTTTTGTAAAAATATTTTTGATTTGTCTTACTCAGGAAAATATTATTGAATATATTTATATAATTTAAATTTTCTGTGTACTTTTCATAAACTTTATTTTTGATAACTGTTATAATTATTAAAGTTTAATTTAAAAAAAATAAATTAAAATAACAAGATTTATTTTTAGTTATTTCTTGTTTTCATAAACAACTATTAAATTTTATATAAAAAGAAAAAATAATCTTTTTTTTGATAACCATTAAATGTTTTAATCAAAACAAAAAACTATTATTCATATTTTTGTTAACTTCAAATATTTTGCTATTTTGTATAAAAAACATATATTTTTCTAAAAAATATGTTTTACAAAATATTTTACTTTTTAATAAAAATATAATTTATTAATAATGTTATCAGCAAAATACTGATAATAATACTTAATGAAATGCTTGTTGAGATATGAAAAATGTTGATGAATAACATTTTTATTCCAATAAAAATTAAAATAATAGATATGCCATATTTAAAAAAAATAAATTTTCTAGCAATATTTAATAATACGAAATACATTACTCGCAAACCTAAAATAGCAAATAAATTTGAAGTAAAAACAATAAAAGGATCCATTGTTACTGAAAAAACAGCAGGAATACTATCAAATGCAAAAATAATATCACTGATCTCAACTAAAATTAACACTAAAATTAATGGTGTTCCAAACAATATACCTTTTTGACGAATAAAAAAATTTTCTCCATATAATATATTTGTTATTCGTAAATGAGATGTAAGCCACTGTAATAATGGTTTTTGGGTAATAGTTTTAATATTTTCTATTACAGAAAATATTTTAATACCACTAAATATCAGAAATATTCCAAAAAAATATACAATCCAATAAAATTTTGTAATTAACCAAGTACCTGCAAAAATCATGATACTTCGTAATAAAATAGCACCAAAAACACCATAAAGAAGTACTTTATGTTGTAGATAAATTGGAATTGAAAAATAACTAAATAGCATCATCCAAACAAATAAATTATCAATAGCTAATGCTTTTTCTAGTAAGTAACTGGTTAAAAAATCCATAACATAATGGTTTGCAATTGCAAGATTTGTATTTTTTTTTAAATAAAACCACAAACATAAAGCAAATAAAAATACTATTTGAATCCAAATTACACTCCAAATAATAGCTTGTTTTAAGTTTATTTTTTTATTTTTGTTTTCATGTTGCAAGCAAAGATCAATAAAAAACATTATGCTAATAAAAACAATAAAAACCCCCCATAATAAAGGGGTACTAATAGAAGACATTTTTATCTCTAAAATTAAAAAATTGACTGATTTTTTATAGAAAAAGAAATATTCATGATTTATCTGAATTAGAATTGCCTTATATTCATAAAATAAATTATCAATAAAATTCAAATACTTGGTAATATTTCATTGATAAGAAAAAATCTATTGTCAAGATAAAAAATAAAAATTATTTTTAGTTAAATTAATGCAATAAAATATTTTAAAAAATAAACATTTTAAAAAAAATTACCTGATCAATTAATTATAAAAATTAATCTTTTCATAGAAAATCCACTTCATTAAAAAATATTCTGTAATTATTTATAACTTTTATAAAATATTGTATTTATTTTTAATAAATTACACTAATAATTTTTTTTTAAAAGCATACCATAACATTATTTTTTAATAATTATTAAATGTCTTAATATAAAGATTATATGGATAATTATTGACAATATTGGTAATATAATTACATTTAGGAATATATTTAATGAAATTAGTTAAAGAACTTTTCTTCGCACTTTGGGAACAAGATTATGATATGCTAATGAATCCTTCATTAGTATGGTTTATTTATGTAATATTATTTTCTATATTATTTTTAGAAAATGGAATATTACCTGCTGCATTTTTACCTGGAGACAGTTTACTGATCCTAGTAGGTGTTTTAATAGCTAAATGTATTATTAATTATTCATTAACCATTATCATTCTAACTAGTGGCGCTAGTTTAGGTTATTGGATTGCATATCTCCAAGGAAAATGGTTAGGAAATAATATGATTGTTCGAAGTTGGCTATCTCATTTGCCTAATAATTATCATAAACGTGCTTATAATTTATTTCATCGTCATGGATTAGCCGCTCTTCTAATTGGTCGTTTTCTTGCCTTTATTAGAACAATTTTGCCAACTATTGCTGGACTTTCTGGATTACCTAACGGTCGTTTTCAATTTTTTAATTGGCTAAGTGGTTTATTATGGGTATTAATTTTAACTACAATTGGTTGTATTTTTGGTAAAAGTTTACTATTCCAATATTATGAGCATCAAATAATGAATATCTTAATGATTATTCCTATCGTGTTATTTTTTTTAGGATTAATAGGAAGTATTTTAGTAATTTTAAGAAAAGTTAAATAATCTTACTTTATTTTGAATTAAACTTATTATTTTAAATAATAATATTAACATTAAAAAACAGTATCAAAAAACATAATTTTTACACTATATAATTTAATATTTATATAAAAAATATTTTATTACGTAATACTTATACTTTTTATGTGTTATAAATTTTAATTATAAACTTTAATTCCTGAAGAAAATTTTACTTAATAATAATATGATTAAATTTATTCTATATTTTAAAATAACATGCATTATTATATATTAAATATTATTTAATTCATTTTATTTGTCGATATAAACTGTATTCTGAAAATAAAAATTTTATTTTACTAACAAAATATGCAAAAAAAATCGGACTTATCAAAATATAAGTCGTATATTGAATTTATGCTTATAGTAATAAGCGATATATGCATGATTTACAATCATAACACATGTATTATAATATGCATTCATTTCAAAAAATGAATCTTTTATTAAAATAACTATAATAAATTTATTATTTATTAATATATTATTACATATAAAAAATGCCCCCCTGTTCAGTAAAGAAAATTGGGGGGTTATTTTTGAAAGTTAATCAATAAGCCGGGTTCTGTCATGGACAACCATTCATCTAGGTTAATACTCACGTATTAACTCAAGCGGCCTACCCAGGTTTAATGCGGGCCGCATTTTAATAAACCTCTATTTGGCCTTGCTCCGGGTGGAGTTTACCGTACCACAAACTTGTTACCAATTGTGTGGTGTGCTTTTACCACACCTTTTCACCCTTACCTATACTTTTTTACAGTCATCGGCGGTTTATTTTCTGTTGCACTAGTCGTAGGATTACCCTCCCAGATGTTATCTGGCACCCTGCCCTAAGGAGCCCGGACTTTCCTCTACTTTATATATTTTTATTAATTATTATAAAAAATAAAAAACAGCGGTTGTCTAGCTAACTTAGCTTTTAAATTATACATTTTTTTTAAAAATTTTCATAGATATTTATAATATATATTATAATATTTTTATATCTTATCATTTTCAATGGCATACTTATACAATATGTTTTTTTTTAAACCATACACTTTTGCAGTAATGGATGCTGCTTTATTCAAAGGTAATGATTCTCTTAATAAAATTAATGTTTTAATAGCATCTTCTGAAATATGATTATTATATTTAGGTATCTTATAACCCTCAATGATTAATACAATTTCTCCACGAGCTCGATTTTTATCAACTTTTACCCAATCTAATAATTTTTTTACAGGAAACCCATTAATAGATTCCCATATTTTTGTCAATTCACGTGCTAAAATTACATAACGTTCACTTCCTAAAATAGATACCATATCCACTAATGTATCTAATAATCGATAAGGTGATTCATAAAAAATTAATGTTCTTGGCTCATAAGCTAAATTTTTTAATTTATTTTGTCTACTTTTACATTTTGCTGGCAAAAATCCCTCATAACAAAAACGATTTGAATTTATACCAGAAGCAGAAAGTGCAGCTATTGCTGCACAAGACCCTGGTAAGGGAACTACTTTGATGCCAATTTGGTGACACCGTTTTACTAAATAATACCCAGGATCATTAATTAATGGGGTTCCTGCATTAGAAACTAATGCCACATTTTTTTTCTTTAATTGATTAATTAATTTTTCTGTTTTGTATTTTTCATTATGAACATGTAAAGAAACCATGTGCGTATTAATAGAGAAATGCTGTAATAATACACCTGTATGCCGAGTATCTTCTGCTGCAATAAGATCTACATTTTGAAGAATCTTTAATGCACGTAAAGTAATATCCTCCAAATTACCAATAGGAGTCGGTACAATATATAATATGGATGACATTTTTACCTCTATAGCATAATAAATTTTGCTTTTTATAAAACAAAAAATAATGTTATATTAAATTTTGTAATATTTTTATGCTATTATTTAATATATACAATTTTTATAAAAATTAAGAAAGATATTTTTAAGATTTAATAAATATTATTATAATTTTATGCATGAATGCTGTTTATCTCAAAAAAAGAATATTTTTAATTAAATATTATTTAATATTTTTTACAAAAAAAATATGTTATAAAATTCAATAATAAAAAATATGCTTTATATTTAAACAAAGACTGTTTTAATAATAAACATTATTTAATATGTTATTTATAGCAAAAATAATAATTTAAAAGCTCAAAAAATATTATGAATAAGTATTTTTATTTATTTTTTAAATACATGACTTTTAAAAAATTAAAAACGTTAAAAATATAAATTTTTATACATTTATTTTTTATGAAAAAATAAAACAAAATAGTTTTTTAATAAGAAAATTAAAAAAGATTTATAAAATATCATAAGATGTAATAATATTAGATTTTAAAAAATAGTAATTATTATCAATAATAATCAATAAATATTTTTTTACAACAAAATTTTTGTTAATGATAACAAATTTATTAACTTTGTAAAAATATTTAAAAATAAAACAAAAGGGATCATAAAAATATATTTAAGTTCATATAATTTATATAATATAGGTAATTTATATATTTTTTATGCTTATTTTATGTTATAAAAATTAATAAAATATATAAACGTTTACTTATTTTTATAAAAAAAATATAATGTTTTAAAAATATTTAATACACTACTAAAGTATCAAGAATTATAATTAAAATAAAATGCTTTATAACTTATATTTATCTTAATTTTTATAAAAAATATTTTTCTATAAAAAATAAAAAAAATTTTGTAATTTATGATCAATATAAATATTGTTATTTTTAATATTATAAGAAAAAATCAAAAAACATGATTTTTATTAAATAAAATAATATTTTTTAATTTATCTAAATTAATATAGGAAATAAAAATATTTTAAAAAAATAAAAAATTAAATTACTTAAAAATATATATTTAAAACTTGATATTTTATAATATTTTTATTATAAAATATTAATTTAAAAATAATTAGATTCTTTTAATAACTATTATTTCATTTATTCATAATAATAAAAAGTAGGCCTTAAAGTGTTGAAGAAAATCAAAGCTTTTTTTATCGAAAGTATTCAAACACAAATTTCTTCTGCAGAAATATTACCTTATTCTATTTCTGAAGCAGCAAACATAATGGTGCATGCCCTATTAAACGGTAATAAAATTTTATGTTGTGGTAATGGTGGCTCAGGAATCATTGCACAACGATTTACAACTAGTATGATTAATCAATTTGAAGCTGAACGTCCAAGTCTTCCTGCATTATATCTTAATACAGACCATATTGTTGTTAATTCTATTAATAATGGGCAAAAAGAAGAAGCATATGCTAAACAAGTACGAGCATTAGGTCAATCTGGTGACATATTATTTGCGATTTCTACAAAAGGAAAAAATCGTTTTATTATAAAAGCAGTAGAAACAGCATTAGTATGTGATATGACTATTATAGCGTTAACAGGTTATGATGGTGGAGAATTAGCTGGATTATTAGGAGAAAAGGATGTAGAAATTCGTATACCTTCTAAAAGAAGTATTAGAATTCAAGAGGTTCATTTATTAACTATTCACTGTTTATGTGATTTAATCGACAATACACTCTTTCCACATTAAGATGACTAAGAAATAATAATGAAACCATTATCTTTAATAATATTATTTAGTTGTATTTTAATACAAGGATGTCTTGAGACTTCTGTAATAGGTTCAGCTGCTATCTTAACAAAAAGTGCAACTGATCCAAGAAGTATAGGACGTCAAGTTGACGATGGAACATTAGAAGCCCGTGTTACATCAGCATTAAATAAAAACAAAGAAATTACAAAAAATACACGTATTATAAGTACTGCTTACAAAGGAAGCATTTTATTGACCGGACAAGCACCTAAATTATTTATAAGTGAATTAGCTCAAAAAATAGCAATAACAGTAAAAGGAGTTGAAACTGTTTATAATGAAATTCGGATAGAACAACCTATTAATCTCATAAAAGCTATAAAAGATACATGGATAACAATTCAAATAAAATTAAAAATATTGTCTAATAATTTTGTTAAATTATCAACAGTAAAAGTACTAACAGAAAATAGTGAAGTATTTTTATTAGGTATTCTTTCTCAAGAAGAAGGAGATATTGCTGCAAAAATTGCAAGTGAAATAGAAGGTGTAAAACATGTTTTTACAGGATTTACTTATAATTAAGTACTAAATTTTATTTTCTTTAAACACATAATCTAATTTATATATCAACTGTTATTCGATTAATTATAGATTTTTTTTGATATTTAGCATGACTAAATTTGCAAATTTAATTTTAGTTAATTGTTAAGTTATTGGACTTTTTAATACATTATATTTGTTGTTTTTTTTATTAAAGTTTCAAATACTTATATAATGTAAAATTTAATACTTTATTGTTTAAAATTAAATAAACATAATATTATTTATAACATAATTATTAAATCTAATAATCATTAAAAAACAATAAAAAATAGTTTTTTTAATTATCTTTTATAAGGAATTTTATTTATTCCGAAATATAATTTATAAAAAATAATTTAACTAATACACCTTATTTATATGCATTTAAATATATGATACTTGAGGACAGATAAAAACTTTTTATATTTTTATTTTGCTAAAATTTTTAATTTAAATATTAAAGATTTAGTAATAATATAATAAAAAATACATGATTGTTTTACATATTTTTAAATCATTTAATAATACGTAGTAGTTTTTTTCTTTTTTCTGTTAATGAAATGACAGATGTTTTATTACAAAATTTTGTTAATTTTCTTGCTTTTTCTTTGTTTAAAAAAATATCTTTGTTATTCTTATCCATAAAATTTAATGTTTTATTTTTATTTGCAAAATTGCTTGTATTAAACTTATATTCACATTTTGTTTCAAAAATTATCCCCTTTTTATTTTCAATAGCATAAATAGCAATAATAGCTATAATAGGTATTTTAATATAAAAAACCACACCACCGAAACGGGCATAAAAATTTATTTCATCAGCAGTCATCTTAAAATTTTCTACTGCAGAAGGTTTAATATTTAAAATAATTTGTCCATTTTTCGCATACTCTATAGGTATTTTAACACCAAAAATATTTGTATTTATTATAACATAAGGTGTCATATTACTATCAAGAATCCAGTCATAATATGCTTTTAATAAATAAGGACGAAGCGGTAACATTATAAAATACTCCCAAAAAAACTAATTTTTTATAAAACACATTTCACGTTCAGCTTCAGTTAATGAAGCAAGAAAAGAATCTCTATCAAATACATTTTTCATATAAGATCTAATACCTTCAGTTCCTTTTTCTTGAGGTATATCAATATTCCAAGAAGGCAAACGCCACAAAAAAGGAGCTAAACAACAATCTACTAAACTAAATTCCTCACTCATAAAGAATCGCATTTCTTGAAAAATGGGAGAAATTGATATTAATTCCTCTTTTAACTGTTTCCGAGTAGAATAAGATTGCGAATCCTTTTTTTGAATCTTATACATTAAAGAATACCAATCTTTTTCTATACGATACATCATCAAACGAGTATTACCACGAGCAACAGGATAAACTGGCATTAATGGCGGATGGGGGAATCTCTCATCAAGATATTCCATAATTACACGAGAATTATACAAAATTAATTCTCTATCTACTAATGTAGGAATTGTTTGATAAGGATTTAAATCAACAAAATCTTGAGGTAAATTATCTTTATTAACATTTTCAATCTCAAAATTTACATCTTTTTCTGCCAATACAATTCTTACTTGATGGCTAAATATATCAGTTTCACCGGAAAATAATGTTATTACCGAACGTTTATTAGCAGCAACAGGCATGAAAACCTCCAGATTGATAAAAAAATAAAAGTATAATAAATAATATAATAAATGATTATTACATACTAACATTAATATAAATAAATTATATTAATATAATTTATACTTATTTAGGAACTAAAATATTATTATTTTTATTTAATACAAAATAGTGAGACATTTGTTACTATAATCTATAAAATTTTATAAATAATCTTAAAAAATATTGATTTTTATTTTAATTACACAAATTAAATTTAAAAATCAATGTATTACTAATAAATTTTTAGTGTAATAATATATCATTTTACTAAAAACCCGCTATGAAAGCGGGTGTTTAGTAATGCTTTTTGCTTATAAAAAATTAACGCTTAGAATATTGTGGACGACGACGGGCTTTTTTAAATCCCACTTTTTTGCGTTCAACAGAACGAGCATCACGAGTAACAAAACCAGCTTTACGTAATTCAGGACGCAATAATTCATTATATATAATTAATGCCCGTGTAATACCATGACGAATCGCACCTGCTTGACCAGAAATACCACCACCCTTAACAGTAATATATAAATCTAATTTTTTAGACATATCAACTAATTCTAATGGTTGAAGAATAATCATTCTTGCTGTCTCACGACAAAAATATTGTTCTATAGTACGTTGATTAACAAAAATATTACCACTACCCGCCTTCATAAACACACGGGCGGAAGAATTTTTTCGGCGACCAGTGCCATAGTACTGATTTTTAGTCATATTTTATCTGTCCATATTCTTAATTTTCTGTTAAATATCAAGCAATTGCGGTTTTTGTGCTATTTGTTGATGATATGCATCTGCATAAACTCTCATTTTTGCATACATAATACGACCGAGAGGTCCTTTAGGTAACATGCCTTTAACCGCAATTTTAATAATTCGCTCAGGATAACGAACAATCATGTCTTTAAATGTTGTTTCTTTAAGACCTCCCATATAACCACTATGGCGATAATATATTTTATTTTCACGTTTATGGCCAGTAACAAGAATTTTTTTTGCATTAATAACAATAATGTAATCTCCAGTATCAACATGAGGAGTGAATTCTAATTTATGTTTTCCACGCAAACGTCTTGCTATTTCAGTTGCAAGACGACCTAAAATTTTTCCTTCCCCATCAATAATATACCAATTACGCTTGACGGTTTCTTGCTTAGCTATAAAAGTTTTCATGAAATGATACCATCATATAAATTATATATTGGAAATACTCATATTTTAAAAAAATATTTTAATTATCTAAAACTAATTTTAAATTATTAAGACTACAATAAATAAGAAGATCAAGATTAATCTTGGATTTATTGAAATATAAAATTTTTTGTAATGCAAGTATCAAGTATTATAATAAACTTTTACACAAAAATCGATAAATATTATGTATATTTAAAATATAAAGAAATAATCAAAAATATTTAAAATATTGTTTAAACTAAAATATATATTATTACCTCATATTTATTTTATTTCATTCATAAAAAAAATTTTGTAATATTTTTTTTTAAATAACATAAATTAAATCATTATAATTTTTAAATATTTTTAAAAAATGTTGAACATAAATAGTTTAAATATTTTTTGTTTTTAGAAAAAAATTAAACATTATATTGTTTTTTTTAATATTATTTTATTGAACATTAATAACCTATCAGATTATATATATAAATTAATGTAAAATCTTAAAATAACATCCTTTTCTTGCAAAAGAAATACTCTTTGTTAAGATATATAATGCAAAGCATATTTTTTAAAATAAAAAATATAAATAATATAAAAATACATCATAAAAAAATATCGCTGATATTGTTATATCTAGTTATAAATTTATGTAAAATTAAAAATTATAATTTTTTTGTATTTTTTTTGCTTCCACTAATACTATTTTAACAGTTATAAATTATTATTATAACTGTTTATAAAAATACATTTTACTAGATTGCTTAAATGGGGTGATCATAATGTAGAAATTTGTATTAATTGATATAATGACAATTCTGCAAAGTTTTGTTATTTTTACAATAAGCATTTTTCATAAAAATAAAAATTTTTAACATTAAAAAACTCAAATTTAAAAAATTAAATAAATTTAAGCAGTAAAAAAAAATATTAGTATATGTTTTTAAGTATGTATAGAAAAATATTACTAGATAATATAAAATTTATACTACCATAATATGTATCATATGATTGTTTTATCAAACTAAAAAAACAAATAATTTTTTTTGAGTATTTTTGAATATATCTAATTAGATAATAGTCAAATATCTATTACTTCAATCAATTCTGCAAAAAATGTTTTAGAAATATTAGAGTTAATAACAAACTAAAAAAAACTTTTGAAATAAGAAAAAATCTATCAATTTTTAAGTTATAATGTTTTTAAAATAAGTTAATATTCTGTTTTTTAATTATATATTACTAATTTTTAATTATATATTACTAAATAAGAATTCAATTGCCTTAATAAATTAAGGTATTTAAGAGAATGAAATTCATGACAAAAAAAGCAAAATATTTTTTAAATGTATTCACAATAACTGTAATTAATATTATATTCATTCTGCCAACAGTAACTTATTCTGCATTAATGCCACCATCAGTTACTATATCACCTGAACAAAAAATACCTAGTCTAGCTCCTATGTTAGAAAAAGTACTGCCTGCTGTAGTTAATATTCGTGTATCGGGAACACGTGTTCATAATCAGCAATTACCAGAAGAATTTAAATTCTTTTTTGGACCTAATTTTCCTTCACAACAAAAAAGCATTCGTCCTTTTGAAGGGGTAGGTTCTGCTGTTATTATTAATTCAGAAAAAGGTTACATTTTAACTAATAATCATGTTATTGATAATGCTGATAACATTCAAATTCAAGTTAATGATGGAAGAGAAATTGAAGTAAAACTTGTTGGTAGAGATTCTCAAACAGATATTGCTTTGTTACAAATTAAAGATTCTAATGAAGAAAATTTAAAAAAATTAAATTTAACAGCTATAAAAATTGCTGATTCTGATAAACTACGTGTTGGCGATTTTGCTATCGCTGTAGGTAATCCTTTTGGATTGGGGCAAACAGCAACATCAGGAATTATTTCTGCATTAGGTCGTAGCGGTTTAAACTTAGAAGGTTTAGAAAATTTTATTCAAACAGATGCCTCTATTAACAGAGGCAATTCTGGTGGTGCATTGGTTAATCTTAATGGTGAATTAATTGGCATTAATACTGCTATTTTAGCACCTGGAGGAGGTAATATCGGTATAGGTTTTGCTATTCCATCAAATATGGCAAAATCTCTTAGCGATCAAATTATCAAACATGGTGAAGTAAAACGTGGAGTTTTAGGAATTAAAGGAACTGAAATGACTTCTGATTTAGCTAAAGCTTTAAATATTGATGCACAAAAAGGTGCATTTGTAAGTGAAGTCATACCACATTCTGCTGCAGATAAAGCAGGTATTCAACCAGGTGATGTTTTGGTATCCATTAATAACAAATATATTAATAGCTTTGCTGAATTAAGAGCAAAAATTGGTACCAGTGAAATTGGTCAAGAAATAATAATCGGACTATTGCGCAAAGGTAAATCTTTAAAAGTAAATGTTATATTAGAAGATAGCAATTCAACAAGCACAAAAGCAGAAATTCTAATGACATCACTGATGGGAGCAACTTTAAGCAATAATACAAGGAAAGGCACTAAAGGGGTTCAAGTTGATAGTGTTTCTTCTAATTCACCCGCAGCAATGCTTGGCTTAGCTAAAGGCGACCTTATTGTTAGTGCTAATCAACAAAGAGTAGAAAACATAAATCAATTACGCAAAATTATTGCTAGTAAACCAGTCGCATTAGCATTAAATATCTTGCGTGGTGATCAAAATATTTACTTATTAATTCGTGGTAATAATATATTTAATTAATATAGAAAAAAATAGCAAGTAAAACGTTAATAACTGTACTTGTTATTTTTTTTAAATTTTTTTTATAAAATACATATGAAATACTTTATAAAACATAAAAGATTGTTTTGACTTGAATGACAGAAAATAAAAAATAATAAGAAATTTTAAAAAATACATTTATAAAAAAATAATCATATATTTTTTTTATGTTTTAAAAAAAATATTTTTTGTACTAACTAATTATATTTAAATTTGAACTTTACGCGACATATTAGATATCATTTGTAATAATTTTCTTAAATGTATTCAAAATAACATAAAAATATATCCGTATAATATTATTTTTTATTAGAATTAAAGAACAAATTGCATTTTATATTCCTAAAAATTACATACACAAACAATTATGTTTTATGTGATTGAATTCGCTTTATTTTAGCTCCTAAACTACGCAATTTTTCCTCTATTTTTTCATAACCCCTATCAATATGATAAACACGCTCAACAATTGTTTTTCCTTTTGCAATGCAACCAGCAAGCACCAAACTTGCAGATGCCCGTAAATCAGATGCCATAACTTGAGCGCCAATTAATTGTTTTACACCATGACAAAAAACTATATTTTCTTTTATTTTTGCACAAGCTCCCATACGCATTAATTCTGGAATATGCATGAAACGATTTTCAAAAATATTTTCTTTAATGGTACTGACTCCTTCAGCTACTAAATTCAGTAAACTAAATTGTGCCTGCATATCAGTTGGAAAACCTGGATGTGGTGCTGTTTCAATACTGACGGCTTTAGGTCGTTTACCATGCATATCAAGCTGTATCCAATCTGTGCCTACTTTAATTTCTGCACCAGTTTTATTTAATTTTTGCAATACTGTATTTAACATAATTGGTTTAGTATTCCGGCAAAGAACTTTTCCGCCAGAAATCGCAGCTGCAACAAGAAAAGTTCCTGTTTCAATTCTATCAGGTAAAATTTGATAAACACCACCACCTAAATGTGATACTCCATCAATAATAATCCTATTAGTACCTGCTCCACTTATTTTAGCTCCTAATAAATTTAAAAAATTAGCTGTATCTTTAATTTCAGGTTCACAAGCAGCATTTTTAATGATTGTTTGACCATTTGCTAGTGTTGCAGCTGTCATAATAGAAACTGTAGCGCCTACACTAATTTTATCCATAATAATATTAGCGCCTTTTAACCTCCCATTAATAGATGCCTCTACATAATCCTCTTTTAAAGAAATATTAGCACCAAGCTTTTGAAGACCTTTAATATGTAAATCAACTGGACGTGCACCAATAGCACATCCTCCTGGTAGAGATACTTGAGCTTTACCAAATCTTGCAACTAAAGGAGCTAACACCCAAATAGATGCTCGCATCGTTTTTACTAATTTATAAGAAACGCAAAATTTATTAATACTACAAGCATTAATAAAAATAGAACCATTACGCTCAACTTTAATGCCCAATTTATTAAATAATTTAATCGTTGTATCAATATCTTTTAAGTTAGGAATATTTTGTAATTCAACAACTTCTTCTGCTAATAACGATGCAAATAATATTGGTAATGCAGCATTTTTTGAACCAGAAATTAAAACTTCTCCTATCAAACGAATTGGTCCTTTTAATTGAAATTTATCCATTAAAGTCTTCTTTATCAGCAGAGTAATTGTATTTCATTTTTATAAAATTTGATTTCTAGAATCATTCACTTTACAAATTTCTGACCATTCAATTTTGGTATACGCTTTAATTGATAGTGCATGAATTGTATTATCTGTAATATATTTTGTTAATGGTTCATAAATTATTTGCTGTTTTTTAACCGCAGTCATACCGTGAAATATTTCACCAACAACAATAATTTGAAAATAATTCCCATTAATTTTAATGATTACTTCATCAAGTTGTAATTTTTTAAATAATAATTCTTTTATTGCATTTTTTATTTTATCTATTTCCATTAATAAACTCAATTAGCAGGTTGAAAATACTATTAATATTTTCATTTTAATATATTATTCAAATTAAATCATAAAATCTTCTAACTTATACAGTCTAATAAGTGTTTTTAAATTCTCACTTATTCCATTAATAAGCAATTTATTTTCAAATTTTTTTTTTGCTTTTAATCTGACCAACATAGCAAGACCAGCAGAATCAATATGAGACAACAAAGAAAGATTAATTGTATTTATGTCTTTTAACAACTCATTTTTCTTTTTCCAAAAAAACATTAAAGTATCTCTATTTAATATACCCTTTAAAATTAATGTTGTGTTATTTGTTTGCCACGTTAACATAGTTTTTATTTTTATATTTCAAACATTTTTTATTTTCCAGAAATAATAGGATTATTAGCTCTATTTATTAATTCTTCTGTTAGACCCTCAATACCTTTAGTACGTAATAAATTACCCCATTCATTTTTTTTAGTAGTAATAAAACTAACCCCTTCAGTAATCATATCATAAGCTTGCCACAATCCTGTTTTGCTGTTTTTTCGCCATTGAAAATCCAGATGAATAGATGGATATCCTTGTGGATCAATAATACTAACACGAATCGAAACAACACTTTTATTTCTTAATAATTGTTTTTCTGGTGAAATATGATATTGTTGACCATGATACATCATTAAAACTTGTCCATAAGATTGTTCTAAATATTCCTCAATTGCTTTAAAGTACTTTTCCCGTTGAAAAGGATTAGAAGTAGTATAATACGGGCCCAATATTAATGCGCCTACATATTTAATATGTACATAAGGCATCAGTTCTTCGCGAACAATATTACGCAAGTAATCAGGATTTTTTTGAATGATAGATTGTTCATTTTTTAATCTTTTCAATGTATTAGAAACAACTTTTTCTATAATTTGATATGTATGAGTTTTATCTATTGCCATTGCAAATGGTATCAAAAATAAAAAAGTTAATACTAATAACCGTTTTAACATAAAATAAATTCCTGACTTTATAATATTTTACTTATCCCAATATAATTTGTTATGTTTTATTACTAATTTCAACACCATGTTCTTTGTTTGGAATATTAGCAAAAACACCTCTATAAAAAAATTGTCCAATTAAATCTTCTAAAACCATAGCTGACTTAGTATCTTCGATATGACCACCATTTTTAAGAACTGTAATACCCATATCTGTATCGTAAAATCCTACATTTAATGCTAAAAATTGTTCACCTAATAACCCTGCTGTAATTATTGATAATGAACTATTATCAGGAATATTATTATACTGATTGAAAATTGCTAAAGTAACACGCGGATTATAAGTTTTTTTATCTAGTATAATATCAACTATGCGACCTACTACAACACCACCTATTTTTACTGGAGAATTTACTTTTAATCCACCTATATTACTAAAAATAGCAGTTACCTTATAAGTTCTTTGATTACTAAATGATTTTATATTTGCTACTTTCCAACATAAAAAAAGAAAAGCACTTAACCCAACTAAAAAAAATAAGCCAACTAAAATTTCATTTTTTTGATTTTGCATACATTAATTTCCGAACATCAGTGAAGTAAGCACAAAATCTAAACTTAAAATAGCTAATGAAGAATGAACAACAGTTCTGGTAGTTGCGCGACTAATCCCAATAGATGTAGGAATTGTATGATACCCGTTAAATAAAGCAATCCAACTTACTGTAAAAGCAAATATAAAACTTTTTATGAAACAATTAAAAATATCCTTTTTCCACTCAATAGTAGATTGCATAGATGACCAAAACAAACCTTCATCAATCCCTTTCCAATTCACACCAACTAATGCACTGCCTAATATTCCCACAGCAACAAAAATAAACACTAATAATGGCATACTAATTAATCCTGCCCAAAAACGTGGTGCAATGATATAACGCAATGAATCAATGGCCATCATCTCTAAACTAGAAATTTGTTCTGTTACTTTCATTAATCCTATTTCTGCTGTTAATGAAGAACCCGCCCGACCTGCAAATAACAATGCAGTCACTACTGGACCTAATTCTCTTAGTAAAGAAAAAGATACCATAATTCCAAGACTGAATTCAGCACTAAATATGGCTAAAACTAAATATCCCTGTAAAGCAAGTACCATCCCAATAAATAATCCAGATACCGAAATAATAACTAAAGATAAAAATCCGATATTATAAAACTGTTTTATAAATAATGGCCACTGTTTAACAATTTTAGGATTAGTAGACAAAATTTGAAACAAAAAACAAACAGCTAAATTAAATCTTGAAAATATACCCAATAAACGATGAATTATTTTACTTGATATATTGATTAGCATCATTTCTATTATCCTAATAAATCTTCTAGATATTTTTTTTCAGGAAATTGAAATTTTATTGGACCATTTGATATTCCATTAAGAAATTGTTGAATTTTTTTATCTTTATTTCTTTTTAATTCCTTTACTGTTCCACGAGCAATAATACATTTTTCTGCAAAAATATACGCTTTATCTGTAATACTAAATAAGGCATTAATATCATGTGATACAATAATGCAGGTGATACCTAGTGCATAATTTAATTTGTAAATAAGATTTACTAAAATCCCCATTGTAATAGGATCTTGCCCAACAAAAGGCTCATCAAACAAAATTAATTCTGGGTCAAGTGCAATGGCACGTGCCAATGCCACTCGTCTTGCCATTCCACCTGATAATTGATCGGGCATAAGATTAGCTGCACCTCTCAAACCCACTGTTTCTAGTTTCATCATTACTACTGTATGAATAATATCTCGCGTTAAAAGAGTATGTTCACGTAAAGGAAATGCAACATTATCAAAAACATTTATATCAGTAAATAATGCAATCGATTGAAATAACATACTCATTTTCTTTCTAACCATATAAAGTTTAGAGCGTGATAATGTTGAAACATTATCACCATCAAACACAATTTCTCCTTTATCTGGAAGTAATTGACCGCCAATTAAACGTAACAAAGTAGTTTTCCCAATCCCTGATGGCCCTATAATTGCTGTAATTTTTCCTCTCGGAATACTTAAATTTATATTATTAAAAACAAGATGCTTACCTCTGCTAAAAAACATGTTCTTAATTTTTATAATATGATTTACACATTTATGCATCTTAACTATTCTATTTTAACATTTAATCATATAATTTTATGAATTAAATATCAGGATGTTATATAAAATCAATATTCATTTTGCTCTATAACAATATTATTTTTTATCTTATTCTGTATAAATTAAATTACGTTTTAAAAAAAATATTAGCAACCTAAAAAAAAATTTAAAAATCAGCATTTTAAAATAAATTACTTACTTTTTTTAAAAAAAGTAAATTTTTGTTAGTTTCATATTGTAAATATTAAAAATATAATATATTTCAAATAATTACATTGTATTATAACTTACACAGAACATACTGTTTTAATCATATTCCTAATTTAGTAACAGATCAATTCTAAATCATTCAAATAATTTTTATTAAAAAATATTTTTACAATAAATTCATTGAAAAAGGAGAAATTAAAAAATAGCTATACCGGATTATATGAAATATATCCTGTATTATTTTTGGTAATTAATATTTTTTTTTAGAAAAAATAACTTTTAATATGATTAAAACCATAAAAATATATAATTAATTAAATATTAATACTTTATTAACAGTATTATTCACATAATAAAATGATATCATAAAAAAGAGTAATCAAAAAATAAATTATTAATATTTTGTAATAATGTTCACAATTACGTATTTTTATTTCTAAAAAATATTAATACATTTACTTATTACTTAAAACAAAAATTGCATATTAAATAATAAAATATTATTTTTTATATTTACATTTTATAAATAATATACCAATAAAAAAACAATAATAACTTATGAACATCATATGTTAGGATACAAAAAATGCTGAAAATAAATTTTCAAAAAACAGCTAAGAAGGTATTAGACATTGAACGTAATGAATTAGCTAATTTAAGAAAATATATTAATCATGATTTTAATGCAGCTTGTTTGCTAATGTTTGCATGCAAGGGAAAAGTCGTTGTTATGGGTATGGGGAAATCAGGTCATATTGGCTGCAAAATTGCTGCCACCATGGCAAGTACAGGAACTCCTGCATTTTTTTTACATCCAGGAGAAGCTAATCATGGTGATATCGGTGTAATTACTAAAGAAGATGTTGTATTCGCCATTTCCAATTCTGGAGAATCTAATGAAATTTTAGCATTAATACCAGCGTTAAAAAGAAAAAACATTCGTCTAATATGTATGACAAAGAATCCCCTAAGTAGTATGGGAAAAGCAGCTGATATTCATCTTTGTATCAAAATAACACAAGAAGCCTGCCCATTAGGTCTAGCTCCAACAACCAGCACAACAGCCATGCTCGTGATGGGCGATGCAATTGCTATAAGTTTACTCCAAGCTAGAGGTTTTACTGCTGAAGACTTTGCACTTTCTCATCCAGGTGGTACATTAGGGCGAAAACTTTTACTCAATGTCAGTGACTTAATGCACAAAGGAAAAGATATCCCACACGTAACAAAACATGCAACATTACAAGAAGCATTAATAGAAATTACTCGCAAAAAATTAGGAATGGTAGTGATTTGCAATAAAAAAAATAAAATTGAAGGAATTTTTACTGATGGTGATTTACGACGCGTTTTTGGGATGAAAATCGACTTAAACAATACAAAAATTATGGACGTTATGACAATTGGAGGTATTAAAATTAAATCTAATCTTCTAGCAATTTATGCATTAAATTTGATGCAAGAACATCATATTACTTCATTATTAGTAGAAAAATCAAACACACTAATCGGTGTTATTCATATGCATGATCTTTTGCAAGCCGGTATAATATAATAAAGAATAATATTAGTATTTTTAATAATGGCTTAAATATGATTAATTTTAATATCAAAAATAATTTTAATCGTCTTTATTTTAAAGAATAAAAAAACGTTAATTAAAAATTTTATATAGCTTATATCGAAAATTAAATAACTTCATTTTTTTAAAAAATATTTATTTTAAACAAAAAAGCTTGCTCTTTAAAAAAACTTCATAAATAGAAAAACGTAATGCAAAAATCAAAAATTTTCTGTAATATTATGCTGATACTAATTATTTTAACTATTATTGGTTGGAATTTTAATAATTTGCATAAATTAAAAGAACCAATAATAACTGATAATCATCAACCAAGTTATCAAACTATAAATTCTATTACTCATATCTATGATTCTTTAGGTAAGCTAGTCTATAAACTAATTACAGATCAAGCATATTACTTTTCTAATAATAAAAGTAGCTGTTTTACAAAACCAATATTAACTATCTATAACACAAAAAATATACCTACTTGGAAAATAACTGCCAACCAAGCAAAATTGACAGATGATCATATACTCTATTTACATGGTGATGTTCAAATTAATAGTTTAAACAAAAATTTAAATTTAAAACATATTTTAATGAAAAACTCTATTATTAATCTAAAAACTCAAGATATCACATCTAATGATCGCGTCATAATCATTGGGAATGGTTTTAAAACGGTAAGCATGAAAATGCATGGTAATATAAAAAAACGTACTGCAGAATTAAGTGAAAATGTAAAAACTTATTACGAAACACTCGACTAATGTTAACAATCTAATAAAGAAAAAATCAAATAATAATGATATTAATACACAACATCTTTATAAATTTACACGCAATAATTATGAGTATAATACTAACATTTAGTTTATCAGCTATAGCTCTTAAACATGATTCTAAAAAAGTAATTTATATTAATGCAGTTAAACAATTACTAAATTTAGAAAAAAATATTACTATATTTACAAAAAATATTATTATAAAACAAGGCAGTATTGATATTAGAGCTAATAAAGTAATTATCACTTATGCTGATCATAACACTAAAAAAATAATTCTTGAAGCTTACGGAACACCTGTTACTTTTTATCAATTACAAGAATATGGTAAACCAATTCAAGGACATAGTGATTTTATACGTTATGAAATGGAAAAAGAACGCATTATAATGACTGGTAATGCTTACCTTGAACAATTAGATAGTAACATTAGAGGCGATAAAATTACTTATTTAATCAAAACCCAAAAAATGGAGGCTTTTAGTAATACAGGCAAAAGAGTAACAACTGTATTATTACCTTATCAATTACAAGAAAAACTTTCTACAATGAAAAACAAAATTAATAAAAATGGCTAAATTAATTGCAAAACATTTAGCAAAAAAATACAAAAATCATAAAGTTGTTGAAGATGTGAGTCTAGAAGTAAATTCAGGTGAAATTGTGGGTTTATTAGGTCCAAATGGTGCAGGCAAAACAACAACTTTTTATATGGTCGTCGGCATTATAGTTCGTGATACAGGCACAATAAGTATTGATGATGAAGATATTAGTTTACTTCCTCTTCACGAACGTGCTCGCAAAGGAATAGGTTATTTACCACAAGAAGCTTCTATATTTCGACGTTTAACTGTTTATGAAAATTTAATGGCAGTATTAGAAATACGAAAAGATTTAAAATGTAAAGAAAAACAAAAATGTATCAACAATTTAATGAAAGAATTTAGTATTAGTCATTTAAAAAATGATTTAGGTCAATCTTTATCTGGTGGAGAGAGACGTCGTGTAGAAATTGCTCGTGCTTTGGCAGCTAATCCTAAATTTATTCTTTTAGATGAACCTTTTGCTGGTGTAGATCCAATATCAGTATTAGATATAAAAAAAATAATTCAACATTTAAAAGAACATGGATTAGGAGTGTTGATAACAGATCATAATGTAAGAGAAACATTGAATGTTTGTGAACGTGCATATATTGTTAGTAGAGGTCATCTTATTGCACATGGAGCTCCTAAAGAAATATTAAAAAATGAACAAGTAAAACGTGTTTATTTAGGAGAAGATTTTCGACTTTAAAATAAAATTTTATATATTAATTATATACTATAAATTATAACATATATGATTTATTTTTAATATTTTCTTTATAAAAATTGTTAAATATTCATATAAAACTTTTAATATAAATAAAGTTAAAACATATTAATATTATAATATTTTAATACATACAGCGATATTTTTTAAATTTTTTAAAAATTAAAGAATTGTCTATAAAAATAAAAATAACTAAATTGATATAAACCATTGATAAAAAGTATTTTTTTAAAATTTAAAAGCAATTTAATTTAAGTAAAAAATTTATATATCATAAATTTAGTAACTTATTCGAGTTTAATACATTTAAGCTAATTATTATAATATCTTATGATATTGATATTTTGACAGCAGATTGAGTAATTCTTAAAAAAATTTTATTTTTTGCAAAAATATTTTATCGTTTTGATAAACTCAATATTTTTTAAAAACCAGATATTTATATAAAAAATTCTTATGATATTTATAAAATATAATATTTTTTTTATATTAACAAAAAATCTTATATAATATTAATTTTATAATAAAATTTATTATATCTGAGTAATTTAAATAACTTATACTTTTTATATATTTTTTTATAATCTCAAATATATATTTTATTTTCTTAACAAAAATTTGATTTTTTTTATCACATGATAAATATCAAAATAAAATATTTTTATATGTGTTAATATTTTTGTAGAAAATTTTATGTAATAAAAAATAATGTAATTAAATAAAAAAAATTTAAAATAATATTTTTTTAAAAAAAATACTATTGGTTTTTTTAAAAAAAATATATATATATTATTTTAGGTATTATACATAAAATAAAAAATTAATACAAATAAACTTTGAAAAAGTTACTACAATAAAAAATATTTATATAGTTATTACTATAAAAAATACAATGAAATACATAATAAAAAAGATATGATCATATAATATATATCATCCATGATAATATATTTCTGCTTTCTGATCAGAATAAATCATAAATATCTGATATAATCATAGTTTAGCAAAAAACTCAATAAAAATAATGAACAATGAAGAAAAGATATCATTAAAATCGTTATTAACAAAATCATGTACATTAAATAATGTGCATTGTACAAGCAAAAAACGTGCGCTAGAAATTGTTAGTGAAGTATCTGCAAATGTACTGAATATACCTATAAATATAGTTTTTAATGCATTATTAACGCGTGAAAAAGTTGGTAATACTGTTATAGGTGGAGGAATAGCTATTCCTCATGGAAAAATATATAACAGCAATTCATCTAAAGCGATAGGCGTATTGCTTCATCTAAATCAAACAATTATTTTTGACGACATTGATAATCAATTAGTTGATTTATTATTTGCATTACTTGTTCCTTCAGAAGCGTGTAATACATATTTAGATACACTTTCTTTAATTGCTAAAAAATTTACAAATAAAAACTTATGTCGTCGATTGCGATCTGCACAAAGTAATGAGGAACTATATAAATTCATTATTGAATAAATATAATTTTTAAAGGGATACCAAATAAATATTCAGTAATTATGGGAAAAATTTAAGGGGTAATAATTACTACTCATGGTCCTGATGATAATCAGTGGGCGTTCTGGTTCTGGTAAATCTGTTGCTTTAAGAGCACTAGAAGACATGGGTTTTTATTGTGTTGATAACTTACCGGTAATTTTATTACCAGCATTAATAACTACTTTAACCAAACAAAAAACTTTTGCTGCTGTAAGTATTGATATTCGGAATATGCCAGAAAATCCAATAATTTTTGAACAAATTTTTAAGAAATTATCAGTTTTTTTTCCTAAAATACTTTTTCTTGATGCAAGCCACAATACACTAATAAGAAGATACAGTGATACACGCCGACTTCATCCACTTTCTAATCAAAATTTATCATTAGAAAATGCTATTGATGCAGAAAATAAATTATTAGAATCACTACGATCACGAGCGGATTTAATTATAGATACTTCTGATATGTCTGTTCACGGATTAGCTGAAATACTACGGGCACATTTATTAGGAAAAAAAAAGCGTGAAATTACTATGGTCTTTGAATCTTTTGGTTTTAAGTATGGTATCCCAATTGATGCTGATTATGTATTCGATGTACGTTTTTTACCTAATCCACATTGGAATCCAAAATTACGTCAAATGACTGGTTTAGATCGTCCTATTGCTGATTTTTTAAATCGACATATAGAAGTACATAATTTTATTTATCAAACACGTAGTTATATTGAATTATGGCTACCAATGTTAGAATCCAATAATCGCAGTTATTTAACTATTGCTATTGGTTGTACGGGAGGAAAACATCGGTCAGTTTATATAGCAGAAAAATTAGCAAATTATTTTCAATCTCAAGGTAAAAATGTGCAATCCCGCCACCGAACTCTAGAAAAAAATATAACTGAGAGGTATATAACATAATTTTTTTTAACAAATTAGAACTATATTTAAAAAATATATTTTATAAATTATTTATACGAATTATTTATATATAATATCTAAATGCTATGATCTTTTTATAAAAAATATTATAATCCAGAAACAAAAATTTCTGATAAAAATACAGAACCACATTGAATATTCCCACGAGTTTCAATATCATTCCCTATCATTACTATATTAGACCACATATCTTTTAAATTGCCTACAATGGTAATTTCGCTAACAGGATACTGTATTACTCCACTTTCTACCCAAAATCCACAAGCCCCTCTAGAATAATTGCCATTTATTAAACTAACTCCTTGTCCCATTAATTCAGTTACCACTAATCCTTTCCACATTTCTTTTAATAAAGCATTAAAATCTAATTCTTGATGTGTAATACACCAATTATGAATACCACTAGCATGACCAGTACTTTTCAAACCCAATTTACGGCCAGAATAGCTATTTAACAACCATGTTTGTAATATTCCTTGATCAACAATATTACATTGATTGGTTTTTACTCCTTCATCATCAAAAGGAGAAGAAGCTAAACCACCAATTAAATGTGGTTTTTCTTGAATGGTTAACCAAGAAGGAAAAATTTTTTTACCGAGATCGTTTAACAAAAAAGACGATTTCCGATAGATATTATAACCACTAATAGAATTCACTAAATGATAAAAAAATCCAGCAGCTATTTCTGCAACAAAAATAACTGCAGTTTTCATCGTTGATATTTTTTTTGGATAAAGACGTGATAAAGCTCGATTAGCAGCATTAGAGCCAACCAATTTAGGTGATTGTAAATCTTCTAATCGACGTGCTACAGTATAAGAATTATCTCTTTCCATCGAATTATTTTCTTGAGCAATCACACAACTTGATAATGAATGTTGACTTAAACAATAACTTTGTAACATTTCAGCAGTATTGCCAAATGCTCTAATTCCATAATGACTATTAAAATGCCCACCTTCCGTATTTTTTATTCTTTTATCTGTTTTTAAAGCAGAAATTTCTGCTTGACTAGCTAATTTAATTGCTTTTTTAACATCCATATCAAATGGATGAAATAATTTTAAATCTATTGCTTCATAAGCCAAGAGATCGATGTCTGGTAAACCTACAAAAGGATCTTCTGACGTATATTTAGCAATATCAATAGCTGATTTTACAGTGTTTTGAATTATTTTTAGATTTAAATTAGTAGAAGATGCAATTCCTTTACATTTTTTATAATACACTATAATATGAAATATATTATCGCTGTTAAATTCAATATTTTCAATTTTACCAAAACGTGTGCTAACATGAATACCTTTTATTGTATTAATAAGTACCTCTGCTGCATCACATTTCTTTTTTGCTATGGATAATGCAAATGCAACTTTTTCTTCTAATTCTTTACGTTGTAATAAAATTTTTTCTATAAAATTCATTATTTTCATCCAAAATATATAAACTATATTATAAGCTTTTTATTTATTTTATCAGAAATTTAAATTTAGCTTATAATTAAAATACTATTTCAAGAATTTTTTAATAAAAAACTACAAAAAATATAAGTAATTTTATTACATATAAAATAATAAAAATTCACAAAAAATGTCATAATAAAATTATCAAAAATATTTTTTTAATTAATTTTATACAAAAATTATATTTCTGTTCCACCAATAGTTATACTTTCCAGCTTCAATGTTGGTTGACCTACTCCAACAGGAATACTTTGACCTTCTTTCTCACAGGTACTAATGCCAGTATCAATTTTTAAATCATTGCCAACCATTGAAATTTGCTGCATAATATCTTTACCAGATCCAATTAATGTGACTCCTTTTATAGGTTTGGTAATTTTTCCCTTTTCAATTAAATAAGCTTCTAAAGTTGAAAATACAAATTTTCCAGAAGTAATATCAACTTGTCCACCAGAAAAAGTAGGTGCATAAATACCTCGATGCACACTATCTATAATTTCTTCAGGCATTGATTTTCCTGCTAATAAATAAGTATTAGTCATACGAGGCATAGGTAAATGTGCATAAGATTCACGTCTTCCATTTCCAGTTGAAAAAGTACCCATCAATCGTGCATTCATTTTATCTTGCATATATTTTTTTAAAATTCCATTTTCAATTAAAACATTATATTTACCTGGCACACCTTCATCATCAATTGCCAAAGATCCTCTATGACCAAATAATGTAGAATCATCAACAACAGTACAAAGTTCCGAAGCAACTTTTTTTCCTAATTGATTACTAAAAATAGAAGTCTCTCGACGATTAAAATCACCTTCAAGACCATGTCCTACTGCTTCATGTAATAAAATACCTGGCATACCAGCCCCTAATACGACAGGCATTCTCCCTGCTGGGGCAGGGATAGCTTCAAGATTAATTAATGCTATTCTTACAGCTTCTCTAACATAATATTCTACTAAAACTGCACCTTCATTTTTTTTAAAAAAATATTGATAATCATAACGACCACCACACCCGCTAGAGCCACATTCACGTTTTCCTTTATCTTCAACGAACACTTTAATAGATAAAGATACTAATGGACGCAGATCAGCAGCTAATGTCGAATCTGTTGCTACAATCAAAATATGTTCATAAATTCCTGATAGATTAATATTAACTTCTTTTACTCTTGAATCTTCTGATCTTGCAACTTTATCAATATGTTGTAAAAATGCTATTTTTTCTTCCTGATGTATCAATTCTAATGGATTACTTGCAGGATATACAGATTTAAAATGAACATTATTTAGAATACACTTTTTTTTTTCGTTTTTTTTATTTAAAAAACTACATGCTGTGCGTGCACTTTTATATAACGTTTCTGCACTTATTTCATTAGTATAAGAAAATCCTGTTTTATTATGATCAATAACACGAATACCAACACCTTCATCAATATTATAATAACCTGTCTTGATAATTTTGTTTTCTAATTCCAATCTTTCATGAAAAATTGATTGAAAAAAAAGATCAGCATAATTTATTTTTTTTTCTGTAAGTAATTCTAAAACATCCTGAAGATGTTGATAATTTAAATTGTTTGATGTTAGAAAATGTTCAGTAACGATATTCAAACTCATATTAATTCACTCATTTTTATTACATTTAATTTTTTTATAGAACGTCAAAAAAAATATAAATATTAATTTTTATAATTTTGATTATAATATTTGTTATAACTTTTTTAATATTTTTATGACTTCTTAATTTTAAAATAACACCTGATAATTTTATTAAAAAATATTGGATTTATACAAAATAAATATACTATAAAAGATTTTTTATCTTTTTCTATAAAAAGAATCAAATTAAATTGGATATTATTAAATACATTAGTAATATTTTGATTTATAAATTATATCAAAATCTATCAAGATTAAGATTTTTTAAGCGAAGTGCAGCTATTTTAAAAAACTTTACTTTAAATTAGTGTTGCAGTCATTATTTAAATAATTAATATCAAATTTTGATAGTATATTTATCTAAAAAAATATAAATTAAATTAATTTTAAATAGTGTTTATTATAATATTCAAAATTATACCTAAATAAACCGGTAAATCATTATTTTTACTCTTAAAATTTTTTTTAAATATTTTATGATATTTGTTTTAGCATTTCATATTCCATAAATTTTTAAATTAATAACATTATTTATTAAAAATTTTGTTTTGAAAATTTGTTTTTCTTTTTTGTTGTTTTTACGTAAAATTTCTACTTAAACTTATATCATCAGAATAAAAATTCTGAATAATAAATATCTAAATTTAAGCTATTCATAATATTAGTTTCTTAGAAAGAAATTTTTAAATTTTTTTAAATTTCTTGATCATATTTTATATTATAGATAATAAAGTTTTGTTTTTCAGAATTTTTATTAAAAAATATAAAAACTGTTTTTAACTTATCATTATGTACTATAATTTTTATTATTCATCAATTGCATTAAAAGCAGACATCATATTATTAGTGTTGATTTACAAAAAATATTTTTAAAATGTGAATTATAGTAATATCAGTAACAAAATTTTTTTTATTCTAAATGAAATAATCCCTATTAATAAACGAATCTTATTATCAATAAATTCTGATTGCTTATTATAAAAAGTAAAATTTTAAAAGAATTTAATTGTACACTAAAAATTTATTAATATTTCTTTAAAGATTAATTTTTGTATTAGAAGATTCTTTTATTTTTTAAATATCACCATAAAGAAGCAGAATATTTTCATATTCTAAATTATTATGTAAAATAACTGATACAATTTATTTTTTGTTAATATCATTTTAAAGTGGAATGTTAATAGATACTTTTCCATATGAAGTAGTAATTCCAGATAAATAACGTGTAATAAATTTTGGCAAAATAAAAATTTTATCAACTTGCCAATTACTAGAAAAATTAATATTAATATAATAATTTTTTTTTGTTTTTATTGTTTTTAATCTTAAATTCACAGGTTGTCCAAACCATTCAGCAGATAATTTCTTACTTTCAAAATTGCTATTTTTAAAATAAATATACCCAGTTAATTTTTTAATTTTTTTATTAAAAATATGAATATCATTTTTGTTAAAACCTACTCTTCCACTAAAAATAAAAGTATGAGAGTATTCTTCAAGAGGGATAGAAAGCATTAATTGACCAGTAAGTTTGCCATATATTTTTACTAAATTTAATATCTTAATAATTTTTCTTTTAATAGGTGTATGAATCAAATAATTTCGTAAACCTTCTGTATCACCATTAACTTTTGATCTTATTAATAATTTTGAATGACCATAACCAGTGATATTTCCGTTAATGTCTAATATGTCTATATTGCCTAATTTTATTCTATTAGAAGATATATGCAATCTATTTCGTTCAAAATTTAAATCAACATCTAAATTTAAAATTTTAGGCCAATTATTTTTATATTGAACAATTGCTGATCGTAAAGGTATAAAAACTTGAAATTGTCCATTATTTTCTTTAAAAGAAAAATTATGGGGGTTACCATGAAATAACAAAGCTGCTTCATCTACATGGCCAGCAATAATGGTTTTTTTTAAATAATCATTTAACTTTTTTCCTATAAACGGTTGAGGAAAATAATGCCAAACATCACCAATATTTTTTAATTTTGCACCAGCTAAAACACTTAACATGGATTGATTTTTATTGTCTATCAAATAACGAAAATCACCATTAATCCATAATGATTTTGCTTTTAAGTTTATATTTTTACCTAAAATTACATCTAATTTATCTTTTCTAGACCAAAAAATTGTTCCATACCCACTAGAAATACATAATGGTATTTGAAACATTGATCTGTATTCAATTTTGCTATTATATAAATTAAAGCAAAATATCCCTCCTAGATAACCCCCTTTAAATGATCCACTAAAATGATCAATGGAAAATATATTTTTAAAATTTATTAAACTCATATCATTACAAGTAATATCAATTAAAGTTTTTTCTGGATATTTAGGTGTAACATCTAATAGTAATCTAACAATGTTTCCTTTTAGTTTATATTTTTTAAAATTATTGATAAAATCAGGCATCAAACAAGAAAAAATAGTAAAAACAGATCTTAAATACTCTAATTCAATATTATTGAGTAGTATTTTCCAATGATCTTGATTTCGATTTCTTTCTGACTTTGAAAAATAAAAAAAAGATGCTTGACCTTCAAGCCATTTTTTTTGATCTGTTGTAAAATTTTGTAAATTTGGAATATAAAAAAACCAATTCTGTTTTTGATGTTTTATACTCAAATATAAATCTTTAAAAGATATTTGGTGTTTTTCTTGATCTAAGTTCCAATTTACACTTCCCTTATCGAAGTATATCTGCCCATCTTCAATACGATTATTTTTAATTACAATCCAACTAGAAAAACTAAACACTGAATTTTCTAAATGTATCTTGCTATTTACCAAACAATTCAACCAGGGATATAAATTAACGTTATTACCATGTAAATATACCATGCCTTTATTTATATTATTACTTTTATGGTAAAAATTAATTTTAATTTGGATGATATTCTGATCTGTTTTTTTTTCAAAAAGATCAAAATTTATTACACCTTCTGCTAAATGATGGTCATTTTTATTTAACCATATAAATTCTGGAATATTTAATCTTCTTTTTTCTAAAAAAGGGGATAAAAAATTTATATAACTATCTTTAAGAATTAATGAATGAATTTTCTTAAAGAAAACATTACTAAAAATATCTAATTTAAAATAATCAAAATTAGCTTCACTAATAACATTTAAAGGTGTATAATAACTAAAATTTAATTGATATAAACTAATTTCTTGAAAACATAAATCAAAATAAAATAGTGAACGCCATATATCTAATAAAAATGTTATTTTTTTGATCTTAACATTTATTTTTTCAGAAAAAAGGCTAACATCAGAAAAAATAAATATTGGTCGAAAAAAAGTAAATTTTATTTTAAAATCTTTAATTTTTAATGGGATCCCAGTTAACAAATGCATATTTTCTTCAAATTGATCTTTGTATAAATTAATTTGCAAAAGAAAAAGGTGGGATGCAATAAAAAACAAAAAAAATATAACTAGTATAACTTTAATTCTGTATACTAATAACTTAACTATTTTTTTCACTCAATATTTTCCTGCAAAAAAGTTTTTATAATAGTTTATCTTGCATTATACGATATTAAATTTTCTCAGATTAAAGAGTGATTTAATTTGATCTTTTAAAGAGATATACTTAAGAAATTTTGATAAAAAACTCTTAAATTTATATATAATATAAACATGATTTTTAGAAATAAAAATATCCAAAGAATGATATTAATCATTCAAAAACACTTTTAAAATATATAATATAAAAAAATTGTTTTAATTAAAATCTTCGTAAAAAATTAATCCTATTATTGACTATAATTATAATATAATTAATTCAATTAAATAAAATTATAAAAATAAGATTATAATTTAAAGATATCAATTTAATCAAAAAGAATCTAATAAATCTTTTTTAATTATAAACTTATAAAAAATTTTATTTTTTTTGTTTTGATATTTATTAAAAAAACTTAAAAATTAATTATTTAACATAAACGTATGAAATAATGATATAAAAATATTTTTAATAATTTTATAATATTTTATAAATATAATTTAAAAATAAATTAGGTTTTTTTATAAAATTATACAAAAGCACCTATTAAATTCTCTAATTGATAAATACTGAATTAATTATAAATACGTGATTTATATATTACTAAATTTATTTTTTGTAAAAAATAGTTTTTATACATTATTTTTCTTTTTTATAGAATTTAAAATTTTATATAAAAGAAAAATTCCTCAAATATTTTTTGTAAGTATAATACTAAATAAAATTTAATAAAAGCAAACTATTAACGTTATTTTTTAACCATTATTAAAATTTGTTAAAAAAAACATAATTTGCATATTCATAAAAAATAAAATTATGCATTATATATTTTTTCTATATATATTTTTTTTGCAATATTAAAAACATGTTCTGTATTAATCTGTGATGCGATAAAAATAATATTAATACCCATTAAAATTAATGTTTAAATTAATTAATATTTTATAAAAAATTAATTTAACGCATTAAAAATCGACGTCTAATTTTTCTTAAAAATACAAATATCCATGGCCAGAAAGCACCATTTATTAAACAAGTTAAAAATATTTGAGGATGAAATAATACCACAGAAGAAACGAATTCTATTGAAAATATAGTAAAATTCATTATTACTGATAATCCAACAACAACAAGTGATTGTTGCCATATTTCCATATTACGAAAAAGTTGATATTTATAAGATACTAAATAACAAATCATACTATTAGTTAATGCGTGTATACCTAAAGTTATACCTTGCATTAAATCCATTATAAGTCCTAAAAAAAATCCGCTGCCTACACTAATTCGGTGTGGCAAAGCCATAACCCAATAAATCAAAATTAACATTAACCATGTTGGTCTATAATAAATAAATTGTTTTGGACAAGGCATTTGTTCTAAAATTATTGCAACCAAAAAAGATAACCAAATAACCCACGATCTACTACCATCGCTTTGATTCATTTTATGTTCCATAGGTTGTTTTATTTTTTCTATAAATTTTTTTAAAAACATTTTTATTACTTTTATGGAGGATTGTTTTTTTGATTTTTTATATTATTTAATGTTATATCATTTTCAATGACTTTTTTCTTACTGGAAAAAATATCAGGGAAAATATTTATCACGCCCTTATCTTTAACTTCATATACTTTTGATTCTGATAAGGAATTATCAACTTCATTAGAACTTCCTAATAACAACAAAAGATAACGTAATCTTTGTAAATTCGCGCTAGGTTTTGCACGAATAATCATATACGCACGGTGAAAATCATATTTTACAGAAGAAACAATAGCTACTGGATAACCTTCTGGAAATCGACCACCTAAACCAGACGTTACTATCACATCACCAATTCTTATATCAGTATTATCAGGAACAGGTTCAAGTTGAAGATCATCACTACATCCTGTACCTGCTGCAATTACCCGAATATCATTACGTAATATTTGTATAGGTAATGCATGAGTAATATCACAAATTAATAAAACACGGCTATTAAATTGACTAACTGAAATTACCTGTCCTACAACACCTTTATCACTAATTACAGGCTGTCCTTCATAAACATCATCGTATAAACCTTTATCAATCATAATTTGGTCTCGATAGGGAGTGTGCAAACCAGATAATACTTGAGTTACCATCATATTTTCACGTTGACGTAAAGGAGATTCTAAAAGTGTACGTAATTTAGAATTTTCCTGTTTCAGTTGTTCAAGTAATAAATTATCTGCTTTTTTAAGCAAAATTTCTTTTTTTAATGCATGATTTTCAAAAAGAATTTGTTTTTTTTGTATAAAGGTATCTGAAATATTATCAAGAAATTCTCGAGGATAATTAATTAAAAAATATAATGGAGTAAGTGCTGTTTCTAAATAACTACGAGCTTTATTGAAAGCATTAAAATTACGATCACAAAAAAAGAGTGTAGTTGCAAAAAAAAATGCAATAATAATGCGAAATTCTATCGATAATCCTTTAATAAATATCGGTTTCATGATTTTTATAACAAAAAAGTGAAAAAAGTATTGCAAAAAATAAAATATGATTTGTAATCAATTAATTTTTATTTAAATTATATTTTTAATCATCACTAAATAAATCACCACCGTGCATATCAATCATTTCTAATGCTTTTCCGCCACCACGTGCAACACAAGTTAATGGATCTTCTGCAAGAATAACAGGAATGCCGGTTTCTTCTATTAACAGAAGATCAAGATTACGCAATAACGCACCGCCACCAGTTAGAACCATACCTCGTTCAGAAATATCAGAAGCTAATTCTGGTGGACATTGTTCTAATGCTAACATAACAGCACTTACAATACCACTTAATGGTTCTTGAAATGCTTCCAGAATTTCATTTGAATTTAGAGTAAAACTACGTGGTACTCCTTCAGCTAAATTTCGTCCACGCACCTCAATTTCAATTTTGTCAATTGCATAAGCTGAACCAATGGCATGTTTAATACGTTCAGCAGTTGCTTCGCCTATTAATGAACCATAATTGCGGCGAACATAATTAATAATTGCTTCATCAAATCTATCACCTCCAATACGCACAGATGCTGAATAAACAACACCATTTAATGAAATAACAGCTACTTCTGTTGTACCACCACCAATATCAATAATCATAGAACCAGTGGCTTCTGAAACAGGCAAACCAGCACCAATTGCTGCTGACATTGGTTCCTCAATTAAAAAAACTTCCCTTGCACCTGCACTAAGTGCAGATTCTCTTATTGCACGTCGTTCTACTTGGGTCGCTCCAACAGGTACACAAACTAGAACACGTGGACTTGGTCGCATAAAACTATTACTATGTACTTGTTTTATAAAATACTGCAACATTTTTTCAGTAATATAAAAATCAGCAATAACTCCGTCTTTCATAGGACGGATAGCCGCAATATTACCTGGTGTACGACCTAACATTTGTTTTGCTTCATAACCTACTGCGGCAACACTTTTAGACGAACCTGCTCGATCTTGACGAATAGCGACCACTGATGGTTCATTTAATACAATACCTTGTCCTCTAACATAAATAAGAGTATTGGCAGTACCTAAATCAATAGATAAATCATTTGAAAACATACCCCGAATTTTTTTTAACATAATAAAAAAATAATCCTAAAAATGAAAACATATTTATAGATTTTTACTTTATTAATCACTTTAAATCACGAAAAGCATCAATTTTAAGCATTAATGTATTTTTTATAAAAATATATAAATTTTAAATTATAGAAAAATAACAAATTTAAAATTTCGTGCTTTTTGCATATAAAAATGATTCTTAATAAAAACATCTTATTATTAATAATTATTTCTAAAAGATCAAAAATAAATTTTGTATAAAATATGACAAATAATTATCAATACATTTAAACATATTCATTTGATTTTAATGATTTAAGATTTTTATCTTTGAAATAAAATTATTTTAAAAATATTAATATTATCTTAAAAAAATCAAAAAATGAGCATTAAAACTTAAATTGTAAATTAAAATTTAAATTGAAAACAACAAAAAACTGTATATTATCAACATAATTTAGAAATAATTACTGATATATTTTTTAAAATTTATCTTTAATTCAGAAAAAATATATTTTTTATATTATATAGATTTCTTATATCAAAAATATAATTTTTCAAATTAATTATTTAATAAAATAGTTTTTTTATAAAATTAGCGATGATATGCATCATAAAAAATTAAACTAAAATAAAGCATGCATATATTTATTACTAAAAATATTATCTTTTTTCTTGCATTAAAGAAATAACATTAAAACTACGTATGCTACATACATACAATAATATTAAAATATAATACTAAATTAATTATTTTAATCGCCTTATTAATTATCTTTTAAAAAAATAAATAATATAAAATTTATATAATAAATTGGAATTATAAAACACTAATAATATTAATATTGTAACACATATCCTATAATTTTCATAAATTTATATTACAATAACTTTCTTAAGCTTATGAAACATTTCTAAAAACAAAATTTAAAATAGTATTGTAACTAAGTGAATAAAAAATTTACATTTTTAAATTGAATATATTTTTACTTAATTTTTGAAAGATATTTATAATGCTCATTCTTTTTATTATAAAGAATAATTTTCATTTATAAGGAATAATGATAAATTATAAATATTTGTATATAAAATTTGCAAAAAATCAATCTGGAGCTATAAAAATGGTACATAAATTTCATATTTTAATATTAAATGGTCCTAATTTAAATATGATTGGAGAAAGAGAATTATTATATGGTGATGTTAAATTGCAGGATATCATAAAAAAAACTTTTAAAAAAGCGAAAACATTAGGTATAAAATTAACTCATTTTCAATCTAATGCTGAACATGAACTTATTAATACAATTCATCGTTCCAAACAAACAGTTGATTTTATAATAATAAATCCAGCAGGATTCACTCATACCAGTATTGCATTAAGAGATGCTCTTTTAAGTATTGCAACTCCTTTTTATGAAATTCATATTACAAATATTTATTCACGAGAAAAATTTAGACATCACTCTTATTTTTCTGATATCGCAAAAGGTCTTATTTGTGGATTTCATGCTGATGGTTATATTTTTGCATTAGAATCTGCAGTCAAATTCTTATTTAAAATTAATAATATAAAAAATGATTAATAAAAAATATTATATTTTTAAAATGCATTTTTTAGATTACTAAAACTTAATTTTTACAATTAAATTAATCTTATTTTAAAATATAACACAATAATGGAATTAATGTATGGATATTCGTAAAATTAGAAAATTAATTGAGCTTGTTGAAAAATCTGATATTTCTGAAATAGAAATTTCAGAAGGTGAAGAATCAGTACGCATTAGTCGTAAAATTATGGAACATTTTCAACCAAAACATATGGCAACATCAATTACACAACAACCAATTTCAACAAATATGATTACACCGAATCAAACTTTACCTAAAAAAATAGATACGATTAATGAAAAAAAAACAGAAATTACTGGTTATATTCTTCGTTCTCCGATGGTTGGTACATTTTATAGAGCTCCAACTCCAAAAACAAAACCATTTATTGAAATCGGACAAATAGTTAAAATAGGTGATCCTTTATGTATTGTAGAAGCCATGAAAATGATGCATAAAATTGAAACAGATAAATCAGGTGTAGTAAAAGCAATTCTTGTAAAAAATGGAGAAACTGTTGAATTTGATGAACCATTAATTATCATCGAATAATGAGGCATTTTATGCTTAAAAAAATTGTTATTGCTAACCGTGGTGAAATTGCTTTACGTATTTTACGTGCTTGTAAAGAATTAAAAATACAAACTGTTGCAGTGCATTCTGTAGCTGACCGTAATTTAAAACATGTATTACTTGCTGATGAAACTGTTTGTATAGGCCCCGCCCCATCATCTGAAAGCTATCTTAATATCCCATCAATAATTTCTGCTGCAGAAATTACCAATGCAGAAGCAATTCATCCGGGCTATGGTTTTTTATCTGAAAATGCCGATTTCGCTGAAAAAGTAGAATGTTCTGGTTTTATATTTATTGGACCTAAAGCAGAAACTATTCGTCTTATGGGTGATAAACTATCTGCTATTCAAGTTATGAAAAAAGCAGGTATTCCTTGCATTCCTGGATCTAATGGACCTTTAGGAAAAAATATAAAAATTAATAAAAATATTACTCAACAAATTGGTTATCCTATAATTATTAAAGCATCAGCTGGGGGTGGCGGCCGTGGTATGCGCATTGTACGTAATGAAAATGAACTAGAACAAGCAATTATATTAACACAAGCTGAATCTAAAATAGCTTTTAATAACAGTATGGTTTATATAGAAAAATTTTTACAAAATCCAAGACACATCGAAATTCAAGTGCTTTCTGATGGGCAAGGTAATGCAATTTATTTGTCAGAACGTGATTGTTCAATGCAACGTCGTCATCAAAAAGTCATTGAAGAAGCACCTGTACCAGATATCCCAATAGATATAAGAAAAAATATTAGTGAATGTTGTGTAAAAGCTTGTCTTGATATTGACTATCGTGGTGCTGGAACATTTGAATTTTTATATGAAAATCAAAAGTTTTACTTCATTGAAATGAATACTAGAATTCAAGTTGAACATACTGTTACTGAAATGATTACAGGAATTGATCTCATTAAAGAACAAATAAGAATTGCTTCTGGTTTACCATTATCTATAAAACAAAAAGATATTAAAATTCATGGACACTCTATCGAATGTCGGATTAATGCAGAAGATGCAAAAACTTTTTTACCTAGCCCAGGTAAAATCATTCGACTACACATTCCTGGTGGTTTGGGTATACGCTGGGAATCACATATTTATACAGGTTATACAGTACCACCTTATTATGATTCCATGATTGGAAAATTAATTACTTATGGCGAAAATCGTGAAATTGCTATTTTACGTATGAAAAATGCTTTATCTGAATTAATTATTCATGGCATTAAAACTAACATAGAATCACAGAAAAAAATTATGAGCGATAAAAATTTTTTAAAAGGGGGGACTAATATTCACTATTTAGAAAACCAATAATTTTATACAAATTCATGTTAAAATGTATTTGATATTTCTTCATAATCAATGATCAAAAACATATACTTATTTTTTTATAATCTTATTTTTAATTTATATTTTAAAAACATTCTTAATAATTAAAATTAAGGCTTGATAGTATAACATAAAAAGATTTATCATGATAATTGAAAGTTTATTACAGATAAATATGTATAAAAATTTAACTGTACATTACTTTTATATATCGTGCATCTCTGTGCTGATGATTGCCTCTTATATTTTAATATTAATATAATATACAATATAAAACTAAATTTAGATAATTAGTAAAGATTTCTCATATTTATTAAATAATATATCAAATATTTAAAATATTTTTGTATTTTTTTATTCTATAGTATTTTTTATGAAAAAGCTTTTTTATGAAGCAGTTTACTAAAAACATCAGATAGAGAGATACAATATTCTTCTACATTATTTTATAAAATAATTTTTATATTGTATTGTAGAATAATTTGTTTATAATTAATGTATTTTTTAAAAAATCACATATTTAAAATCTTTCTTTTAAATTATATAAAAAATCAGTTATATTCAACCTAATAATTCTTATAAAATATACTAGATATAAAAATTTTCTATTATTATTTATATTATATATTACCAAAATTTTTATTTTGTAATTTAATAAACTATAACAAATTCTACATTTTTATTTTAAATAAAAAATAGTTTTACATAAGCACATAATATAATTATATGGTTAAAAAATATTTTTTTTACAAAAAATCTCAAAAGATTAATTTTTTTGCTATATTTATAAATATTATTTCAGTAACATAAATATTTCACAATATAAGTTTTATTTTATCTTGATTTTATTTTTATCTTTTAAAAAAATAGTAATATTAAATTACAAAAAATAGATAATCTATGTTACTGCTACAAAAATAATATTTTTAAAAAAAATATTTTTATTCGAGAATATAGAAACTACTCCAGTATAAATGCAAAAAATATTAAACTATCTAAAAAAATCATTAATAAAATTATCAAAAAATTATTTTTAATTAGAAAAAACTTTTTTAGGTTTTATCTATATATTTGAAATGTTTATAATAAAATAAAATTAATTATATTTTTTTAAAAAATCTCGAATGTTATATAATAAATAATTATTAAATTTATCTAAAATTACAATAAAAAAATTATAATCACTTTAAAATAAAAAAATGCACTATTTAAAATAGTGTAAATATTTTTTTATATACTTGATCTTTCAATAAACTACTTTTTATTTATCAAGGTTTTTTTGCTAAAAAATATATTTTTTAGCAAAAAAAACATACGATTGCAATATATTAAAAACACTTGTATAACGTTTGTAATAAAAAACAGCAAAAATACCTAAGTAAATATTAATAAATAAATTTAAAATTAATAATGCATGAATAAAATCATTACAAATCATGAAAACATCTTTATAAGTAAGATATAATTTTAAAAATAAAAAATAGTGAAAATAATTCTTCTTTTTTTTGTAATTAATAACTAAATAGTTCTTTTTTGCAAAAACAAATTGCAAAAATATTAGTATATAAAATACCCTAATCAGATATATTATAAAGATACAAATAAAAAATCAAAAATAAAATCAGCTTTACAAAAAAATTTAAAATATAAAAAATTAAAAAACAAAAGATGATAGTATTTATATATTCAAATAATTTCCTATTTAATTTTTAAAAGAGCAATAAAATTATGTTAGAAGAATACAAAAAATTTTTTTCATTAACAACAGTAAGTACCACAAATTTGTTAGAAAACAAAATTCAAAAACCATTAAGTGATTCAGTTAAACAGGCACTTCAAAACTATTTTTCTCAACTTGATAATCACAATATACGTAACTTATATAAATTAGTGCTTTCTGAAGTAGAGAAACCATTACTGGATATAGTAATGGAATATGCTAAAGGAAATCAAACAAGAGCTGCATTAATATTAAGCATCAATCGTGGAACCTTACGCAAAAAATTAAAAAAATATGGAATAATTTAATAAATATATCAAAATATGAAAAAAATATAAAATCATCGCAAAATACCTTTCCTAAGTTTCTAAAACTAACCGAATTTTTTTCATTGCATTTTTTTCTAATTGCCGTATACGTTCGGCAGATACATTATATTTATCGGCTAAATCTTGCAAAGTAATCTTATTTTCTTCATCAAGCCAACGTGCACGAATAATATTCTGACTGCGCTGATCTAAAGTACTGAGTGCTTGCATTAATTTGTCAGTAGCATAATTTTCCCAATTATCTTCTTCAATACTACCTGCAAAATCAGAAGATTTATCTTGTAAATATAAAGCAGGTGCAAAAATAGCGTGTTCAGCATTATCACTATTGTCATTAATATCTAATGCCATATCTTGTGCGGACATCCTGGATTCCATTTCACGAACATCTTTACTGCTAACTCCTAATTCTTTTGCAAGCATATTCACTTCGTTTTGATTAAACCAACCGATTCGTGTTTTATTTTTGCGCAAATTAAAAAATAATTTACGTTGTGCTTTGGTAGTTGCTACTTTCACTATCCTCCAATTACGTAATACATATTCATGAATTTCAGCTTTAATCCAATGGATAACAAAAGAAACTAACCGTACACCAATATCGGGATTAAATCGACGAACAGCTTTCATTAATCCAATATTACCTTCTTGGATCAGGTCTGCTTGAGGTAATCCATAACCAGAATAATTACGTGCAATATGAATTACAAATCGCAAATGAGACAGTATAAGTTGTTTAGCTGCATTTAAATCGCCATAATAATACAGTTTTTTAGCATATTTTTGTTCTTCTACTATTGTTAGTATGGGATAAGCGTTAGCTAATCTTACATAAGCTTCAATACTACCTTGTGGAATTAATGCCAATGATTGCATATCCTTTATCATTAATATCCTCTTTATAAATTGAATAAAGTCAATAAAACAAAAGTAATTTTTAAAAAAATTATATATGTCCATCTAGAAAATTAAATACGTTATAGATATGGTAAGTCTTTTAATTTGATTTCATAATATCAAAAAATACAAAAAAATAATAAATTAATTACAAATTAATTAAATTAATAAGATAAAAACTTGAAAATATTATATTTAAAAGAATAAGAATGATTCTTACTACACTGTACAATACTTTTAATAATTAACATTTAATAATATTTTTTTTAGTTAAATTATTTTTTTCATCATTATCAAAAAACAATCATATTACATTTAATACAGTCAAAAATGATAAAAATTGATATCAAATAGAACTGTTTTAATTTTTATTTTATCATCAACCTCCAAAACTAAAAATTTTAAAAGTATCATGAATAGAATAAACTAGAAAAACTATTTTTCTATAATATTTTAACATAAAAACATACAAAAGACTTTATTTTTCTTATATAGTTTTTTATAAAAAAATATTGTATTTTAGATTATCACTAATTACTAAAAATACTGTATTAATAATGATATACCTAAAAAATAATATGTTACTGACTAATTATTTAATACAGGAAAATAAAGAAAAATATAATTATACATTTTTTATTCCTGTTGATTTAGTTATTCACCCCCGTATATTTACAAATAATTTAAAGTCTTTAAAATTAGTTTTAATTTTAATATTTTTCATAGATAATCTAAAATTTTAAAAATAAATTCAAACATAAAATTTAATTACTAAATTTTATTACTAATTCTTTTGATAAATAATAAATATTTATAATACTTTATAATTTTAAAATATCATTTTTATAAAATACTTTCTAAAAAAAACAAAAAAATTAATAATGTTATAAAAATCATAATTAAAGTTATTTTTAAAATGATTCTTCTACAACATTAAAAAAATATTCAAAATTTATTTAACTCAGATTACCTAACTTTTTTCTCTAATATTTTCTTACTATCTTAATATTAAAGTGTTTAATAGTAAAATTTTTAATTGTTATTATAATCTTTAAGTTATATCATTATTTATATAAATTTATAATTGTGTAATTTTTTCTATAAATCATAAATTATTAGTAGCTATTAAAACTATCAAAAAATATTTTATGAAACCTTTTTTAAATTAAACAACATCTAAATTACCTTTGAATACATCTAAAATACACCAAATAATTTTTATTTAAAAATAGTAATATTTTATCTAAACATTGCTATTCACCTTCTAATAATTCATTTGATTGAAGTAATATGTTTTTTTGTACAAAAAATAATCTAGTATATAATAAAAAAATATAGAGATAAAAAATAAGTAGCATCTATAAAAAATTTACAGCACAGAAATATTATCGTAAAAAATAATTAAATAATAAACTGGTATTGTAAGAAATTGATCTATCTAAGAAAAAAGAACTTTTTTTAAAAAACTACATTAAGATAATCTCTAAATCAAATACAATAATACAAACCTGTTAATTTAAAAAATTAACTATTTAAATATTTTTTTACTAATTTAAAAATGAAAAATTAAAATTTTTAATGCATTAGAAAAACTGCAAATAAATGTATTCTTTAATATCAGTTTTTATAAAAATTATCTTTTTTAGATTTACTAATTTATAAAAAAATAACTTGATAAATTATATTTTAATCTGTTTTAAAGTTTAAAATAAATAATATTTTTATGAGATATATTTTGATTATAGTTTTATTTTTTTAAAAAAATTCACCACTAAATAATTTTTATTATACTAACCACTTGTAATATATAAAAATAAAATATGTACTCACTGAAATTTTCCTTAATCAATAATTTCAAACACAACTAATTACAAATCTCATCTAGAATTTTAAGAAATAAGAAAAATATTTTAATACTTTTTAAAAGAAGATAAAATCTTTATCATTCTCAATATTTTTCTATAAAAAATATCATATATTCATATTATGAATTTATATGAATATAAAACATACTGACCAATAATTATTTTTTCATTGAAAATATTTTATAAAGTAATTTGCAAAAAACCAACAATTTTTTTATTAACTAAAAATAACCTGTAAGTAATTTCTTCTTATCATTAACCATAAAGTATCTTTGCTTTTTATGCAAAAAATATTATTAATTAAAAAATTTGAAAGTCTGATGTATTATTTATATTAATATATCACTAATTTAAAATTAAATTTCTAACATTGATTTAAAAAAAAATATGTTTTATGGAATAAAAAATTGCAAATGTCCATATTTATATTCTGCATTCTTCTAAATAAACTTTAAAAGTTTATTTAGAATATTTTATAAATTTTATTAATTTCTCTAAAAATTAATAGATTAGTTTTATAAAAACTATTTATGTTTTAACAAAAAAGTTGTTTTAATTAAAGTTTTATATTTTTTGGTTAATTTTTTCAAATTAATTACTTTATTTTTTGCACTAATGTAAAATTAATATTTTTTTCTTAAATTAATGCATATTTTTGTTTTTGAATTACAAAAACTAGAAAAATTATTTTATAATTTTTATTTACCTATCTAAAATCTTTTTTAAAATTTTTAATTAAAAATTTTTGCTGTATATAACTATTAATATTTAATTAAATATCTTTTTTATAAAAAATATAATATTAGTATATTACTCCATTTGATTAAAAATATATTACACAATAAATTTATTGAATCACAATGAATTAATATTTTTTTAAAAAATATATTTGAATAATCCATTTAAAAAACCTATACATAATATGGATCTAAAAAATGAAAAAAAAATATCATAAATTAAAAGGTATTCGTATTATTGGTGGAAAATGGAAAGGACGTACACTTTCTGTTTTAGATACTAAAGATTTACGACCAACCAAAAATAAAATTAGAGAAACTTTATTTAATTGGTTAAAACCAGTTATTAAAAAATCTTATTGTCTTGATTGTTTTTCTGGCAGTGGAGCCTTAGCCATTGAAGCACTGTCTAATTATGCTGATTCAGTAACTTTAATTGAAATAAATTATTCTGTGTTTATTCAATTAAAAAAAAATTTAAATACATTAGAAATAAAAAATGCAGAAGTAATTAAAAATAACACAATAAATTATTTATCAAAAACAGGAAAAAAATATAATATTGTTTTCCTGGATCCACCTTTTTATAAAAATTTGTTAGAAAAAACAGCATGGTTATTAGAAATTAATGGATGGTTAACTAAAAATAGTTGGATCTATATTGAAGTACCAATAAAAACTAATTTAAATATATTACCTCCTAATTGGAACCTTCATCGCAAAAAAAAATCTGGTACAGTAGATTACTATATTTACATTCGTAATTAAATTTTTAAGAAAAATTTTATAAAATAACCTTAAAATTTTTATTTTTTATTTTTTAAAAAATAAAAAATCATATTAAATTTTTTTTATAAAAATTATTAATCAAATATTTATTAGTAACTAAAAAACAATTAAAAAATTATTTGATATTTTTTTAGCAAAAATTTTAAAAAACTTTATTGTATAAAAATACTTTTATTATTTATATAAAAATTAAAAAAGTTATACTTAATATATAATTTAATAATCATAAAAATTAATTATTTCTTTTTAATAAATTATTAGATTACCTTTTATTGATATTGAATTTAATGAATGTTATAGGTTATTATAAAATAATACAACCTTTATTACAGTAAAATAATTTAAAACAAAAAATTACAAAACAATATGCTGAATATAAAAATATGTTTATTTACCATAAAAAGAAGTGCTTTAATAAAAATTATTTTTTTTTAGAATCAAATAACAATACGGTAATTTTTTAGTTTCTTTTAACAAAAGCTTATGTTTCATAAAACGACAAAAAGCTGGGATATCTACGATTATTGATGGATCATCAGAAATAATAAACAAATTTTTATTCATATGCATTTGACGAATTCTTTTTCTTATCATCATCATTGATTCAGGACAACGTAAACCTTGTATGTCAAGAATTTGATCAAAATCATAAAAAAAAATGACATAAATATATCTCTCAAAACACTTGTTATAAAATAGAATAAAATACTGAATACAAATTTTTACATAGTGATTCAAATAAAAAAATTTATTAAGAAATATATTATGCTTTTTTTATTTATAATACAAGATTTAAAATATATAATTTATTTTTCTATACTACAAAAAAATTTTAATATTTAAAAATAATATTTCAACAAATACTATGGTTTTATCATAATATATTAAATTAAGATTTTTAGTATAACAGATTTTATTTTTCAACACAAAAAATAAAAGACAGCAGTTCATAAATAAATATTTTAAATAAATACTATTAAAATTTATATATTTATCATAAAAATATTTTATTAACAAATCTTTATTTAAGATAATACTTTCACTCATACAAATTGTTATTTTTGCAAATTACCTATATTTTATTAGTACTTGGTACTTCATGATTTTATATTTAAATCACATATTGCTTTTATTCATTAAAAAATAAAATTAATACCTATATCTAACAAAATTATTTTAAGCACGTTCTATAGAAAAAGACATAACATCAGTAATTGTTTCTATTTTTAAAGCTAACATAAGTAACCGATCAATACCTAAAGCTACACCAGAACAATCAGGCATAACCTGATGCAATGCCGCCAAAAGATATTTATCTATTGGTCGTATAGGTAACCCAATTTTTTTTCTAATTTTATTGTCATTTTCAAAACGTTTTTTATGTTCTTCCTGATCAGTTAATTCACAAAAACCATTAGCTAATTCAATACCTTGAAAATAAACTTCAAAACGTTCTGCAACTCTATTATCTTCTTTACTAATTTTAGCCAATAATGCCTGTGAGGCTGGAAAATGATAAATAACTGTAGGTTCCTCTTTTCCTAAATAAGGCTCAATTTCCATCGTAAATAAGAATTGCAATAAAATATCTTTATCTTTCTCTGTATATGCATTACTGAAACCCAACTTGAATGCTGCATCACATAATATTTTTTTTTCTAACTCTAGAGATAATGGATCAATATTTAGATAACGCTGAAATACTTGTTGATATGAGATTCTATTCGTGGGTAAACAGTCTAAAATTTGTTGTAATAAATCATCTACTTCGTCAATAAGTCGATACATATCATAATTTGGTCTATACCATTCAAGCATAGTAAATTCTGGATTATGATAACGTCCTTTTTCTTTATTACGAAAAGATTTTACCATTTGATATATTGGTCCACTGCCTGCAGCTATTAAACGTTTCATATGATATTCAGGACTTGTGATCATATACATTTTATTAATATTATCATGAATTAAGGGGGCAATAAATTGAGTTTCAAAAGGAAAAAGATGAACATCCGTTACTGTGAATTTACTTAATATAGGTGTTTCAACTTCTACTACACCACGATCAATAAAAAATTGTCTAATTTCATTGATAACTTTAGATCTTTTTAACAAATTATTAATAGATATATTCGGTTGCCAATTTACTCTCTCATTCATTATAAAACTCCAAAAGAGAAGATAACCCGCTTGATTTATAAAATAAAATAACAAAATATTTTTTATTATATTACAACTGTGTAATTGTACAGTTTAAATAAATTAAATTTAAAGCTTACATAAAAATACCAATACGATATATTGATTAACAAAAAATGACTAAGGTTACATAAAAATTTATATAATTAATATCAATTTTTTAAAATTATTCAAAAAATATTTTGATTAATTAAATTTTTTATTTTATAATTTTTAATTATTATATAATATATTTTATTATATATAAAAAATATAACAAATTATACTTAATATAATCCATCTATACTGTTTTTAAAAATAAATTTATATAAATTACACTAATAATAATTTAAAATATTTGATGTCGTCTTATCTTAATATAAAAATTATATTTTGTGGTATTTATTTTTTACTTATTGCATATAACATTATAATACAGTATATAATAAATTATCATAATTGAAATTAAATTATCAAATCTATGGATTCTATTATTTTAGATATTATTGATCCATAAATTAAAAAATTGATGAGTGTTTTTATTTAAAAACATTAATTTAAATAATTACATCATAAAAAATTATTCAATGTGTTTTTTATAAAACACTTGCAATTGAAAATTATATATGATTTTTTTGTAATAAAATTTTATAAAAATTTATGCAAAAAAAGTATCTGTAATATTTTTATTGGAAAAGTATATTATATTTCTTTAGTATATAAAAAAAGTGTAATTTAATAAATAATAAAACAGCTAAACAATATAATCTAAATTCTTGTATATAAAAATATTTTATTAGCAGTCACATATTAATATTTTTATTAATATTTTTAAGAAAATATTAAATTATTATTTTATAAGTTTTTTATGTAAATAAACCAAATATATTTTTAAAAAAAATTTATATTTTATATAATATAACTAATTATAAATTTTAAATACTATAAGATTAATGTATTCTATAAACAAAAAATTATGTTTCGAGAATTTTAAATTCAATATTTTTATATATCACTTTATTGACTATAAAAAAATACAAAAATATAAAAATATCAATATAATTTTAATTAAAACTTAAATAAAAAATTCCATATTATATAGAAATATGAAAAAAAATATATTTTATAAATGCTATCGTTAATTTTCTTGCTATGTTTTCAATTCATACACTTATTCTTTAATAATTTAAAAATTACTTTTCAAATAAAAATCTTTTTTAAAAAAAATAAGCAATAAATTTTATTTTTTATTGCAAAAATATAATATAAAATATTAATCTAATGATAGAAATAATGATTTTTAAAAATGAAAATAGGTTGATTAAAATTTAAAAAAAAATACATATACTCATTCAATTTCAAAAAAAACATATTTTAAATAAATATAAATTTCAAAATATATAATACATATAACTAATATATAAAATATTCTTATATAGATATATCATTTTTTAAAATGATTTTTATAATATCTTTTTAAAAACGTTATTAACATAAAATATAAACACACATCGAAAAAGTAAATTATTAAATACAAAGTTTTATATACTTTATATGCTTTTAGAAAATATGTAAAAAATTAATATATACGATAATTTGAATACATCATGAATCTATCAACAAAAAATGATTCTACAAAAAAAGCATCACTAAAAAAGTAATAATTTCATTGATGTATGAAATATTAACAACAGATTTATATTTTTAACTTAAAAAAATATTAAAATACTTTATGAATTAATTCAAAAATTTAATTAATTATATAAATCTAAATTTATTAACCTATTGTGCATCACATAAACCGTATATACAATTATAATTGATAATAAAAAAATATGATCTAAATTTACTAAATTTTTTTAAATTAAATTCTTTAATTTTTTTACAAAATCAAATTTATATTAATACTTAATAAATTTAGCATAAATATTTTCAAAAAAAGATTAAAATTCTTATTTATGATATACTTATGTAGAATTTAAATAAGAGGTCATAGCTAATATATGTCATTTTGGTACAAAATTTACTATAATTTATTATATTTAGCAATAAAATTTCTTGTAAAAAGTAAACTAATACCGCCAGATCCAATCAAAGAGCTGCATCTTGATACAAAACATTCTTTTTTGTATGTATTACCATATTATTCAAAAACAGATTTATTAACATTACGAAAACAATGTTTTTCTATTGGTTTACCTGATCCTCTTCATCCTATCATAATAAATAAAACAAAATTACCTGCTTACTTATTTATTGATGATAAACCAAAAATATTTCGTTACTATACAGACCTAAGAAAAGACTCAATAAAAACATTTATTGCTTACCTTGATCTTCATTGTAATAATCCAGAATTAAATATTCAATTATTACCCGTATTAGTAATGTTTGGAAGAGCACCGGGTCGTGAAACTCGTTTCAAAAAATCTTCTTTACATTTTCTTTATGGAATTAAAAAATTTTTATCCATTATATGGTTAGGACGTGATAGTTTTATACGATTTTCTCCTACTATTTTTTTACGAAAAATAGTTTATGAACATGGAAGTGATAAATTTATAGTTAAAAAACTTATTCGAGTAGCGCGTATTCATTATTCACGGCAACAATTAGCAGCAGTCGGCCCCCAACTGCCTATAAAAAATGATTTATTTAATAAGCTATTAAAATTAAAAATAATCAAAAAATCTATTGAAGATGAAGCAAAAATCAAAAAAATTTCATTTCAAAAAGCAAAAAAAAATGCTATCCATATAATGGAAGAAATTTCTGCTAATTTCTCTTATGAAGCGATTCGCATTACTGATCGCATATTAAGTTGGACATGGAATAGACTCTATCAAGGTATCACTGTAAAACATGCTGAACGTGTACGTCAATTGGCACAAAATGTTCATGAAATTGTATATATTCCATGTCATCGCAGTCATATGGATTATTTATTACTTTCTTATGTACTTTATCATCAAGGTTTAGTCCCTCCTCATATCGCCGCAGGTTCAAATCTTAATTTTTGGCCTATTGGACAAATTTTTCGTCGTTTAGGTGCTTTTTTTATTCGTCGTTCGTTTAATGGCAATAAACTATATTCTAATATATTTCGTGAATATCTTAGTGAATTATTTTCGCGTGGCTATTCAATTGAATATTTTATTGAAGGGGGGCGCTCTAGAACTGGTCGTTTATTGTCACCAAAAACAGGTACGCTTTCTATGACCATACAAGCAATGTTAAGAGAAGATATATGTCAAATCACTATTGTTCCAATTTATATTGGTTACGACCATGTATTAGAAGTAGAGAGTTATATTAAAGAACTACAAGGTGCAAAAAAAGAAAAAGAAAATCTATTCACAATATTCAAAAGTTTATTTAAACTACGGAAACTTGGAAAAAGTTATGTAAATTTTGGTCAACCTATAAAACTAAAAAACTATTTAAACACATTTATTCCGACATGGAGTCAATCTACAAATATTATTCGAACACAACGTCCAATATGGCTGAATTCAGTTGTAACAAAATTAGCTCACAACATTATGGTTAGAATTAATAATGCAACTGTCGTAAATTCAATCAATTTATCTTCTACAGCCTTGCTAGCTTCTAAAGAAGGAGCTTTAACAAAAAGACAATTCCTAAAACAAATTGAATGTTATTTAAAACTCTTAAAAAATATCCCTTACAGCGATGAAAGTACAATACCTAACGAAACTCCAAGCAATCTTTTAAATGAAGCAGTAAAATTAAGAAAAATTATAATTAAAAAAAATAAAATAGATGATATTATTTTACTACCAAAAAAAAATATGGTAATAATGACTTATTACAGAAATAATATTATACATTTATTGATCTTACCTGCTTTAATAGCTAATATCATATTACATAATAATAATATTCACTTACATGAAATTTATCGTCAGGTAAAACTCATTTATCCATTTTTAAAAGCAGAACTTTTCGTGAGATATAATCTCGAAGAATTATATAATACGATTAAATCTATAATTAATGAATTAATACATCAAAAATTAATATTCAAAAATGAAGATTGCATGAATATTAATAAAAATGATATATACACTTTAAAACTATTGGCAGCCAATATTAAAGAAATCTTAGAACGCTATGCTATCACACTGGCATTACTAAATAAAACAAATAGAATTAGTCGAACAATGTTAGAAAAAGAAACTTATATACTCGCTAAATATATCTCTATCTTACATGGTATTAATACATTAGAATTTTTTGATAAAATAAGTTTTGCGACTCTACTTAATACTTTAAAAAAGCAAGGCTATATTAATAAAGAAGGCAATATGATTATTAGATTAAATTCAAAATTAATATATCATAATATTATCAGACTAATATCTACTGAAGTGCGTTTTACAATTGAAAACATTCATCATACTTCACATAATATATCATAATTATTAAAAATTTAAAACAATACCAATAAATAATGCCAAACCAACATAATTATTACTCATAAATGCTCTAAAACATAAGAATGGTTGACGATCTGCTATCAATATTTGTTGATAAATAAAGACAACTAATATTAGCATTAAACTTATACAATAAGATATACCAAAATCCATGTGATATTTCATGTATAATAATACTAGTAACATTAATAATTGCAAAATAAAAATAATTAATTTATCAAATCTTCCAAAAATAATCGCTGTTGATTTTATACCAATTTTTATATCATCATTACGATCGACCATTGCATATTGAGTATCATAAATAACAGACCAAATAATATTTACTAAAAATAATAACCAACACTCCAAAGGAAAAGAGTCATTAACTGCTGAATAAACCATTGGGATTGACCAACCAAACGTAATACCTAATATTATTTGGGGGAAATAAGTAAATTGTTTAAAAAATGGATAAATTACAGTTAGCAATAAACCAAAAATAGATAACAAGATCGTTTTATTATTCAAAGTTAAAACTAATAAAAACGAAGCAATAATTAATAAAAAAAAAGAAATTTTGCTTCTCGTATGCTTATGCTACCCTTTATTAATGGACGTTTTTTGGTTCTAGTAACATAAGGATCAAACTTTCTATCAACATAATCATTTACAATACATCCGGCAGAACGCATCAAAAAGGTACCAGCAGTAAAAATAAATAAAAAATAAAAATCTGGTAATCCACGATTAGATAACCATAATGCCCAGTAAGTAGGCCATAACAAAAGCAAAAAACCAATAGGTTGATTTATCCGCATCAAATCAAAATAACATAAAAATTTATTAAAATTCAAAATTTTATTTTTCAAAATTTTTATTCTCTAAACATCTTGTTTTTTATTTTTTTGTTATATAGAGTCATATAATAACTTATTTATTGATGTCAAAATTATATGCTTATTTAAAAAAAACTTCTCTAAAAACATTAGAAATCTAAATTTTAAATTTATCACGTTTTAGTAGTTATTAATAAGTAATATATCTATCTTTAAAAAGATATATTGTGTACTAAAAATATATAAAAATAAATAGCTAATGAAATATTATTTTTTGCCTAATCATAAAATATAAAACACAAATTTTATTTGATTATTTTTATTAAAAAAATAAATAAAAATTTTTAGAAAAAACAAATTTTTTGATATATCTTGATTATATGTATATTCTTTCAAATTTTATAAAAATAACTAAAATATCATATTAAAATATTTTTTATATAAAAATTAGCAATAAAACATAAATATATTAATATAAAAATTTTTTTAATAATTAAAAAATAAAAATAAAATAATTACATGCTTAAAAATGCTAATTTAAAGTTTATATACAATGAAAATGATATTTATGCACACTTCTATTATCAAATATTTTTACATTAAAATATCATATTTTACTCAAAATTAACATTTATTTATTATGACAATTCCATAATCTATATTTTTAAATATAATGTTATTATACTTTAAAAAAAATTAAAAGTATGTTATCTCTTTTTTAGATTTATCAAATCATTATTAAAAAAATCAACAATAAGTTTTTTTCCAAAAAACTTATTTATGGATGCATAAAAAATGAGAACAAGTCAATATCTTCTCTGCACTTTAAAAGAAATTCCTTCAGATACTGAAGTAATTAGTCATAAATTAATGCTTAAAGCAGGCATGATACGTAAACTTGCTTCTGGATTATATGATTGGCTACCAACTGGTGTTCGAGTATTAAAAAAAATTAAAAATATTATTCGTGAAGAAATGAACCAAACTGGGGCAATTGAAATTGCTACACCAATAGTTCAACCTGCAAAATTATGGAAAAAAAGCCGTCGATGGGAACAATATGGACCGGAATTACTGAGTTTTATGTATCATGGTGATGAATCTTTTGTACTGGGACCTACTAATGAAGAAGTTATTACTGATCTTATGCGTCATGAAATAAATTCTTATAAACAATTACCTTTAAATGTATATCAGATCCAAACAAAATTTCGTGATGAAATTAGACCACGTTTTGGTGTTATAAGATCTCGTGAATTTATTATGAAAGACGCATACTCATTTCATATCGATCAAAACTCACTTCAAAAAACTTACGATATCATGTACAAAACATATAATACAATTTTTACACGTATTGGTTTTAATTTTAGAGTTGTAAAAGCAGACACTGGCTCTATTGGTGGTAATATATCACATGAATTTCAAGTATTAGCTGACAGTGGAGAAGATAAGATTGTTTTTTCTAATAAATCAAATTATGCTGCTAATATTGAATTAGCCAAAACTATTTGTCTTACAAAACGTCCTAAACCTACTGAAAATATGCGTCTTGTTAGTACACCTAACATAAAAAGTATTACTGAATTAGCAAAATTATACAATTTACCTATTGAAAAAATCGCAAAAACTTTAATAGTAATCGGTGTCAAAAATCATGAGCATCAACTTGTTGCTTTATTAATCCGTGCTGATCATGAATTAAATAAACTAAAAGCAGAAAAACATCCTTTAATTGCTACTCCATTAAAATTTGCAACAAAAGAAGAAATAAAAAACATATTGAAAGTTAATCCAAATACATTAGGTCCAATAAATTTATTAATACCTATAATTATAGATAGTAGTGTTGCAGTCATGAGTGATTTTATTACTGGAGCAAATATTGATAACAAATATTATTTTGGTATTAATTGGAAAAGAGATATTTCTATACCTTATATTTATGATTTACGGAATGTCGTCTCAGGAGATCCAAGCCCAGATGGTAAAGGAATACTACAAATAAAACGTGGAATTGAAGTAGGTCATATTTTTCAACTTGGGGAAAAATATGCCAAAGCAATGAATTTTACTGTTCAAAATAAAAATGGGGATCATCAAACTATTACTATGGGGTGTTATGGGATTGGTATAACAAGAATTATCGCAGCAGCAATTGAACAAAACAATGACGATAAAGGAATTATTTGGACTGATGCTATTGCACCTTTTCAAGTTGCAATTTTACCTATAAATATGCATAAATCATATCGTGTTCAAGAAGTTTCTGAAAAAATTTATCATGCATTAAAAAAACAGAATATTGATGTATTATTTGATGATCGAAAAGAACAACCAGGTATAATGTTTGCTGACATAGAGCTTATTGGAATACCGCATATAATAATAATTAGTGAATTTCATTTGAACCAAAATCAAGTAGAATATAAATATCGAAGAAATAACAAAAAAGAATTTATTAATCTTCTTGAAATAATTAATTTTCTAAAAAAAAAATGTAACTAGTTTATTATATCTGACATGATATTCACTATAAATCTTAATTTTTATAAAAAATAATAAAAATTAATATTTAGTAAATTTTCTTTATGTTCTTTTAATTATTCTTGATTATTTTTTATAAAAATATTATTACTAATTTTAATCAATATTAAAAATATTTATATATATTAATATATTATAAATTATATAATGATTTATATTTTTGTATAAAAAATTAATATCACATAATTAATAATTGTTATTTTTTTAGAATCTTTATATACATGGAATAAAAATATTTATTTAAAAAGCTGTGTTATTCTTGTATTAAATTCAGCTTCAGTTCCATTCCATCAATACATTTTCCTGATTCTGTAACAAAAACATTAACAGCTGTAATAAGTACATCATTATAATAAATTAAAGGAATTCTTTTTCTGAGCCAAGGCGCAATGCCTAATTCTTGCCATAATTTTTTACTTTTTGTAGAATGTTGACGTCCAATAATTTTAATATTTCCTTTTACTCCAAATCGAACAGTAACTTTTTCATCAGAAAATGGAAAACGAAAACCGATCCCATGATTTGTAATAATTAAAGTACCCAAATTATCAGGTAATATCAGAGGTGTAGAAAGATGCCATGGTAAACAAATATTAGTAATATCTTTAAATTTTGGTAAAATCCATAACTTTTTTTTAAAACGACGAATAACATTTTTTTTTAAAATAAATTCTGGTTTCGCATCATTTCGTGCACATATAACTTCTTTCCAAATTATCTTTAATTGAAGATAGGAAGGCATCAAAATGTTATGTAAACGAAACCAACGTCGTAATATTGCATTGCGCTTAATTTTAGAATAACTTAATAAATCAGTTATTCTTAATGCTCCTTTATCTGTAATTAAACGTGAGAAACAATCTTCTAACAATTCATTTAATAAATCTTCTTGTTCTGCACACAAAGTAGCACTTCTAAAAACTGCATGAGAAAAATTTGGCCATCTACTACAAAAATGTGGCATAATATTTAAACGCAAAAAATTACGATCATAAAATTTATTTTGATTACTATCATCTTCTATCCAACAAAGTAATTTTTTTTTTGCATATAACTCTAATTCTTTACGAGTAAAAGATAATAACGGTCTTATTAAATAAGTATGGAAAAAAGGTATAGAAAATGCCATAGAAGATAGCCCAGCTGGACCACTGCCACGCTTTAATGCTAATAAAAAAGTTTCAGCTTGATCATCTAAATGATGTGCAGTTACAAGCACTTCTTTTTGTAATAATATTTTACAAAATGCTTGATATCGAGCAATACGTGCTCCTCCTTCTAAACCATTCTCAGTTGGATCTATATGAATATACTGCGAATGAAATTCTACTTTCCAATTTAAACATATTTTTTTACAATGAATTAACCAATTATCAGCTTTATGATGAATTCCATGATGAACATAAAGTGCACGAATCTTTAAATGAGGGTTTATAATTTCACGTAATCTTACTAGTGCATGTAATAATACCGTTGAATCTAATCCACCACTAAAACCTACTAATATGTTTTCTATAAAACCAATACTTTTAAGAATTTTCTTTAAAAATATTATTTCATTAATACACATAATTATTTTAGTAATACTATTATAAATAATTTAATTTTAATAACTGAACGACTCTGTTAAATATTTTTAATAAATATCACAAGTTATTATAATTTATAATAATTTATTTTTAAAAAATAAATAAAGATGATTAATTATTTTAGTAATCATAAATTCTGAACATAAGTCATTATTAGCCATAAATTTAACAATAACCATATTCCATTAAACGTTGATAACGATAATTCTTTAAATCTTCAGGAGCCAGCAAATCAATATCACTTAAGTCATCTAAAATACGATTTTTAAGATTATTGGCAATTTGCGTATAATTTCGATGTGCACCACCTAGTGGTTCTTCAACGATGTTATCAATAAGTTTGAGTAATTTTAAACGAGAGGCTGTAATTCCCATTGCTTCAGCTGCCAATGGGGCTTTTTCAACAGTTTTCCAAAGAATAGAAGCACAACCTTCTGGGGAAATAACAGAATAAGTGCTATATTGTAGCATATTAACTTTATCCCCTACTCCAATTGCTAATGCACCACCAGAACCTCCTTCACCAATAACTGTACAAATAATAGGAACAGAAAATTGAGACATTTCACATAAATTGCTTGCAATTGCGTTAGATTGACCACGTTCTTCAGCACCAACGCCAGGATAAGCACCAGGTGTATCAATAAAAGTAATAATAGGCAACTTAAAACGCTCAGCAATTTTCATTAATCGTAGAGCTTTACGATATCCTTCTGGTGCTGGCATACCAAAATTCCTTCTAATTTTTTCTTTTATTTCACGCCCTTTTTGATGGCCAACAATCATTACTGGACGTCCATCTAATCGAGCTAAACCACCAACAATTGCTTTATCATCAGCATAAGTGCGATCACCAGCTAATTCTTGAAAATGAGTAAATATATGTCGAATATAGTCTAGAGTATAAGGTCTCATTGGATGACGAGCTAGTTGAGAGATTTGCCAAGCACATAAATTAGAAAAAATTTTTTTAGTAAGTTCTATACTTTTTTCATGCAACTTAGCAATTTCTTCATCTAAATCAATATCTAATTGAGTATCCTTACGATTCACCGTCATCAAAGAATTAATTTTTTCTTCTAAATCGACAATTGGTTGTTCAAAATCTAAAAAATTAAGGGTCATAAATATTCCTATTAATCAAATTTTAATTCAATCTTCTGATTACTTAAGAACATTCTCAGCTCACTTAAAAGATGATCTGTAGGAATAACATACCAAGTAAAAACTAAATTTAATTTAGTGCTATCTTCTTTTTTTTGATGATTATTATCATAAAGATAAACTGGGATTGTTCCTGAACAGTAAGGGTTTAATATTTTATCAAGACTTGTTAATAACTCCTTACTAGCAGTTCTTATTTCTTTTAATACAATGCAAATACTTTTTAAATATTTTTCTCGTGCTTTACTAAGTTCGATTAATTTATAAACAGACATTTTATAAAGACCATTAAAATCATCAAAACTGATCTTTCCTGTAGCAATTAATATTTTATTTTTTTCTACCAAATGGTTATATTTTTTAAACACATCTGAAAAAAGTATTATATCTAAACGTCCAGAGCCATCATCCAAAGTACATATACTAATCTTATGAGCATTTTTAGTTGTCATAATTTTAAATTTTGATACTAAACCAACCACTGTTGATCTCTCTCCATGAAGAAATGAAGCAACATCCTTTAAACGTAATCTAGTAATATAACGTTTAATTTCTGATAAATAAGCATTAATAGGATGTCCAGTTAAATAAAACCCTAAACTTTCACGTTCATTTTCTAATAAAATATTTTCATTCCATTTAGGTATATTAGAATATGTTTTTTTTACACGTTCAGGAAATTCAACTAATTCACCAAACATATCACCTTGTCCAATAGCCTCTGCTTTAGAATGTTGATCAGCCACTTTAAATGCATCTTTCAATGAAAACATTAACTCTGCACGATGCTGACCTAAATGATCAAAAGCACCTGACATAATTAATTTCTCCATTACTCGACGATTCAGTTTTTGAGTACCAATTCGTTTACAAAAATCAAAAATATCTTTAAAATAACCATCTTGCTGACGCGATCGAACAATAGCTGCTACTGGAACTTCACCAATACCTTTAATTGCGCCTATTCCATAAATAATTTCATTATTTTTATTAACATGAAAATTGTATAGTCCAGTATTAATATCAGGTGGTAACACTTTTAACCCCATACGCCAACATTCATCAATTAAAGTAACTATTTTATCAGTATTATCCATATCTGCTGTTAGAACAGCTGCCATAAATTCAGCTGGATAATGTACTTTTAACCAAAGTGTTTGGTAAGAGACTAATGCATAAGCAGTGGAATGTGATTTATTAAAACCATAACCAGCAAATTTTTCTAATAAATTAAAAATTTTCATTCCTAATTTACTATCAATGCCATTTTTAATAATTCCTTTTTTAAAGATTAATCGCTGCTTAAACATTTCTTCTGGTTTTTTTTTACTCATTGCTCGACGCAACATATCTGCTTCAGCTAAAGTATAACCGGCAAGTACCTGAGCAATTTTCATGACTTGTTCTTGATAAAGAATAATACCATATGTAGGCTCTAAAATTGGTTGCAATAACTCATGTTGCCATACAACATCAGGATAAGAAATTGCTTCTCTTCCATTCTTACGATTAATAAAATTATCGACCATTCCTGATTGTAATGGGCCAGGACGAAAAAGTGCAATTAAAGCAATTATATCATTAAAAGAATCTGGACGTAATCGTTTAATTAAATCTTTTATCCCATTAGATTCTAATTGAAATACTGCTGTTGTTTCTCCTCTTCGCAACAATTCAAAACATTTTTCATCATTTAAAGGAATAGCACTTATATTGATATTCTGTAATTTTTTTTGAAATCGACAATCATTAATCATTTTTAATGCCCACTTAATTATGGTTAATGTTCTAAGACCAAGAAAATCAAATTTTACTAAACCTACATATTCAACATCATTTTTATCAAATTGTGTAAGTGGATTTCTTCCTTCTGAATCACAATATAATGGTGTAAAATCTGTAATTTTTGTTGGCGCAATAACTACACCACCAGCATGTTTGCCAGCATTACGAGTTATACCTTCAAGTTTACAAGCAATATCTATTAATTCTTTTACTTCTTCTTCTTTGTGATAAAGTTCTTGTAATTGTGGCTCCAAAACCAAGGCTTTTTTTATGGTTATACCGTGTTCAAAAGGAACTAATTTAGAAATTCGATTAACAAAACTATATGAATAACCAAGTACTCTTCCCACATCTCGAATTGCTCCTTTTGCTGCCATGGTACCAAAAGTAATAATTTGTGAAACCGCGTCACGACCATAAATTTGCGCAACGTGATCAATCACTTGATCACGTTTTTCCATACAAAAATCGATATCAAAATCTGGCATGGAAATACGCTCAAGATTTAAAAAACGTTCAAATAACAAATCAAATTTCAAAGGATCTAAATCGGTGATTTCTAATGAATAGGCCACTAATGAACCAGCACCTGAACCACGACCTGGACCTACAGGGATATTATTATCTTTTGCCCATTGAATAAACTCCATTACAATAAGAAAATAACCAGGAAAACCCATTTTATTAATTATTTGTAATTCAGTATTTAAACGTTTGATATACTTTAATCTCTTTTTATCTCTCTTTTTTTTATCTGGATATAAAAATTGCAAACGTTTTTCAAGCCCAATTTTAGCATTTCGAATCAAAAAATCTTTTGTGTCTATATCACCTGTAGGAAATTTTGGCAAAAAATATTCACCTAAAGGAATTATTACATTACAACGCTTAGCAATTTCAACACTGTTTTTAAGTGCTGCAGGGATATCAGAAAATAATGCAACCATTTCTTCTTCATTACGTAAATATTGCTGAGGACTATAATTTTTAGATCTTTTTATATCAGATAATGTAATACCATTGTGAATAGCAACACGTATTTCATGCACTGAAAAATCATTACTGTGCATAAAACGCACATTATTTGTAGCAACAACAGGTATACCTGTTGTTGCCGCTAAATCTATAGCTTTATACAAATAATTTTCTTCATCAGGTAATCCTGTTCTAACAAGTTCTAAATAATAATTATTATGAAAATGAGTTTGATAAAACTTTAAACACTGCTCAAGAAGTTTTGTATTTTTACGTAATAAACATTTGCCAACATCTCCCATACAAGCACCAGAAAGTAATAATAATCCTTCTTTATGTGCAACTAACCATTCTCTTTTTATCGTTGGTCCAATTGCTCCATAACCTTTTTTATAAGCTTCAGAAATAAGTAATATTAAGTTATGATAACCTTGATTGTTTTTGACAAGAATTGTTAAATGTGTGATTTCATCACCTAATAATTCATTTTCTACATAAAAATCAGCTCCAATAATTGGTTTTATTCCAAAATTATGTGCTGTAATATAAAATTTTATTAATCCATATAAATTAGTAAAATCAGTTATTGCTAATGCTGGCATACCAAGTTCTGCCACTTTATGAATTAACGCATCAATTTTTATTAACCCATCTATAATAGAATAATCGGTATGTACACGTAAATGTACAAAACGTGGCTCAGACATTTTTAATAAGCTCTTATAAATTATTACACAACAAATATATAAATTTTTATTAAAAAATATTAAAAATATTTTTTAATATGTTTTTTTTATAACAAATATTTTACTATGAAATTTATCAAAATGAGAATTTTTGATGAAAAATGATAATATCAGAAATATTAATAAGCTAACCAATTTTCTAATAACTAAACTAAAACTATTACGTTAATATTTTTAATGTGTATCTGTTATTAAAATAATTTTTTACATTTTTATAATCAAAATAAAATATCTATTTAATAAAAATTTACTTTTTACTAAGTTCTAAAACAACTTTTGCTAATTGTTCATCATCATTACTACGAATACTTTTATGTAATTCTAAAAATCTTTTTTTTAGTTTCTTAACTGTATGTAAATCAATCAATAAATATTTAAGTGATTTAGCTAATTCTTTAGGTTTACATGCATACTGTATAAATTCTTGAACTAATGTATCTCCTGCTAATAAATTAGGTAAAGAAATGTAGGATGTTTTAATAAAAAATTTTGCTAACCAATAAGTAATTACTTTCATACGATACCCGACTACCATGGGGCATTTTGCCAACATACATTCTAATGTAGCTGTCCCTGAAGCTAATAAAGTCACATCTGCAGAAATCATAACTAATAGTGCCTGACCTTCTATAATTTCTAATGGCAATTGCAGTCCAATTTCTTTATAAATAGCTTCAAATTTATTACGACATTTTTTATTAACTACAGGAACTAAAATTTTTAACTTAGGAAATTCTTGAATTAAAATTTCAGCAGCATATAAAAAATCTTTAGTTAACATTTCAACTTCAGAACAACGACTACCAGGCAAAATAGCTAAATATTTAGCATCATCAGCTATTCTTAATTGCAATCGCGCATTTCTTTTATCCGGTTTTAAAGGTATATTATTGGCCATTGTATGACCTATTAAATAACAAGGTATCTTATAATAATCATAAATCTTTTTTTCAAAAGGCAAAAAAGCAAGCACCAAATCTGTAGATTTTCCTATTTTAAAAATACGATTTTTACGCCAAGCCCAAAAAGAAGGACTAACATAATGAATAGTTTTTATGCCATTTTTTTTTAATTTTTTTTCAAGAGAAATATTAAAATCCGGTGAATCTATACCAATAAAAATATCGGGTTGTAATTTTAAAAAACGTTTAATTAAGTCAGATCGAATCTTTAATAATCTAGGCAATCTTCCAAAAATCTCAACAATTCCCATAACAGAAAGTTCTTCGATTTCATACCATGATTGACAACCTTCTCTTTTCATTAATGGACCTGCGATTCCTATAAAACGTATATGAGGTATTTGTTCTTTTAGTGTACGAATAAGAGATGCGCCAAGAATATCTCCTGATATTTCTCCTGCAACAAGACCAATAGTTAAAGGTTTTGGTTGCATTGAAAAATGACGATTATTCGTCATAAACTTCTCCTATTAAAGTATTTATTAACGAATAATGCCACGATTTGATTGTGCAGAATACTCTAAAAAATCATTTAATATTTTTATATATTGATTTACTGTTCCTAACTCTAATAATATCTCACGAGCTTCATCCAATGATTTACCACAACGATAAAGAATTTTATATGCATATTTAATAGCGTGTAATGATTCTTTATCAAAACCACGGCGTTTTAAACCTTTAATGTTAACACCATAAGGAGTAGCATGATTACCTTGCGCAATAACATAAGGTGGAACATCTTTTGAAACTCCTGAACAACCCCCAATCATTACATGAGTACCAATTTGACAAAATTGATGTACTGCACTCATACCACCAATAATAGCATAATCATCTAATTTCACATGCCCACCCAGGGTACCATTATTGGCAATAATACAATAATTTCCCAATAAACAATCATGAGCAATATGGGTATTTATCATTAACAAATTGTCATTGCCTATTTTAGTTAAACCACCACCTTGCACAGTCCCGCGATGAATAGTGGAACTTTCTCTAATACAATTACGATCACCAATCTCAACACGAGTTTTTTCACCTTTATACTTCAAATCTTGATTAACTTCTCCTATACTAACAAACTGAAAAATTTGATTATTACAACCAATTTTAGTGCTACCATTTATAATTACATGAGATTTTAGTTTAGTATTCGACCCAATTATAACTTGAGGTCCAATATAACAAAACGGACCGACATAAACATTTTCACCGATAATCGCACCCTCTTCAATAATAGAAGAGGGATGAATAACCGCTGTTTTATTAATATTATCAGTCCTCATTTTATACTTCCTGACTTCTAGCACACATCATTGTTGCTTCACAAACAACTTTTTTCTCTACTTTTGCTATACCATTAAAACGTGTTAATCCGCGCTTGGTTTTTACAAACGTTACATCAAAAATCATTTGATCGCCAGGTTGCACTGGATATTTAAATCTTGCTTCATCAATACCGGCAAAATAATAAAGTTCGCCAGGTTTTAATTTTCCAACACTCTTAAAAGCTAAAATACCGGCAGCTTGTGCCATTGCTTCAAGAATTAATACTCCTGGAAATATTGGCTTCCCGGGGAAATGGCCTTGAAAAAACGGTTCATTAAAAGATACACTTTTTACCGCACGTAAAAATTTGCCTTTTTCAAAATCTAAAACACGATCTACCAATAAAAAAGGATAACGATGAGGCAATAAACCTAAAATTTCTTCTATATCCAGAGTATGTTGATAACTCATAGAAAAGACTCTTCTTTTTTATATTTTTAATATTATATACATAAATAGAAACGCTTTTTAAACACTAAATTATGTTATTTTACAAAGCGTAATTAACAAATTAAAACAGGCAGATTCAATCATTTTTTATTTAAAATTCTACGCTCCAAAATCTTAAATCTTTTAACTATTGAATGAATATTCATAATTAAAACCGCTGTTTTTCGCCAAATATTATTAGGCTGTAATGGGATACCAGAAGAATATATCCCAGGTTTATTAATTGGACGTATGACCATCCCCATACCAGTAATAGTTACTTTATCACAAATTTCTATATGTCCATTAATAACACTACCACCACCAATCATACAACATTTACCTACTTTTAAACTCCCTGCCATAATAACCCCACCGGCAATAGCTGTATGATCACCAATGATAACATTGTGAGCAATCTGACATTGATTATCAATAATAACCCCATTTCCAATAATGGTATCATCCAATGCACCACGATCAATTGTAGTACTAGCTCCAATTTCAACGTTATTGCCAATAACAACTCCACCTAATTGAGGAATTTTTATCCATTTTACATCTTCATGCGCATAACCAAAACCATCTGATCCAATCACTGCACTTGATTGAATTAAGCATTTTTCTCCTATTTGAACATTATGATACACAGAAACATTCGCCCATAAACTGGTAAAATTTCCAATATTGACATTTTTACCAATAAAACAATTTGCACCGATAATAACATGATTACCTAATATTACACCTGATTCGATAACTGTATTAGCACCAATAGCAACATTTTTACCAAATATAACATTTTGAGCAACAACAGAAGAAGGATGGATATTATAAGCAGGTTTAGGAGTATTATCTAAATATTGAGCTAATCGGGCATAAGCAAGATAAGGGTCTTCGACAACTAATGCTGCTATTTTAGCACTCGATAGATAATCTTTTTTTAAAACTACAGCAGCAGCTTGACATTTTTTTAACTTCTTAAGATAACGGCTATTTGATAAAAAAGTAATTTCTCCTTTTTTTGCAAAATGTATAGACGCAATACCTGTAATAATAATATCACCATCACCATATAACTGTGCGTCCAATTGCTGAGCTAAATCAGCTAATCGAATAGAACACATCTATTACGTTACCTTTTTAATAACTAAATCGGTAATATTTTTTAAATTAAGACCCTCTTTTAAATACATAACTTCATTAATATCAAATACAACATCATACTTTTCATTTTCAGCTACTATTTTAGTTGCCATTTTTATACTTTTTAATATTTTTGTATGTTCTTCTTGTCGACGACGTTGATTATTTCTTTCAAATTGTTCCGCTTTTTTAAGAAAATCAGTGCGCTTTACTTCAAATTCTTTAAGATCTTCTTCATTTGGTTTTATGGTACTTTTTTGCAATTGTTCTACCTGAGACTGCAAATCTTTTTCCATATTTTGCAACTCATTTGCTGATCCTTGAAACTCTCGTTCAAGTTGTTTTGAAATAGCTTTATTTGTTGCTATTTCTTGAAAAATTTTATCAAAATTAATTACAGCAACTTTTTCGGCATAAACACTACTGGATATAAATAAGATTGCACTTAAAATTATTATATTAAAATATTTATTCACACTACACTCTCCTTGATTTTTAAGTTTTTAAAATTATAACCAACACATAAATTGCATATATATTTACCATGTTCTACCAATATTAAACTGAAATTCTTCATATTTATCACCTTTATAATATTTTAATGGCTTAGCATAAGAAAAAGTTAATGGTCCAAGCGGTGATATCCATTGTAATGCAATTCCCGTTGAAACTCGAATATTTGATAATTTACCATAATCAGGCATGTCTGCTCTCCAACTAACTTCTGTGTTTCGCCAATGAGAATCCCAAACAGTACCAGCATCAATAAAAAACGATGTTCTAATTAAGTTTAAATTTTTCTCATCAACAAATGGTGATGGCATAATTAACTCCAATGAAGCTGTTGCTATTGCATTTCCACCAACAGCATCTGTTGATGGATTACCAGATTTAGGAACTGTTTGACCGGTTAATGGATTTTTTTCAAGATAAATAGCTTTAGGACCAATATTATTGGAACGAAAACCTCTTACTGTACCTACACCTCCAGCATAAAAATTTTCATAAAAAGGCAATTCTTTATTACCATTAATATTATTACCATAACCAAATTGTGTTCGACCTAATAATATCCATTTAGCATCTTCATCTAATGGATAATATTGAGATGTATCGAATTTAATTTTATAATATTGATTATCTGAACCTGGAATTGTAATTTTACTGTTCAAAGAGATTTTTTTTCCTGATGTTGGAAAAAATCCACGATCTAGATTATTATAAGTCCATCCTAAATCAATACTAAAATCATTAACATCATAACACGCTTTATCATTAAAATTTATTATTTTACCCATACTTGCGAAATAACGCCACATACTTGCTTGAGGCTTCATATCAGATAATGAATTATGAATAAAACCGGCGCCAATGCGAACAATATTATTTTCATTAAAAGGAAAACTTAAAGTATTATCAGCACCATAAATTTTATCATTATAATCTGATAAAAATGCATCTTTTGCACTAAAATTATTATAAAATATTCTTCCACTTAAACTGATACCATTAATACCAAAATAAGGATCTGTTAATGATAATTCCCCATAGGTTGAATAATCATTTTTTTTAGCACTCATACTAACTGCATTTCCTGTACCTAACCAATTTTCTTCTTGAATACCTATTTGAAAACTGATACCGCTTTCACTTCCGAAACCAACACCAAAATTCATTGAACCGGTATTACGTTCCTTTACTTTATATATGATATCAATTTGATCAGGTATATTTTGTACATGTTGTATCTCAACATCAACTTTTTCAAAAAAACCAGTACGTTTTAATCTGTTTTTACCTGCAAGAACTAAATTGTTACCTAACCAAGCCCCTTCCATTTGACGCATTTCACGACGTAAAACAGAATCTTTACTGATATGATTTCCAATAAAATTAATCTGGCGAACATAAAAACGATGACCAGAATCAATATTAAAATTTACTTGAAGTGTTTGATTCTTGATATTAGTTTTTAGCTCAGTAGTCACATTTGGATATGCATACCCGTAATCTCCAAGAAGATTTTTAATTTTTTTTTCTATTTTTTTGATTCTAGTAGCATTATAAATTTCATTATTTTTAATTGTTATTAATTTATTAATTTCATTATAATATTCTACTTTATCAACATTTAATTCTATGTTTGATATAATATATTTATCTCCTTCTGTTATATTGATAGTAATATAAATATTTTCTTTATCAGGTGTTAAACTGATATTAGTCGAATTAATAGTGAATTTTGCATAACCTCGACTAAGATAAAAACTACGCAATGATTCTAAATCATGTAAGAATTTTTCTTTTTGATATGTTCTATCTGAAATAATATTCCAGAAAAAAATATTATCTTTTAATTGAAAATGTTTGATTAAATCATTCTTGCTAAATATTTTATTACCAACAATATTAATATGCTGAATCTTAGCTGAAACTCCTTCATAAAAAAATAATTTTAAATGTACTTGATTATTTGGTAACATTAAAATAATCGGTTTTATTTTTATATTATATTTACCTATACTATAGTAAAAATCTGTGAGCATATTAATAATATTATCCAATTTTTTTAGATTCATTACTTCCCCGATGCGAATATTGACAGCATCAAGATTACTCTTAAGAACATCAGTCTTTACAGATTGATTGCCAGAAAATGTAATATTTGCAATAATTGGTCTTTCTTTCAAACGAATAACAAGAGAATCTTTATTACGGAAAATTTTAATATCCTCAAAATTTCCAGTTGAAAATAAATCCCGAATAGTGCGGCTAATATGATTATTGTTAATTTTATCTCCTACTTTAATTGGCATATTTGATAATGCAGTAGCAACTGTAATACGTTTTAGACCTTGAAAATATATGTGTTTTACAAACCAATCTGCACTATACGCATAAACACTAAACAATAACAGCAATGTCATAAGTAACTTTTTTATCGTCATTATTCTTATAAATATTCCTAACTAATTGCGTTGCATTAAAGACGAGACAAATCATTGAAAAGTGAAATTCCCATTAATAATATCAATAAAACAGCACCAATACGATAACTCAAATCTTGTATACGTTCAGATACCGGCTTTCCTTTTATTTTTTCAATAATCAAAAAAAGCAAGTGTCCACCATCTAGTACAGGCAAAGGACACAAATTAATAACACCTAAATTAATACTGATTAATGCAATAAACATAATATAATATACTAATCCAGATTCAGCAGAAAAACCTGCCCCTTTTGCAATAGAAATAGGTCCACTAAGATTAGAGAGTTTAATATCACCAGTAAACAACTTACCGATCATATTGACTGTTATTTTTGTTAATTGCCAAGTATTATAAATTGCATGATACAGTGCATCAAATAAACCATATTTTTGAATGATTTTGTAATCATTTAGAAGTGGAATTAGTGATAATTCAAATCCAGCAAATCCAATATTTTGTTTTTTTGTTATTTCTTTAACTTTTGGTATCAAAGTTAATTCTCTATATTGGCCTTCCCTTTCAATAGTCAATAATAAAGGAACATTAGGACTTTTTTGAATAAAGGAAACTAAAGGATGCCATACATCTAATACTTGTTCATTTACTTTTATAATTTTATCTCCTATTTTTAAACCAGATAATTCTGCTGCTGATCCAGGTTGGATATTACGAATAATAGGATCGTGTCTGGCACTAACAGGCATCATACCTAAAGACAAAACAGGATCTTCTTTTTCTGGATCAAAATTCCAATTTTGTAAATTAATGACTTTTTTTATAGGATTTACATAATCAACAGGTAAAACCTTAATATTTAGTTTTTTCTGTCCAATTTTACTAATCAAAGCAATGCGAACAGCATTCCAATCAGGAGTTTCCATATCATCAATAGATTTTATCTCCATACCAGCTGAAATATTGGCTTTTTCAGCAATAGAATTTGATTGAATATCTGAAATAACAGGGCGAACAGAAGGTATACCAATCATGTACACTAACCAATATGCAAATATCGCCAATAAAAAATTAGCTAATGGACCAGCACTTATAACAGAAAAACGCTCCATTACCGTTTTATTATTAAATGTTGCATGCATATCATTTTTATGTTCTACAGTGGAAATGTCTTTATCTAACATTTTAACATAACCACCTAATGGTATCATAGCAACAACAAATTCTGTACCATGACGATCTACTCTACGCCATATGGTTTTTCCAAAACCAATTGAAAAACGTTCAATATAAATACCATAAAACCTAGCTACGAAAAAATGTCCTAATTCGTGCACAATAATCAGTACACCTAACGCAATAACAAATGCAAATAAAGTAAAAAAAAATCCCATAATATTTATAACCTTATAAAACAAAAAAAAATAACATTAATCCTGCAAAAATAGTTACAGCCGCTATTAAGCTATCTATTCTATCTAATACTCCACCATGTCCTGGAATTAAATTACTAGTATTTTTGATTCCAGATTGCCGCTTAAACATGCTTTCTGTTAAATCACCCAAAATAGCACTAAAAATAATGATAAAATTAATTAATAAATTTCTAGATATTACTAAATTAGGAAAATAGAAATTAAATAAATATCCAATAACTCCTGCTGTGACTATACCACCAAACATACCTTCAACAGTTTTTGCAGGTGAAATTTTTTCTGCTAATTTATATTTTCCAAGAAAATATCCAAAAAAATAACCACCAATATCTGTTCCCCAAACTAAAAAAACGATGTATAATATTAACCAAGATCCTACAAAAGGATCAATCACATAATTAATACTACGTAATAACAAGCTTCCAGAATAAAAAGGTAACATGCTCAAAATACAAAACAAGATCTTTAATATCACAGAATGGGACCAAATCCGAGCAGAAAGAGGAAAAGTTATCAGTAATATTGTTGCAAATATCCACCAAATTAATCCAACAAATAAAATACAAATAATTAAAGGTTCTTTTGTTAATTTAGTTAAATCTTGAAATGATAATTGCAATCCCAATAAACTTATAAAAAATAAAATAGAAAATACAATTCGTTTAACTGGTTGTATCCAACCAAAAAATTGGCACCATTCCCAAACAGTAAGCGAAATCACAAAAATCAGAACATAACCAAAAAAATCAAGAGGTAACAAAAAAATACCAGAAATAACTAATGGAATAAGTATAATAGCACTAATAATACGAGTATTAAAATTTAACAAAATAAGTCTCTATTTTTATGAATTAATATTATCATGCGTAGTTTTACCAAATCGTCGTTCACGATTACTAAAGGCTGTAATTGCACTCCTAAAGGCTATTTCATCAAAATCAGGCCACAATATATCAGTAAAATAAAATTCAGCATAAGCAATCTGCCATAAAAGAAAATTACTAATACGATATTCTTTTCCAGTTCTAATAACTAAATCTACCATTGGTTGATCATGTAAACTAATACATTTATTGACTATTTCTTCATTAATATTTTCTGGCAATAATATACCTTTTTTGATTTTTTTAGCAATTACACGCATTCCATGTGTGATATCCCAACGACCACCGTAATTTACTGCAATATTAAGTTGTAACCCAGTATTTTTTGCTGTTACAGAAATTGCATGTTTAATAAGTTTTTTTAATTGAATATTAAATTTACTTATATCACCAATAATAGTTAATTTGATATTATGTATATTTAAATTTTGAATTGCATTGTCCAAATATCGAGCAAAAAGTTCCATCAAAGCACTTACTTCAGTTTCTGGTCGATTCCAATTTTCACTACTAAATGCATAAAGTGTTAAAGATTGAATTTGATTTTCAAGCGCAAATTTGATTGCTTTTTTTACTGCTTCTGTTCCTGCAATATGCCCTTTTATTCTTAATTTTCCATTTTTTTTTGCCCACCGGCCATTACCATCCATAATAATAGCAACATGCTTAGGTATTCGATAGTATAAATTATTCTCATACATAAATTTCATAAAAAAGAATTCCTGACCATAAATTAATAGAAATATTACATGTAATTTTTACGAATAATAAAAACAAGATTACTAAAAATTAAGAAAAAATATATTTATTGATGACTGTAAAAAATATTTTATTTAAAATATTTAACATATATTATATTTAAAAATGAAAGCACACTGCATCTATACATATTGCTAAAAAACAACATTAAGTATGAAACTATAACTTAAATTTAAATAAAAAATTTTCATAATTTTAAAAATTAAATACTAATTAATATCATTAAATATAATTTTTATTATATTTTATAAGATTATACAAAATAGCATATATCGTATTTTTTATACTTTTTTATTTTTTTTATTTTTAATAATAACATTTATTTAAAATCATAATAATTAATTATTTTATTATGTGCAATTTATATTATTTTAAAATATATTTCATTGATTGATTTTAAAAAAATATATTTCATAAATAAAGATTATGTATAATTTTTTAATTTTTAAACAATTAATAAAAACTTAAAATAATCTATACTTTTTTAAAAATCATAAATTTTTATATAATACTTAAAATAATTCTTAATAAAAACTATAATCTATGATTTATTTCTATTGTTTTATTTCCTATAAAATATGATAATATTGTAAATGTAAAATTTTTTAAAAATACACCGATGCATTTATTAAAAATAAATTCCTGTATTAAATTTATGATAAAATTTTAATAATATTTTTATATTTTAAAAATTTTTATTATAAAATATACTATAATTATTTTAAAATTTGTAAAATTAATTAATAATTCTTATTGTTTTTAAATTCTCATATTATTAATATATTTTATATAAAAATTAATAATTTAAATATATTAAATAGATATTTACAAAAGTTATTAATATTAAAACTTTTTATTTTTATTTATATGTTTTTAAGTCATAAACACTATATTTTGCAATATGTAAAAATAAAAGAAATTATCTAATTCTTTATTTTTAAGAGTTATTTTTTAAGTTTTTAAAACAAAAAAATATTAAAAATAATCATAGATAGAAAATTTAATTAACTAAGATTTAACATTTTATTAAAAAATAATTTTTTATATAAAAATACTGAAATTCAAAAAAAATCACAGTAATGTTTTTACTAACATTATAATATACAAAAAAAGTATTTCTAAACATTATCTTAAAATTATTTTTGCAAATAATAATATTCGTATGATGATCATCATAAATTAAATATTAAAAAATTATTATTAAAAATAATTATTATGATAAAAAAGATTATTTAAAAATCAATATATTGTTTTTTAAATTCTTAATTTTATTTTAATAAATCTATTGTTTATAAATTTAATGAATAAATCTAAATAAATGACTTTAACTAAAAAATATTTTTGTACTTATTTTTTAAATTTTAATATAAAACACGGAATTTTATTTTTATAAAAAATATCATAAGCGCAATATTGTTTCATTTAAAAAATAAAATTCAAATAAACATAAGATATTTATTACTTAATTTTTTAATATTTATTGAAAAATAACATTTTATGAAATCAAGAAAAATAATAATTTATCTAAAAATACACTGCATATTAATAAAATATAATTTTACATAATTATATAACATAGTTTTGACATACAAATAATTTTTTTAATTTGATAAAATTTTTATATACTCATAAGTTATTTTGCGCACTTCTTTATCAATTTCTAACACTGCATCAATAGTATCAGGTTCAGCAAAAGTTAATTTTTCCAATATATTTAAATTAACCTTAGCAATATCAGTAAATTTAAGATTACCCGCCAAATATGCAGCAACAGAAATTTCATTAGCAGCATTCAAAACAGTAGTGGCTGCCTGCCCATGACAACAGGCATCAATTGCTAATTTTAAACATGGATAACGTTCATAATCTGGAGAGATAAAAGTAAGTGAAGATATTTTTTTAAAATCAATAGATTTTGCACCTGAATAAATACGATCAGGATAACCCATGCTATAAGCAATAGGTATTCTCATATCTGGAATACCTAATTGTGCAATCACACTCCCATCTTGATAAGATACCATAGAATGAATTATAGATTGTGGATGAATGATAACTTCAATTTCTTCATGAGAAGTATTAAAAAAATACCGTACTGCAATATATTCAAAACCTTTATTCATCATAGTAGCCGAATCAACTGAAATTTTAGATCCCATAGACCAATTAGGATGATTACAAGCTTTATCAGGAGTCATCTTCGGAAGATATGAAATAGGAATTTCAAAAAAAGGACCACCAGACCCTGTTAATATTATTTTATTAATACCTTGTTGTTTTAAATTAGAAAACCCTAAATTGCATTGAACTTCTATTGGCAAACTTTGAAATATTGCATTGTGTTCACTATCGATAGGAATCACGTGAGCATCATATTTTTTAATAGCATTAAAAAAAAGTTTTCCACTAGTAATTAATGATTCTTTATTAGCTAACAAAATTCGTTTCCCTTGACGAATGGCAGACAAAGTTGGTAATAGTCCTGCTATTCCTGTAATGGCAGACATAACTTGATCTGCATCATTAAGTCCAGCTACTTCACAAATTCCCTTTTCTCCCGATAACACTTCAGTTTTAGATCCTTGATTATGTAATATTGTTTTTAACTTATTGGCCGATTTTTTATCTGACATCGCAGCATATAATGGTTTAAATTCCACACATTGCTGTACCATAATACTAACATTTTTATTTGCAACTAATCCGATTACTTGAAATGTTTCTTTATTTTCTTTAACTACTGATAATGTTGTTTTACCAATTGAACCAGTTGAACCTAAAATGGTTAATTTTATCATTTTATAATATAAATGCTCTACTATATTTTAGAAAAATATGCACTTTATTATTTATTAAGACTAAACTAAAAAAATATTTCATTTTAAATATAAAATAGAATTTTTTATAAAAAATAAAACATTTATAGTAAATATTTGCATATATTCTTTTTAAATCATCTTTTAGATTAATAATTAAAATTTCATTAATTCATTTTCTTTTATCTGCAATTCTGCATCAATTTTTTTTATAAAACTATCAGTTAATTTTTGAATGTCATTTTGAGCAACACGTTCATTATCTTGACTAATTTTTTTATATTTAAGCAAAGACTTAATTTTATCATTAGCTTCACGTCTTATATTGCGAACAGAAACTCTGGCAGATTCAGCAGAGTTACGTACAATTTTTATAAAATTTTTACGCTTTTCTTGTGTTAATGGTAATAAAGGAACACGAATTATTGTTCCTTTTGAGCAAGGATTTAAGCCAAGATCTGATTCGATAATAGCTTTTTCAACCGATTGAACTAATGTAGGTTCAAAAACAGTAATTGCTAATGTACGCGCATCTTCGGCAATAACATTCGCTAATTTTTTTAATGGAGTACTGGTTCCGTAATATTTTACCATAATACCGTCTAATAAGACTGGAGATGCACGCCCAGTACGCACTTTATTCATTTGTATTTTTAATACTTCAATATTTTTTTGCATACGTGCTTCAGTATCTTGTTTTATTTTATTAATCACATATAAATCCTTTAAAGAAATAATAAGCATTAACTTTACAAAAAGAAAATTAATATAATTTTTTATACAAAAAATAAATTATAACTGATAAATTTATTAAAATTACATTTTTAAACTAATCATTAGTAATCAAAGTACCTTCATTACCACCTATTACAATACGATACAAAATATCAGGTTTATTAATATTAAAAATTCGAATTGGCAGATTGTGATCTCTTGCTAAACTAAATGCAGCTAAATCCATAACTTTTAATTCGCGCTCTAAAACATCTTGATAGGTTAAGTTATGATAAAGTACTGCATTTAAACTTTTTGACGGATCTGATGAATAAATACCATCTACTTTAGTGGCTTTCAAAACAATATCAGCTTCGATTTCTATACCTCGTAAACATGCCGCTGAATCTGTTGTAAAAAAAGGATTCCCAGTGCCTGCTGAAAAAATAACAACCTTACCGTTAAGAAGTAAACTAATAGCTTCTAAGCAACTATAATTACTGCAAACACCATTTAATGGTATCGCAGACATCAATTCAGCATTAATAGATACACGTTGCAAAGCATCACGCATAGCTAATCCGTTCATTACTGTAGCTAACATACCCATATGATCACCAACAACACGATTCATTCCAGCCTCTGCTAAACCTTTACCTCTAAATAAGTTACCACCACCAATAACAACACCAACCTGTATACTTAATTGTACCAATTTTTTAATTTCATTTGCCATGCGATCTAAAACTTTAGTGTCAATACCAAAATTTTTTGAACCCTGCAAAGCTTCACCGCTAATCTTAAGCAAAATACGCCGATATACTGGTTTTTTATTATTGGCAAACATCTTTTGCATCCTAAGTAGATAAATAATAAAAATGATTTTTTTTAAAAGAAAACAAAAAATACTTATTATTTGTACATGTAACTTTTAAAAATTAAAAAAATATTACTGGCAAATATTAAAATATTTACTAAATTATATATGAGTTATTATACATTTTATAGTATTCATTAAAAAAGAAGCATGTGCATATTATTTTCCATTACTATCACGTAAAAAAAATTATTTGTTTTTTAAACAATTTCAGTTTCACCAAGTTCAATACGTATAAAATTCAAAATATTTATTTTTTTTTCTTTTAACAAAGCACCAACAGTTTTACTCGGTTCCATAACAAATTGTTGTCCGGTTAAAGAAATGTCTTCAAGAAATTTCTTTATACGTCCTTTTACTATTTTTTCTACAATATTAAAAGGTTTACCAGATTTCATTGCTATTGCTAATTGAATTTGTCTTTCATGAGAAATAAGATCTGTTGGAACATCTAATGGAGTAAGATACTCTGGTTTGCTTGCTGCAATATGTATTGCAATATGTTTAAGAATTTCTGCATCTGCACTTTTAGAAGCAGCAACAAGAACACCAATACGAAAACCATGCAAATAAGATCCTATTTTTTCACCTTGAAGAATTTTCATGCGATTAATTTTAATATTTTCACCGATCTTAGTAATTATTTCTTCAAGTCGGGCTTGAAATTGTATTCTTAATTGATTAATATCAAAAATATTATTTTTTATAACAAATGTTAATATTTCATTCGCAAATTCAAAAAAAATTGAAGACTTAGCCACAAAATCTGTCTCGCAATTTAATTCTAACAAAGCAGCAATTTTCTTATCCATAGAAACTTTCAACATTATAATACCTTCAGTAGCAATACGATTTGCTTTTTTAGCTACTTTTGCTTTGCCTGCTTTACGCATATTATCGATGGCTATATTTATATTACCATTAGCTTTTACTAACGCTTTTTTACAATCCATTATGCCAACACCAGTACGTTGACGCAGCTTTTTTACTAAAAGAGCAGTAATTTCTTCAGACATATCATTTATTCCTAAAACTATTTGATATATTATTATATAATAAAATAATATATTTTTATTAAATACTGATTTTAACTAAAAATAATTTTTTATGATAAATATTTATCCAATTTTTTCTAATTGAACAATTTGATTTTTAAATTTATCTTCTTGAATAGCTTTTACTACAGAATTTAAATAAAGTTTAATGGCACGAATTGCATCGTCATTACCAGGAATAACATAATTAACACCATCTGGATGAGAATTTGTATCAACAATTGCAAATACGGGGATTCCAAGATTATTTGCTTCTTTTATAGCAATATTCTCATGTTGCGCATCAATAACAAATAAAGCATCAGGTAAACCACCCATTTCTTTAATACCACCTAAACTTTTTTCTAATTTACCAAGTTCACGAGTACGAATTAAAGCTTCTTTTTTTGTTAATTTTTCAAAGGTGCCATCCTGAGATTGTATTTCTAAATCTTTTAAACGTTTAATAGATTGACGAACAGTTTTCCAATTAGTCAACATACCACCTAACCACCGATGATTAACAAAATATTGTTCGCAATTATTAGCTGCTTCTTTTACAGATTCACTGGCTGCACGCTTAGTACCTACAAATAAAATTTTACCTTTACGTGAAGCAATTTTACTTAACTCAAGTAATGCTTCATGAAACATGGGAACAGTTTTTTCTAAATTAATAATATGCACTTTGTTAAGTGTACCAAAGATATATTTTTTCATCTTTGGGTTCCAATAACGAGTTTGATGACCAAAATGCACACCTGCTTGAATCATATCAGTCATGGAAACAGTAACCATTTAAACCTCTATAATTTTAGTAAAATGGCGTAATATTTTTATAACATCTATTTATTAACTTATTAGTTATAAATTGTTTTATTATAGAAAAATTACGGAAAATATATTTTGATTATCTATATTGTTTTTTAAAATATAAGTATATAAATATTACATTTAATAATATATGGAAATATATAAAAAACTAATTTTAGTATATCATAAAATAACATAAAAACTATATACTTATGTTCTAAACATCTACAATATTAATTATATTAAATGAATATGAACGAGATGTATTTAAATTTTCTTATAAAATAATTTGCTTCAAAAAAAAATATCGTTATATCTTAAATTTAGTATTTTATAAAAAAAATTTAATTTTTGATATATTACAAACTAATTGCAACTGCTTCTGCTTCATATGATTATTAATTTTTGATATATGCAAAATACCAAAAAAATAAATTGATAGAAAATATATTATTATTTAAATTAATAAAGCAGGTAAAAATTTATGACTATTTCAATAAAAACTGAAAAAAATATTCAAAAAATGCGTATAGCCGGACACTTAGCAGCAAAAGTATTACAAATGATTAAACCTTATATCAAACCAGGAATTTCTACTGGTGAACTTGATCGTATTTGCCATTCATATATTGTTGAAAAACAAAATGCTATCCCAGGATGTTTAAACTACAATGGTTTTCCTAAATCTATTTGTACTTCTGTTAATGATGTGGTTTGTCATGGTATCCCTAATAACAAAAAAATTTTACAAGAAAGTGATATCATTAACATTGATATTACTGTTATTAAAAATGGATTTTATGGTGATACTTCTAAAATGTTTTTTGTTGGAAAACCAAATATACAAAGTCAAAAATTATGCAAAATCACTCAAGAAAGTCTATATCTTGCATTAAAAATGGTTAAGCCAGGTGTTCCTTTACGAAAAATAGGACATACAATTCAAAAATTTGTTGAAAAACATCATTTTTCTGTAGTACGTGAATATTGTGGACACGGTATTGGCCAATTTTTTCACGAAGAACCTCAAGTTTTACATTATGATGCTGATGATGGTGGGATTTTATTAAAAAAAGGAATGACTTTTACTATCGAACCAATGATAAATATTGGTAGCTATCAAACTAGAATAATGAAAGATGGTTGGACAGTTAAAACAAAAGACAAAAGTTGGTCAGCACAATATGAACATACTGTAGCTGTTAATGAAAAAGGATGTGAAATTTTAACATTCAGAGAAGAAGAAAAACCATTTATTTCAGCTATATTAGTAAACGCATAATTTTTAAATTATTTATATAAAATAATTAATGGTATATTGATTCATAAAATCAATAATTTATTTATATAAAACAAATAAATTTTTGTCTATTATGAAGAATATTAATTCATGGAAGACAGATACATACTATCTATTTAAATTGTAACTCAATTAGAGTAGAAATATTTTGATTAAAAATTATGACACATTTCGTTATATCACTTAGATTCTAAATATAAAATAAATTACAAAAATGCATATATTTTTTAAGAACAAAAACTGATTTATTGCAAAATGTTAAACATTGATTTTGAATTACATGCTACTATTAATATAAATCATTGATTTCACTTTTATAAAAGTTTAAAAAAATTCTTAAAATACAGATTACTTTATGATTAATTAATAAATGGGATTTCACATATTGTATTTTTAATAAGATTTTTATCTTGATTTATAAAGATTATAAATTTATAACTTAAAATAAAAAATTTAAAAATATCTAAATATTATTAAATAAATCTTAAAAATATTATTTGTTAAACTTTATAATTTATCCTTATCAATTATATTAAAAAATAATTTCATGTTAATATCCAATTTATATCCTATAAAAATTTTAATTTTATCATGAATTATTAACCGAAATTTATTTATTTTTACGAACAAATATTAAAAATACAATAATATTTTATAAAATGAAACTTCGTATTTTAAAAAAAATAACTCAAAAAGTTAGCAATAAAAAATATCAATACATTTTAAAAAAATAAAAAATAATTAATAATTATCATTATTTATATAAATGAAAACATGTAAAAATTTATTTAAAATGTACAGGTAGAATAATTTATGGAAACAAATAAAAATATTATTGAATCTGCTTTTGAATATCGAGGTGAAATTACACCTTTTAATACTGATATAAAGTTAAAAAATGCAATTAATCAAGTAATTAATCAACTAAATATAGGAAAATTAAGAGTTGCTAATAAAGTTAATGGAAAATGGATAACTCATCAGTGGATTAAAAAAGCATTGTTACTTTATTTTCGCATTAATGAAAATCAATTTATACAAGGCTCAGAAAGCCATTTTTTTGATAAAATAGAAATGAAATTTTCAGACTATGACTATACTAAGTTCCAAGCAGAGAAATTACGAGTAGTGCCACCTGCTGCTGCAAGAAAAGGTGCATTTATAGCTAAAAATACTATTTTAATGCCATCATATATTAATATTGGAGCCTATATTGATGAAGGAACTATGGTAGATACATGGTCTACTGTCGGTTCTTGTGCTCAAATTGGTAAAAATGTTCACTTATCAGGTGGGGTTGGCATTGGGGGGGTTATAGAACCTTTACAAGCACATCCGACAATTATTGAAGATAATTGTTTTATTGGTGCTCGCTCCGAAATTGTTGAAGGTGTAATTATTGAAGCAGGTTCAGTTATATCTATGGGTGTTTACATTGGTAAAAGCACAAAAATATATGATAGAGAAAAAAACACAATACACTATGGACGTATTCCCGCTGGTTCAGTAGTTGTATCAGGCAATTTACCATCAAAAAATAAAAAATATAGTTTATATTGTGCAGTTATCATAAAAAAAATTGATGAAAAAACAAGAAAAAAAACAAAAATTAATGAATTAATTAGAAATATTAAATAATATTTATATTTAAGATACAAAATATTATTCATTTTTTTTATTCCAAAATTACGGATCAATAAAAAGATATATTTCTAATATGATTATTTGATATATAAATTACATATAAGTAATGAATAATCTTATAGATATAAAAAATAATATTTTAAAATAAAATACCAGGACATATATTAATATTTTTCATTAATTTTTGATATTTATTAAAATAAAGAGAATTTTTCAAAAAAATATTTAATCAATTCGATATATAAAAATTATCAAATTTAGTATAAAAAATATTAGTATATTGATGATATGTGCATTTTACCATAATAATTTAAAGATTTTTTCTTTAAATAAAAAAAATATTTTTATAACATATACCATTACTATTAAATTATTTATAAATGTATCAAGAAGCATATCAATTTGATTATATTTATATAATTAATATATTAATTATATAGACTTAATAATCATTTATCAAATATCAATATGAGTAATTTACATAAAAGTTTCTTGAATTACTATAAAAATTAAATAATTACCCATAAATTATTAATGTCATAAAAATAAAAATTATTTATCAAAAAATAATAAATTTAATTCATAATATTCTATTATTTTTAATAATCTTATGAACTACCTATATTTTTTCTATAAAATATGTATATTTTTCTACATAAAAATGGCATTTTTAAAATATTTTAATAAATCTTAAACAAAATGATAATATAATTATTTTAATAAATTTAAAAATATTTATTATTTTGATAATACAATTAAAAATTTATTTTTTTACGACAACAAAAAATGTTAAAAAAATCAATAATTAATCTTCAATTACTGCAAAAGTATTCTTTAAAAGAAATAATATATTATATTAATAATCATTGTGTTTATTAAAATAACTAAAAGTAATTTTTACTTTTTACTATAAACACCATTATAATTAATAATAGCTGTTCATTTAAATCAAAATATTTACAATCAAAAATTTTAAAAAAATGATTTAATAATTAATTTTTATCAAAAAATAAAATTTTTAAACAAACAATAATAATTACAAAAAGGATTATTAATATTTTTATAAAATAGAAAAATAATATATTTACTTTAAAGTTTATGACTTTTACTTTTCAATAGCAGTCAAGTTTTTTATTTTAATATTACTAAAATAAGATTTAATACCTAAGAAAATTGATTCAGCTATTTGTTGTTGAAATTTTGCTGTTTTTAATTTTTTTTCTTCCTCTAAATTACTAATAAAAGCAGTTTCAACAAGAACAGACGGAATTTCTGGAGCTTTTAATACTATAAAACCTGCTTGATCAACAATATTTTTATGCAATTGATTTACATGAGCTATTCTATGAAGAATCTCTCTACCAATTTTTAAACTATCATTAATAGTAGCTGTTTGAACTAAATCAAAAATAGTATGATCTAAATATTTATCACCACTTTTACTAATACCACCAATGAAATCTACTTGATTTTGTATTTCAGCTAAATAACGCGCCGTATTACTGCTTGTTATCGCTTTTGTAGATAATGCAAAGACAGAAGATCCTTTTGCTTTACGATTAATTACAGCATCAGCATGAATAGATACAAATAAATCTGATTGCATTTTTTGGGCTTTAGCAACTCTTCTTTTTAAAGGAATAAATACATCTTCATTACGTGTCATATAAACTTTCATGTTAGGTTCAGTATTAATTAACATTTTTAAACGTCTTGCAATTTGTAACACAATATCTTTTTCACGAGTATTATGTTTTCCTATTGCGCCAGGATCTTCTCCACCATGTCCTGGATCAATCATAATTGTAATTAACTTATTTCGATTATTTAATGGTTTCCCTATCTTTTTTTTTCTAAAAGATAAGTTTTTATGAGATTTATTTTGATCAAACTTTTCTAATTTTTTTAATAAAATTTTATTATCAAGTCGAATACTTGAATGAGGAGAAAAATCAATGACTAGTCGATGTTTAAAATTTCCAACAGGAGAAATAGTAAATATTTGTACACCAAGATGCATTTTTACTTCAAAAACTAATCGAATTGTATTATGATTGAATACTCCTACTCTAATTAATTTTAAATAGCGATCATTCGAATTAATTTTTTTGTTAACATCTTTTAATACACGATTTAAACGAACATTTTTTAAATCTACCACAACACGATCAGGACAAGATAAAACAAACTGACAATATTCGAACGCAACAGTTGATTCTAAAGTTACTCTAGTATAAGAAGATGAAGACCAAATACGAATGGCTACTATATTAGAAGATAAACAAAACACTAATGGACTAATCATCAGTAATAAAATTACAAGTAATCCTTTTAGTAATAATTGTTGTGAAAAATCATTTTTAAAATAATCCATCAAAGACCTACTCAAAAACATCAAGTTATTATAAATTATTGAATTATATGTATAAAGAAAAAAAAAAATCATTATTGTTTATTAATTATAAAAAATAATGACTTTAATAATATAGGAGAAAATACCATTTAAAAAACAAAAAAATTTGGTTATGAAACAATTATTTTTCTGAATACTTACTAAACATAAAAAACATATTGTTTATTAAAAATTTATATAACTATAATTTTAAAATTATTCTTTTAATAATTTTATAAAAAATATATTTTTAATCATATCAAAAAAAACTAGTAATTATTTATTTATATAATTCAAAATAATCGTTCACTTAAACCACTACGTCGTTTATCAGCAATTTTTATCGACTCAATAAAAACATTTTTATCTGCATAAATTGTTATCCGCTTTTTTGCTCTAGTAATTGCGGTATAAATTAATTTTTTATTCACAATAGAAACAAAATCTGGCGGTAAAATTAAAGCAACATGTTCAAATTCTGATCCTTGAGATTTATGTACTGTCATAACAAAAGCAGTCTCATAATGAGATAAACGATTTGGTGATATTTTTTTTACTAACCCATTAGGTAATTGAAAATAAGCCTTTAAATCTTCTTTATTATCACGCAATATAATACCAATGTCACCATTAAATAACTCAAGAGAAGGATCATTTTTAGTAATCATGATTGGACGACCTTCATAATTTTTCCATGTATTATTTAATAATCTAATAATCCCTAAACGATCTAAAATTTCTTCTAATTTATTATTTAATCCTATAACTCCATAAGGGCCATCTCTCAAAGCAGACAACAAACGATAATTATTAAAAGCACTGAATATATCTTTATGTTCTAAATTTGTTTTTATCATATTGAAATAGTTGTGATAAAAATTAACTGTATCAAAAATTAATTGATTATATTGAACAGATGTTTTAATAGAATTAAAGATAATATCCTTGCTTGATTCTCTTAACAATTTTTGTACAGTAATAATGTTTTCTTGATTAACTGCAGTAGCAAGTTGAGCAATACTAGATTTACTATGAAAACGATAACTTTTCTTCAAAAAACAAATTTTATCCTTAACTTTTGATTTATGATCTGATGTAAATTTAGATAAATCATAACCAGTAATTCTCATTAACTGTTTAACTTTTTTGCAACTATACCCCAATTTTGTAAAACTACAAAGATCGCTTAATACAGCTCCTGCTTCTACTGAAGATAATTGATCTTTATCTCCTAAAAAAATAACGCGAGCCTTTTGAGGCAAAGCCTCAATTAATCTCGCCATCATAGACATATTTATCATAGATGCTTCATCAATAATTAAAACATCTAATAATAATGGATTATTTTTGTGATAACGTAACAATTGAGTATTTTGTTGAGCACCTAATAATCGATGAATAGTTGTAGCTCTTTTCGGCATAAGTCCATACTCTTGAGAAGATAAATCTAACTGTAATAATGTATTAGCCAACATTTCATTTACTCTAAAAGCTGCTTTTCCTGTAGGTGCTGCTAGCTGAATAATTAATTTTTTATGACTTAATTTTATTAAAGCAGCTAACAAACATGCTACTGTTGCTGTTTTACCTGTACCTGGGCCACCAGAAATAATTGCTATTCTGCTTGTTAGTGCAACTGCGATAGCTATTTTCTGCCAATTATATATTTTTGATGGCAAAAATAAAACATTTAAGATTTTTGCTATTTGAACTTCATCAACTATTTCTAATGTATCCTGAGAAAAAAAATCTGCTACTAATCCTTCATCAAACCACATTCTTTGAAAATAAAGTTTATTATTTGATAAAACTAATGGTTTTATCTCCATTTTCTCTGCATTAGCAACAGCATAAGATTTTTTAAGTTCAAAACAAATTTCATTACTATTAGGTGCACCAGCTAATTTCCATAATTTTAATGCCATTTCACTTTCTCTTCCTTGAAATAAATCACCTGAACTAATCTGATCAATAAATAAGCAAACATCTCCTAATCTATTTGCAGCACTTAATAATGAAAATATTAATAATAATAATGGATTTTTTTCTTTCGTTAAACTCATCGCAAATCGTATATCTAAATAATTTAACAAATTCAATTCACAAGCTTTTTGCAGTAAATGCATCATATAAATTTTTTTGTTTTTATAAATTACTAAATAATTTATCTAAACTATTAATAAATGGATAAACAGGAAGATTATAATAAATACCATATCCATGAGAATTTTTAGTATAAATACCACGTAAAAAAAGATATATTACTCCACCGAAATGTTTCTGATAATCATAATTAGGTAAACGATTACGCAAATAACGATGAATAGCTAAAGTATACAATTGATATTGTAAATCATATCTATGATGAATCATCGAATTTTTTATTGCCTGCTGATTATATGAAAAAGAATCTTCTCCTAACCAATTTGATTTATAATCAATTAGATAAAATTTTTTTTTCCAAAAAACAATCAAATCAATATAACCTTTTAAAACTCCTTTTACTTTTTCAAAATTTAAAGGAGGAGAATTTTTAGATAAAAAATCATATCGATGTGCAAGATCATCTAGTAATGATGGACATAATATTTTCTTTATTGAGAAACAAAATTTCATTTCATTTAATCGATATTCAGAAAGAATATTTGATAGCCTAAAATCATTTTCAAGTAACGGTAGATTAAAAATATTAATTAACCAAATTTTAAGCATGGATGCCCAATCAGAAGAAAAACCAACTTCTTCTAATCGTTCTATTAACCAAGCTTCTTTAGGATCTTCATTAAATGGTAATAATTCTAATATTGAATGCAAAAAATTTCCGGCTATAACTCCTTTAGGAAAGGTATGAACATTTTTTTTAGATTCTTCTTTTTGGAATAAAAAATTATGACTTTTTTGGTAATTTTTTAATTTACAATTTAACGGTTTTAAACCTATATCAACATTCAAATTACTATCAATAGCTTTATTGGATAATGTAGAAATATCATGTTTTTTTAACTCTGAATAACTAGTTACTCGCCATATATCATCAATCTTTCCTGAAAATTTTTTAGCTAATAATTTTATAACTTTAGTTTTTTTATAATAAGGAGAAAACGCATTGATATTATTAGCTAATGTAATACCAATATCTTTATTAACTAAAGATCTTAAAGCGTTAAACAATAAAGCAGAGCTACCTTTTTTCCCTTTTTGCAATAAATAACCTAATGCACTTTTATGTACATCAGTATCACAAAGCTTTTCATTATTATATTTTTTACATAATGGTGCTACACCAACACTACAATGATAAATTGCACGTGTTAATGCAACATATAAGAGACGTAAATCTTCTGCTAAACGTTCTTCATCAGCTAATTTAAGACTTTTTGGATTACCTGTAAGATCTAAACATATTTGAAATTTTTTTCTTTCATGAAAAATTGCTAATTTTTGTTGCGAAAATTTACATATAAAAGGTAACCAAACAATTGGATATTCCAAACCTTTGGATTTATGAATCGTACTAATAAAAACAAAATCTGTATTATTTTCTAAACGCCTTTTTTGATTGTCTAATAATGGATCAGGTTTATCAATTTGTTGTGCTAACCAACGAATAATAGCATGTTTATTATCAAATTCTAATTCAGATTCTTGTAATAATTCGAATAAATGCATAACATCCATTAAACGTCTTTCTCCATTCATAGTATCCTTCAATAAGTTTTTAGCTATACGTTGATTACTGATCATATCTTTAAACATTGCTAAAATACCATAACGTGCCCAAATTAATGAATAATGATGAAATTCTTTTATCCATATTTCTAACTGATTGTCATTTTTATTTAATGCTTCAATTTCTTGTGCACTGAGGCCTATCAAAGCTGTCGCTAAAGAACGTCGAAGAGTTTCTTCTCTGTCTGGTGAAAGAACTGCTTGCAATAACCATAATATATCACGTGCTTCAGCAGTAGAAAAAACGCTTTCATAATTAGAAAGCAAAACCGATGAAATGTTAAATTTACGCAATTCTTCTTGTATGATTTTTGATTCACAACGATTTCTAACTAATATCATAATATCAGAAGCAGTTAATGATTTTTTTTGATTGTTTTTATATAACCATGTAGTTCCATCATTTCCTCCTTTTAGCCAATAATAAATTTGACTAGCACACTGATATGCCATTATTTTTTGATATTCAGTTATTGACACTTGATCTTTATCAAGATAATTAAAATTTAATGCCGATACTTGTTCTTTTTGATGAATTAAACCTAAATTTTTATTAATATAAGCTGAATTAACTGCATGAAATGGTATTTGTTCAAATATAAATGGATTTTTAACACGACTAAATAAATGATTAATCGCTTCTACCATATTTGATGAAGAACGCCAATTAATATCTAATCTATAATGTGATCGAATTTTATTTTTAGTTTTTATATAACTAAAAATATCAGCACCACGAAAGGCATAAATGGCCTGTTTAGGGTCTCCTATGAAAAATATACCGGAATATTTATATCCATCATAAATACTTTCAAAAATTTTATTTTGTTTTGAATCCGTATCTTGATATTCATCTATCATTACTACCGGATAGCAACTACGAATCATATTTCTCAAGCGTTCACTATTTTTTGTATGTAAAATATGCTCTAATTTATCTAATAAATCATCAAATCCTATTTCTTCACGTTCTATTTTTTCTTTCAAAAGAATTTTACGCACATCAATAATAGCTTTTGAGAGAAAAATATTACGTAATGTATTAGATTTTTTTAAAAACTGATCAATAGAGCAAAAAACCTTATGCTTTGGTATTTCATTGTTAACATGTGTTTTATTAGTTAATTCAGATTGAGAAAAACGAATTAATTCTTTTGGTATTTTATAATCTATTGTATTTGATTGTGCCCATTTAGTAACTACATCTAGCCAAAGCAATAAATTACGGCGATTATAACTCCGTTTATTAATTCCTGAATTCATAATCAAACAAAAAAAATCATTAAAATGCAAAATCCATAATTTTTTTATTATATTAATATTATTAATTATTATTTCATGACGTTCAGTGATTGATTGAAATTTAATTGATTCATTTAAAAAAAAAGGTATTTCTCCTTGTAAATAAGGCTTAATTTCATCTAAAAGTGCTTCTGGACCACTCCATTCATTTACAATAATTTTCGATATATTATACTTTAATGGATAACAGTTAGATCGCCAAAAATCAGCACAAGCCTGTCTTTGTAAAAAAGATTCATTTTTTATTATTGATTGTTTAAACAACATTTTTGATTCAAGCGCATTATGTGATAATATTTTTTTACAAAATCCATGTATTGTATAAATTGCTGCTTCATCCATCTGCTGTTCAGCAGACAACAACCATTTAGCAGCCGCATTTCTATCTATAATAGAAACAAGTAAAATTTTATATATTGATTTTTTTGAAAAACCAAACCCATTTCTAATGCAAGCCATCCTCATCTGAGAAATATTATAACGAATACGTGCTCGTAACTCATTTGTTGCAGCTTCAGTAAAAGTTAGCACTAAAATCTCTTTAACATTTAATCTTTTAAAAAAAGAATTTTTTTTTCCAATTTTTAATAATAACCGTAAATAAAGTAAAGCTATAGTATAGGTTTTTCCTGTCCCAGCTGAAGCTTCTATAAATCTCTTACCATAAAGGGGTAAATTACAAGGATTTAACTGAAAAATTTTTGTTTTTTTATGCCTCATTTTTATTTTCCGTATTCAGTAATATTTTTATAAATTTAAATATAATTTTAATAAAATGATCAAAATATTAAATTTATAATAAATAAACTTATCAATTTTTTGAAATACAGTAAGAAATTTTGTAAAACCATATTTTAATTAATACTTTATTAACATAATCAAATAAATTTTAAAATATTTCATATAGATATTGTTTAAATATATATTTTTTAAAATATCTATTTAAGATAGATAATAGAAAAATCCATAAATAAAATATTAATAATATAACATTATGATTTTTGTTAACTATATAATTTGTAAAACAAGAAAATAATCTTTATGAATATTAATTATTATAGTTTATATAATTTTTATAATTCCATTTTTTATCATTATTTTTTAAATAAAATCATACGTTTTTTATTTAATCTATAATGGATGTAAATTTTTATAAAAAAATTAAAATTAAAATAAAAAAATATAAAAACGCTTCTAAAATTTTAGAAATATCTAATTTAAATAAACATTAAAAATCAATCTTATATAATTTTGTATTTAATTTTATAAAATTATTAATCATCAATTATTATTGAATAATATATTTCTAAAAAAATATTAACAAACTATTTTATGATCATCTTATTAAAATAATTTATTAATCTCATAAATTGTAATGACAAAAATTTTTAATTATAATTTTATATTGATATACATATCAAATAAAAATTCAATAATTTATAAAAAATAGAAAAATATATTTTTTTTAATTATATATTTTATAAAGTATATTTATATGTGCATTATTTTTTTTAAAAAAATAATATTAAATTATATATATTATAAAATATATTTTTTATTTTTTTAAAAAAATTGCCATTGGTAATAAATAAAGCAAAGTATGTTTTTTTATTTCATGTAATAGATTGCAATCTACTTTAGTAAAAGCACGTCTAAAATAAATATTTTGCAGTTCTCCTGATTGATTATAAGTGCCTTCTAAAGATTTTATGAGTTGTATATTTGCTTTTTCTAAAACAACATCTGATTCAAAATTAAACTGATCATTTTTTTTATCATAACATAGCATTAACCATTTCCAGCCACTTTTTAATAAAAGTGGTAATGGTTTATTTATACCTTCTTTATAACCATTAATTAATTGTTGCAAATATATTTTTGCTTGACATTTATCTACCGTATTAAAACACCATTCAGTATTATTTATACCAAAAAAATAACTTTGTCCAAAATTAAATATTATACAAAAAACTAAATGTTCTATCCATAATGATAACCCATCAATAACTGTTAACTTAGCGGGACGATAACGGATTACTCCGTTTTTTTGAATATTTTTTAATTCTCCAATCAAATCAATGTTTTCAAAAGATTCCACAAACAATTTACTAAAAGGTATTTCATAATACATTTTTATCTTAGCAGCTAATAGTTGCATATCTTTGATTTCTTTTTCCCAATAAATACGCGCAAAATTTTTAGCCGGTAATTTACCAGTTGCAAAAAAATTCAAAAATAATGTTTCCAATTGTTCTTCATCAAGAATAGCATTAAGCAAAAACTTATTAAGTTTATATTTTTCTAAATTATTCAAAACAAAAGGTTCTTCTTCTGGTAATTGAATTACTTCATTTAAAAAATTAATTTTCAGTCTTTTTTTAAAAAAAGCTGAAATAGGATTTCGATAAAAAAATAATAATTCTTCTAATAAAATTTCATTGTAAACTTCTATTTTTGGCAATAACCCAGCACAAAAAATAGACTCTGCATAACCTTCTTTCTTTACTGTAGATAACCATTCATCTGCAAAACTTTGATGAACACTACGCGAACAATAATTCTCTATAGCAAAAGGGACTCTAGTATGTTTAATCAGCAAATGTTCTTGTATTTTTTTAGCACTTTCATCAACATTTAAATTTTCATCGCCTTTTAAACAAAAACTATAACTAATATACTCCAGTAATTCACTTAACAAAATTGAAGGATTATACATTTGATTATCATGTATCGCATATCCAATATAACTCAAATACAAACATTTAGAAGTTGAATTTAAGACCTCTAAAAACAAATAACAATCATTATTTCGATATGTTTTATCACCATATTTTGGTTTTTCCTCAATTAAATTAAATCCAACGGATTCTATTGAACGTGGATATATTTTTTCATTCATACCCAATAAACAAACTACTTTAAAAGGAACAGAACAAACAGGCATAAAAGTACAAAAATTTATTTCACCAGAAAAAAAACATTGATTCATTTTTTTATCATCAAAAATCATCAAAAATTCATCACGAATAATAGATATAGGAACAACATTTTTATATTTTGCAACTATTCCAATTTTAAGAATTTCATGCCATTTTTGTAATAAAAAAACAAATGTGGATTCATTATTTTTATCAAAATGAAAAAAAGAATCCAATAAAGATTTACATAATGGGAGCCAGGCTGATAATTTTCTTTCTTGATTAAGAATATTTCTCCATTTCCATAATAAATCAATAAATTTAGCTAATTTTCCAACTGATTCTGCAGCTAAACCCTTACATTCATTATAAGGTAAAACACCATCCCAAATTCCTAAATTACTATCCATAGCATAACCCAAAAACATTCTATTTAAACCAAAATCCCAAGTATTTTTTCCTGTTATTGGTAGTTTTAACATCTTTACATTTTCATCATTAATACCCCAACAAATACCTGATTCCTTTACCCATTGACGTAAACAATCTAATTCTTTATCATCAATAGAAAATTTACAAGCTACTGCAGGTAATTCTAATACATTCAATACTTCTTTTGTAGTAAACCTGATTTTAGGCAAATTAAGAAAAAATAAAAAAACTTTAAAAATAGGATCCATTCCTTTTATTTTTTTACCAGAAATAGAAATAGGCAAACGACGTTCTTGAGATACATAAGTAAAAACTGCTGGTATATAAGGAGCATAATCATCTATATTAGTAACCATAACAATAATATCTTTTGGTCTTAATTTTGAGTCCTTTTCAAATAAACCTAGCAAATAATCTTGGAGTATTTCAACTTCCCTTTTTATGCTATGACATGCATGAAATGTTATTGATTTATCTTTTTTGCTTAATCTTCTTTTTAACAAACTATTTTTAAAAGTCTCTGGTGTTAAACCTAATTGAATATAATTTTTAAAATTTAAAATATCCCTCTGAATTTGATGTAATAAAGAATTACCTGGTATATCTACAAAAGCATATACTTCATGTACTTGATCTAACTGAGAAAGAAAATAGAAATAATCTCGACCTAATTTTCCCCAAGAAAACAACAAGGGATTTGTGATTAATGATTGATCACATGATGTATCATGTAAATGATTATTTAAAAAACATGAAACTTGATATTTATTATGATAATTTTGCACCCTATTGTCTTGATATCTTTCAATATAAGAATACCAATAAATATTGCCACAATAATAACGACAAGGATTAAAATTTATTAAATAAATATCCATATACTCTCCAAGAGCATGTAATATTTTTATATAAATAGGTGGTAATATTGAAATACCAAAAATAAACAAACGTTTTGGGAATTTTATATCGGAAAACATTTTCAGATATAAAAATTTTAGAAATTGATGATAAAAATTTTCTTGATAAACTTTAGGATAACTAACTTTTTTGCTATATTGAATTAATGCTAACCACAACTCTTTTTGCCATACTTGATGATCACTCAAACCTTCTACTAATTTTCCATTATACCATTTTTCTAACCATTCTGGACGATAAATTAAATACTGATTAAATACATCAGCAATTTGACATGATAATTGATATAATTTACGTTTATTTAGATCTTCCTTAAGATATTCCTTCAATAATGTAAATATAGGTGAGTCTATTAATGAAGGCAAAATTTGCATTACTTGCCAAATCATTGTTCTTTTGTTGAAAAGACTTTCTTCTGCAATATTAAATAATATACGGGAAAACATTTTATAAAAAAAAGCAGAAGGCAAAAGAAAAGAAATATTAGCCACAACATCTATTTTTTTTGCAAGTTCTATTTGTAGCCAATTTGAGATATTTGACGTTTGAACTACAATAATTTCTTTTTCAAATGGATTACTCAAAGGTTTTTTTTGTATTAATTTAGCAATAATTTCTACATGAATCTTCAATTTATTGGAATGATAAATGTGTAACATTATATCTCTCCATATATAACATTAACTTAATATATTAAAATATTTTTTATAAGTAATTTTATTAAATATGATTTTTTTTCAAAAAAGTTTTCTAATAGAATATAGAATACGATTATTATATAAATTATAAAAATATTTTTTATGCTTTTTCTAAAAATGATGATTTGAATAAAATTTCTAACATTTTAAAAGATAAAAAATTATGATTTACTATATGGTAAACGGGTATTTGATGGCATTATGATATTGATAATCAATTACTGAAAAATCATCACTAGTAACCCAAGTTTCAATATCTTTTAATGTTTTAATATCAGGATTGATCATAAGTTTAGGTGAATTATAAGGAGTACGTTTTAACTGAATATCACACATTATAGAAAGTTGATTTTCATAAATATGCGCATTAACTATTTTGTGATATGCCTTACCTACTTTATATCCAGTTATTTGAGCAATTAATGCCAACAAAACAAAACATTGGATTTGATTAAAATTTAAACCTAAAGCAACATCGCAACTGCGTTGATATGAAGTTAAATATAATTTATCCCCTAAAATTGAAAAAGTATGAGTATGCATACAAGGACGTAGACAACCCAATTCAAACTCACCAGGATTATAAAAAGTCATTATTTCTGCACGATCATCAATTCCGATAGAAAGATTATTAACAACTTTTTTCAGTTGATCTAAACAAGTTCCATCTAACCGCCTCCATGACCTTCCCTGAACCCCATATACTCTACCCATATCATCTGTACCTTTACGATGCGGGTTATTAATCCATGCTAAATTTTCATTTGCATTTGCATTCCATGTATTGCAACCAAGATCTCGAAATTGTGACGCACTGCAATACCCTCTTATATATCCTAATAATTCAGAAATAGCAGATTTATAAAAACTTTTTCTAGTAGTAATCAAAGGAAATTTATTATTAGCAACATCATATTCAAAATCAACATTAATAACAGTTAAACATCGCGCACCAGTGCGTTTATTTTCAATCCAATGACCTTCATTAATAATACGTTTACATAAATTTAAATATTGATGCATTTTTATTAACTGAGAAAAAATACTATTATTAACAAACAAATGATATTAATATTTTCTTAATTTATATGCCCATTTTATTATAAAAATACCAAAAATGATCATAGGTAATGATAAAATTTGCCCCATACTCATGCCAAAAAAAAGTCCTAATTGAACATCTGGTTCACGAAAAAATTCAACAAAAGTACGGAAAATGCCATAAACGATTAAAAATAATCCTGATACACTACCTTTTGGTTGTGATTTATAAACAAATAAATTTAAAATTAAAAATAAAATAATTCCTTCTAAAAACATCTCGTAAAGTTGAGAAGGATGCCTAGGTAATAAACCACCGTACTTTTCTAAAATAGGAAGTAAAGTAGGATCTTGATTAACAATCTGTATATCACTATCACGCGCTCTTGGAAATAACATAGCCCAAGGAGTTTTTAATGTAACGCGTCCCCACAATTCTCCATTAATAAAATTTCCAATGCGCCCTATTCCTAATCCAAATGGGATTAATGGAGCCATAAAATCTGCAACTACAAAAAAATGACGTCGAGTTTTATATGCATACCAAAACATAATACATATAACACCTATTAAACCACCATGAAAAGACATGCCTCCATTCCACACTTTGAAAAAATAAAAGGGATCACTTAAAAATACCTTAAAATTATAAAATAAAACATAACCTAAACGACCGCCTATAATAACACCAAAAAAACTAAAATATAATAAATTTTCAACTTCAGTTTTTGTCCAACCACTATTGGGTTTATTGGCCATCCGTTTTGCTAACCACATTGCAAAAACAAATCCTATTACATACATCATACCATACCAATGGAATTCCATTGGACCAATAGATAGAATGACAGGATTAAGATCAAGAATAATTATCGATGTATTATTCATTATCTACAATCTCTATTATTTATAAAAAAACTAAATAAAAAATACTAATGACAGTTTTATATTACCAATTAATAAATTTGTTGACTATAAAATTAAACTTATTATCGCATATAATTAAATAATTATTGCTTTATTTTTATAAAAATTTTATGTTATAAATAGAAATTAATTTTTAGTTTACCGTTTTATTTTACCTGTTAAAAATAAAATTTTAAATAAAAGTTTTACATTAAAATTACTTTTTTATTAGTATTATAAAATTGACATAACAATAGGAGCAAATTCTTTCATAACGCGTCTATACACATCAAGTTTAAAAAAAACAACTTGACGTACAGGGTACCAATAGCTTACCCAACGCCATTTATCAAATTCAGGAATCTTGTTTTTTTGAACATTAATATTGTGTTCATTACAAACTAATTGCAACAAAAACCAACGTTGCTTTTGTCCAATACAAACTGGCTTTACATTCCAACGTACCAAATTTTTAGGTAATTTATAACGCATCCAATAACGAGTAAATGCCAATATTTTAACATCGTTACGATCTAAACCTACTTCTTCAAATAATTCTCGATACATTGCTTCTTCTGGTGATTCTTTAGGATTAATTCCTCCCTGGGGAAATTGCCATGAATGTTGTCCATAGCGACGAGCCCATAATACCTGTCTTTGGTGATTACAAATTACAATTCCTACATTTAAGCGATAAACATTATTATCAACCATTAAAATACCTCTAAATAACAAAATTTATTTTTTTATATTATTTTATAATAAACTTGCATAAAATATATACTTTATAATAGAAAAATTTTACATTTACTTTGTAATAAGTCTTTTAATATGTTATAAAAAGTCTTTAAGTCTTTAATAAATATTATATTGACGAATAACCATTAAATAATATTTATAATGCATATATATTTTAAATACTATGTTCAGTATTTATCAAAATATGTCTGTTAACAATGTTTTATCTATCTATTATAAAAGAGTATTTATTATTGAAAAAATCACTTTTAACAATGATTATTATTAGCTGTATATCTTTTCAAACAGCCGCACTAAAAAAAAAAGATGTCTTAACAATTTATACTTATAATTCTTTTATTACAGAGTGGGGGCCAGGACCAAAAGTAAAATCTGCTTTCGAAAAGGAATGCAACTGCATAGTAAAATTTGTCGGGTTAAATAATGGAATAACCTTACTAAATCGACTAAAAATCGAAAAGAAAAACACTAAAGCAGATATTATACTAGGACTAGATAATAATTTAATTGATATTGCTAGAAAAAGTAATTTATTTGCCCAACACAACATTGATACAAATCAATTAAATTTACCAATAAAATTTAATGACAGTATTTTCATACCTTACGATTATGGCTATTTTGCTTTTATTTATGACAAAAACAAAATTGCTCAAGCACCAAAAAATTTTTATGAACTAATTAACAGTAAAAAACCATGGAAAATTATTTATCAAGATCCTCGTACCAGTACTCCAGGATTAGGTTTACTACTTTGGATACAAAAAATTTATAAAGATCAAAGCGTTGAAGTATGGAAAAAAATAGCAAAAAAAACCTTAACTGTTACTAAAAATTGGAGCACCGCTTATGGGCTTTTCTTAAAAGGTGAATGTGATTTTGTGCTTAGTTATACTTCTTCACCAGCTTATCACTTATTACATGATCAAAATAATTATACAGCTGCAATTTTTGATGAAGGTCATTATTTACAAATTGAAGTTGCTGCACAATTAGCTAATACTCATAATCCTAAACTGGCTAAAAAATTTTTAAAATTTATGCTATCCCCAACATTTCAAACAATATTACCTACAACTAATTGGCTATATCCAGCTACTGATATACAATTACCCGAAGTTTACAAAAAAATACAAATACCAAAAAAAACATTGCAATTTAATGCAGAAGTTATCAATCAATATCGTAACGAATGGATCTATTTATGGCAAAATGCCGTCATTCATTAATATCAAATCCATTGTGGCCAGGTATAACTGTTTGCTTTTTCTTCATAAGTATTCTTATAATAATTTTTAGTACTTTATTATTACATGTACCTAAAATAATTTTAAAAGAATTTATTAATGATACCTATTTATGGTATGTAATTATTTTTACTTTTTTTCAAGCATTTCTATCTACATTTTTATCGGTCATTCCTGCTATATTTATAGCAAAAAGTCTTTTCAGACGCTATTTTCCATGCCGTACACTTTTTTTACAGTTATGCTCAATAACATTTGCATTACCAGTGCTAGTTGCTATTTTTGGATTATTAACAATATATGGTCGTATGGGATGGATTGCACAATTTTGTCAATCGTTAGGAATTGATTACCGATTTACTCCTTATGGATTAAAAGGTATTTTGTTAGCACATATTTTTTTTAACTTACCATTAGCTATACACATGTTACTGCAAACCTTAGAAAACATTCCGATTGAACAACGTCAACTTGCTGCACAACTTGGTATGACTTATTGGCAATATTTACGCATTGTTGAATGGCCATATTTTAGGCGACAAATCTTACCTACATTTTCTTTGATTTTTATGCTATGCTTTTCAAGCTTTTCTACTGCTCTTACACTTGGGGGGGGTCCAGCAGCAACTACGATCGAATTAGCTATTTATCAATCATTAAGTTATGATTTTAATCTAAATCAAGCCGCTTTCCTTTCTCTTATACAACTATTTTTTTGTTTAAGTATCATATTATTTAGTCAAAAGTTTAATGTTTTTTTTTCTGTGGGAAATACTCAACATTTTTACTGGATAAATACATATGATAACAAATTTAAAAAATTATGGGATGCTTTTTTAATTATTTGTACAATATTTTTTTTAATTACACCTTTATTAGCAATTGTTATAGATGGGATAAAATCTACAACATTACATGCATTAAAACAACCTGGATTATGGAAAGCATTTGCTAATTCAATGTACATAGCTATTAATGCCGGAATCCTATGTATTATTCTTACAATGATGATATTGTGGAGTACCCGTGAATTACGTTTAAGACACTCTGTTAAACTATACAAAATTATGACAATCAGTGGATTACTGATCCTTGCAATTCCAAGTATAGTCTTAACTACTGGTTTTTTTTTACTATTCCATAATACATTTTATTTTAATTATTCTCCATACAGCTTAATAATTTTTACTAACGCTTTAATGTCTATTCCTTATGCTTTAAAAGTATTAGAAAACCCTATGTATGACTTGGCTGAACGTTATAATATATTATGTATCTCATTAAACATTAAAAACATTAATAGATTACGCATAATTGAATTAAAAGCACTCAAAAATACAATAAGACAAGCTTTCGCTTTTTCTTGTATATTATCAATAGGAGATTTTGGTATCATTGCACTATTTGGTAATGAAAATTTTCATACTTTACCTCATTATCTTTATGAACAATTAAGTGCTTACCTTAATAAAGATGCTGCAGGTACTGCACTAGTACTATTATTTCTATGTTTTAGTATATGTGTTTTATCAAAAAATTGGTCTGGAAAACAAAAAATATGATTAAAATAGATCAACTTATGTATTGTTATGAAAACCTAACCATGGAATTTAACTTTAAAATAAATCAAGGAGAAAAAGTAGCTATTTTAGGGAGCAGTGGAGCAGGAAAAAGTACTTTGCTTAATTTAATCGCAGGATTTCAATTTTCAAAAAAAGGTGACATTTGGCTTAATAAAAAAAAATGTACTTATATCCCACCAGAAATGCGACCAGTCTCTATTCTTTTTCAAGAAAATAACCTTTTTGCTCATTTAACCGTTTGGCAAAATATTGCCTTAGGGATTGAACCAAGTTTACATTTAAATAAAACTCAACATGATTTGGTTGAAAAAATTATAGAAAAAGTTTCCTTAAAAAAATACCTAACACGCTTGCCTGGACAAATATCAGGCGGTCAAAGACAAAGAACTGCATTGGCACGTTGCTTAATTCGTCAAAAACCAATTTTACTATTAGATGAACCTTTTTCTGCGCTAGATAATACATTACGCAATGAAATGTTAGTGTTACTAAAACAAATATGTGATGAAAGGCAATTAACTTTGCTTATGGTTTCTCATAATTTAGAAGATGCTGCAAAAATAACAAAAAGATCTATTATTATATCAAATGGAAAAATTATTTATGATGGTCGTCATAAAGATTAAATGAAATAATAAAAATATATTATATATCTCACAAAACTTACCAATAAAAAATTTATTTTTAATACCGTCATTTTCATTTAATATGCAATGATAAAATTTTAACATATTATCGATTAAGCATAATTCATTCAATAAAAAAATAATTATCGATTGGTTTGAAATATTAAAATACATAAAAATAAAGTATAAAAAAATACCAGTAGAAGAAAATATACAGATTAGATAATATATAAAACATCATTTTTAAGATATTTTTTTATTCACAATAATTTTCATACAAACATATAAATATTAAGCAATATTTATTAAATATAATTTTTTCATATATTTATTTAATTTTTACAAATCAAATACAAATAAAAATAATAATATATTAATAACTATATGTATTATAAAGTATAAAAACTATTTTTAACTTTAATCATATATATTTTCAAATAAATATATTTCTAATTAAAAATATTTATAATTACAAAAAAAGACAATAGCATTTTATTAAATTGTCTTACCATATACCGCATAATAAATATATAAAATAACAAAATTATTTTTCTATCATTTAAAATGCTTTACTTTTTTTATAAAATCATATGCAGATTGAATTGATTGTGCTTTTTGTTTAGCGATGTCAATCATTTCTTTCGGTAAACCTTTAGCAATTAACTTATCAGGATGATGCTTGCTCATTAATTTGCGATAAGCGCGTTTAACTTTAACGTAATCATCATTGACTTGTACCCCTAAAACTTTACAAGCATTTTCAAAAATTTCTTTTTGCGTTGTTTTTCCATGGCGATTTGAATTATGATAATTGTTATCAAATTTTTGATTACCTTCCATCATATTCAAAAATTTTAAAAATTGCTGATGAGAAATACCTAATTCTTCTGCTATAATGAACAACATCGTTCGTTCATTAGGATGCAAATACCCATCAGAAAAAGCAGCTTGTATTTGAATTTCTAAAAACATCTTAATAAGATCAAATCTACCAAAACAGGCAAAACGCAATCTTTTTAATGTTTTTCTTATAGGAAATGTTTTTTCTTTTCCTTCTCGAAAAGCATTTATAGCTAAAATTCTAGAATCACCATATAACTGCATTTTATCCATTAAATTTTTCGCTAATTTTATATCTAATTCAGTAATTCTACCTTTAGCTTTTGTCAAATGACCTAAAATTTGAAAGGTACTTATAAAAAAAAGTGATCGCAGGTTTTCTTTAGAGTCTAATGTATCTAAACTTTCTTCCTCTGAAGCTTTATCATATAAGTGACCAATTAAAAAACCAATAATAACACCTAAAATATGAGTACCAAAGATGATCCCCAGCATAACGCCAATAATTTTTCCAGAATACTTCATAAATTTCTTAATTCCTTAATATTCAGAGTATATAATTTTATATATCATACTATTCATTTTATTCTGTGCACAGATTACAAAAAATACAGTACTGATAATTTTAAAATAAATAAGAAAATCAATAATTGAAGTTTTACTAAAATGATACTCTCGATGAAGAAATTAAGAAAAAAAATAACAAAAAATAATTACTTTATAATAATTATTAGTATTATGTATATAACTATTTATAGCCAACAATCTCAAGCAGACTTAACAGAACAATGTTCGATACAAGCAAATGTAAATAATAAACCAATTATTAAAGATAATTTTGTTAATGTGCCTATTTATATTACTGCAAAAAAAATTACTTCTTCATATCCTAATTTTATGGAATATAAAGGTAATGTAAAGATTGAACAAGGTAATCAAACACTTATGGCAGACAAAATTGAATTAAAACAAAAAAAAAATATTAATAAAAAAATATTAGGTAAAATAATCGCGACAGGTAATGTAAATTACGATGATTCGCAAATCATGCTAAAGGGAGAAAAAGCTTGGATAAATCTAGACACAAAAGATATAGATTTTGAAAAAAGCAATTATTTAATGGTTGGGCAACAAGGCCATGGTTACGCCAATAAAATAAAATTACGTGATAATCATCGTTATACAATTTTAGAAAAAGGGACATTTACCTCTTGTCCAAAAAAAATAAATAGCTGGAGTTTAATTGGTTCAAAAATTGTTGTAGATCGTGAAGAACAAATTCTTAAAATACAGCATGCTAATTTTTTTGTTGCTAACGTTCCAGTTTTTTATAGTCCTTACTTAGTGTTGCCAATTGGAAATAAACGCCGTACAGGATTTTTATTACCTAATATTACTTATTCAAAAAAATTAGGATTAGCTTTTAAAATACCTTTTTACTGGAATATTGCTTCTAATTATGATCTAACCATTACACCAAAATTTATGACTTCTCATGAAGTTAACATAAATAATGAATTACGTTATTTAACAAATTTCGGTACAGGAACTATTAAATTAGATTGGTTTAGCAACAGCAAAAACTATAGAGATAATGAAATAATCCAAAACACATCAAACAATAATAAAAAATATCCCTGGAATTTTTATTGGCAACATTCTGGTATATTTAAAAATACATGGCGATTTGATGCTAATTACAAAAAAAATAGTGATTTTAGAAATTTTATAAATTTTCTAAATAAATATAACAAAAGTCCTATAGACTATGAAAACCAAAAATTTAGTATTAGTTATAGACAACCTAATTGGAATACAACTTTTACATATAAGCATTTTCACATGATTGATGATCTATTGAAAAATAAATATTACGAAACCGAACCACAATTAGATTTTTACTATTATAAATATAATCTTGGTTCATTTGCTTTTAAAACCTACGCACAAGCTATTTATATTACTAATAGTAATGATAATCCAAATACAATACGCTTACATATCGAACCAGAATTAAATATACCATTATCGAATAATTTCATAAAAATCAATAATAACATAAAAATCATGGCTACATATTATGATCAAGATATATCATCTAATGTAAATAATAACAATCTTCAAAAACATGTCACTCGTATTTTACCTACTGTAAGTAGTGATGCAAAATTAATTTTTAAACGCAACTTATTAAGTAATGAATATTACATACAAACATTAGAACCCAGAATACAGTATTCTTATATCCCTTATCGTGATCAAAGTAACATTAATAATTACGATTCAACTTTACTAGAAAACGATTATTATGGTTTATTCCGAAAAAAAATATATACTGGACTGGATCGTATTAATGATACTAATCAATTAACCACTGGAATTACAACTCGTATTTATAATGAAAAATTTATTGAACGTTTTAATTTTTCTATTGGACAAAAATATTTGTTCAAACCTTCTAAAATTGAAAATTTTAACTTAAACATCAAAAATAAAGATAATATAGGTTCATTATTATGGGCAGGTAATCTTTATGCTCAATTAACAAACCGTTGGAAATTATATGGCAGTTTCCAGTACGATAAACGTTTAAATGATATTACTTTTGGCAATGTTGCTACAGAATATCAGATAGATAAAAATAATTTAATACAAATAAACTATCGTTTTGTTAACCATCAAAATATTAAAAAAACTTATAAAAACATGTTAAATCTTCAAGATGGAATTTCTCAAATAGGAGCTATAATAAGCTGGCCATTAGGTTATCATTGGAAATTTATAAGCTCATACTATTTGAATATGAAAGATAATCAACCAATTAATCAACTAATCGGTTTAGAATATAATACTTGTTGTTGGTCCATGAATATTGGATATGAACGAAAAATTATTGATTGGAAAAGACAAAAATCTATTAATGACTATGATAATCAATTATCATTTAATCTAGAACTACGAGGTTTAAACAATCATAATAATTTTGATATTCAAGATATATTAGCCAATAATATTATACCTTACCGACCAATCTTCTAGCAGAAAAACAATATTTTCTAAATTAAGAAGAAAGGAAAAATACAATAAAATACTGATAAAAAACAAAAAAATTTTTATGAATAATTGGAAATTAATAATTATTAGCTTAATATACACAATTAGTGCTACTTCAACAGCAATAGAACTAATAAATCAAATAACAGCTATTGTTAATGACGAAGTCATATTAGAAAGTGATATCAATCATATTCTAAATACAATAAAAATCAATACAAACCAAGAAGAAGAAATAAAAAAATTACGCCATCAAATATTAGAAAATTTAATTTTAGATGATATTATATTGCAAACAGCAAAAAAAATGCACATCCAAATATCTGAAGAAGAAATAGATATGACTATTGCTAATTTTGCATCACAAAATGGACTAAAAATTGATGAATTACAAGAAAAGTTAGCAATAGATAATATTAACTTCGACTCTTATCGAGATAAGATTCGTCAAAAAATGATGATTAATAAAGTACGCAATCATGAAGTTAGTAAACGCATTATTATTTTACCACAAGAAGTAGATTCATTATCTAAACAACTTCATTTACCAATTAACCAAGAAGGTAATGTAGACTTCAGCCATATTTTTATTCCAATAAAAAACGAAAAAAATCATCAACAAAGTTTAAAAACATTTAATCAAGTAAAAAAAATAATGGTACAATTAAAAAAAGGAATTAGTTTTGAAAAACTTGCTCTTCTTTATTCTGCTGATACTCAAATATTAAAATATCCAAAAAAAAAATCATATAAAATTAAAGAATTACCAAGTATTTTTAATCAATATGTTCAACATGCAAAAAAAAATGATATAATTGGGCCTATTCGTTCTAATTTTGGATTCCATATTTTAAAAATAAATAACATAGAAAATAATACAATACCTATTTATATAACAGAAGTGAAAATAAGGCATATTCTAATCAAAGTTTCACCAATCATGAATAACCTTCAAGCTTATAAAAAAATAAAAAATATAAAACAACAAATCGAAAACAAAAAAATAAATTTTCAAGAAGCAGCTAAAAAATACTCAGAAGATTTCAATTCGGCAAAACATGGTGGTGAAATTGATTGGAATAGAAGTGATGCTTTTGATCCAAAAATACAAAATAATTTGATATATTTAAAGAAAAATCAAATAAGTCAACCAATTAAATCTTCTTTTGGCTGGCACCTAATTCAACTAAAAAGTTTTCGTAAAGTAGATAAAACAGAGGAAATAAAGCAAAATAATGCATATTATTTAATATTCAATCGCAAATTTAAAGAAGAAGAAAAACTTTGGATGCAAGAAAAACGTGCATCTGCCTATATAAAAATTTTACATACCAATAAAATACATGATTTTGATAAAAAAAAACATCAATAGAATCATCATAACTCCAGGTGAACCATCTGGAGTAGGTCCTGATATTGTAATACAAATTGCTCAACACAATTGGCCAATGCAATTAGTGGTATGTGCTGATCCAGATTTATTAAAATCTCGTGCAAAATTGTTAAATTTAGAATTAAAAATATATCCTCCAGAATTAAAAAGCAAAACACAAGCTGCTAAAACATTAACAGTTTTACCAATAAAATTACCTGTTCCAGTTATACCTGGTCAACTTAATAAAGAAAATAGTAGTTATGTAATAGAAACATTACGTCGAGCATGTGATGGTTGTATCAATGGCGAATTTTCAGGATTAGTTACTGGTCCAATTCATAAAGCAATTATTAATAATGCAGGTATCCCATTTACTGGACATACTGAATTTTTAGCTAAAAGAAGCAAAGTAAAAAAAGTGGTTATGATGTTAACTACAAAAAAACTAAAAATTGCTCTTGCAACAACTCATATACCTCTTAAAGAGGTACCTCATGCAATCACTTTTAAAAGTTTACAAGAAACTATTTATATTGTACATAAAGAATTGAAATCTAAATTTAATATTCAAACACCAAATATTTATGTATGTGGCTTAAATCCTCATGCTGGAGAATATGGATACATTGGAAATGAGGAAAATGAAATTATAATTCCATTAATTAGGAAATTATGTTGTGAAGGATTAAAAGTTTTTGGCCCTTTCCCCGCAGATACTTTATTTCAAGCAAAATATTTAGATAAAGCAGACGTAATTTTAACTATGTATCATGATCAAGGTCTTCCTGTATTGAAACATAAATCTTTTAATCATGCTATTAACATTACTTTAGGATTGCCTTTTATACGCACATCAGTAGATCATGGAACAGCAATAGAGTTAGCGGGCACTCTAAAAGCAAATACCAATAGCTTCATAAGTGCATTAAAATTGGCTATTAAAATGATAAAACATGAATAAACGAATTTATCAAGGACACGTTCCACGCAAACGTTTTGGACAATTTTTTTTAACTGATCCTTTTATTATTAATAATATCATCAAATCTTTTAATCCAAAAGACAATCAAGAAATTATTGAAATTGGTCCTGGTTTAGGGAGTTTAACATTACCTCTTATTAAGTATGTAAAACATATGACAGTAATAGAATTAGATCGCAATTTAGCTTTTCGATTAATGATAAATCCAAACTTAAAAAACAAATTAACGATTTTACAAAATGATGCAATGAAAATTGATTTTGGTGATTTTTCTCGATCTAAAGGTAAACAAATTAGGATATTAGGAAATTTGCCTTATAATATTTCAATTCCATTAATTTTTCATCTTTTTAAGTACATTAATACTATTACTGATATGTGTTTCATGCTACAAAAAGAGGTCATCAACCGTTTGGTAACAAAAAAAAATATGAAAACATATGGTCATCTGACCATAATGACTCAATATTATTGTCAAATAGAACATATTTTAACAGTATCACCTTCATCTTTTACACCAATTCCCAAAGTAGAATCAGGTATTGTTCGACTAATTCCTCACAAAAAAAATTATTACCCTATTTGTGATGTAAAAATATTAGATGCTATTACAAAATTAGCATTTAATCAAAGACGTAAAATAATCAGCAATAGTTTAAAAAAAATATTTAATGTTCAGGATTTTAAAAAATTAAAAATTGATCCAGAAAACCGCGCTGAAAATATTTCAATTAAAAAATATTGCAAATTAGCAAATTTTATTTCTAATAATAAAAAAATATAATACAATTATGAAAGTCAATAAAAAATTTTTTTATATTTTTTATTTTTTTTGCTCAAAACATATTTTTTAAAAATCATCTAATTCTTTATTAAATAAAAAAAATCTACTCAATACTCAGAAAAATATGTATAATCAAAAGATTATAATTACTTAATTTTCAAAAGTAACAGTAAATATACTTTATAAAGTATAAGATCAAAAAATTCGAAAAAAGCTCTATTCTTAAAAAATATTTTTATTCTAAATAGTAGTAATATTTAGAAAAACTCTGATTAAAACTATAAAAAATGTGATCATTCTAGATAAAAAATTAAGTGAATATTTTATATATTACGTTTTGTCATTCTAAACATGAATTAATTAATTAAATATGTCTACTTATCTAATAGGTGATATTCATGGTTGCTACTATGAACTTAAAACACTGTTAAAAAAAGTGAAATTTAATTCTACCAAAGATGTTTTATGGGTTACCGGTGATCTAGTGGCACGTGGGAAAGATTCTCTAAAAGTTTTACGTTATATAAAAAAAATATCTACATCAGCAAAAATAGTACTAGGTAATCATGACCTTAACTTAATTAGTATATATTCTAAAATCAACCGTCATAAACCAAAAGATAAACTAAAAAAAATACTTTCATCACCTGATGCCGAAATACTCATTAATTGGTTAAGAAAACAACCACTTTTACAAGTCGATAATGAAAAAAAAATTATTATGTCTCACGCAGGAATTACACCACAATGGGATTTAAAAACTGCTAAAATATGTGCTAAAGAAGTACAAACAGTACTTAGTAGTAATATATACCCTATATTTCTACAATCCATGTATGGTAATATACCAAACACCTGGTCATATAAACTAAAAGGACTATCTCGTTTGCGTTTTTCTGTTAATGTTTTAACACGCATGAGATATTGTTGGCCTAATGGTCGCTTAAATTTAGACTGGAAGGGTACACCAGAAAAAACTCCATTTCCTTTAAAACCCTGGTTTAATTTGGTTCAAAAAATACCTAAAGAATATACAATTATTTTTGGTCATTGGTCTTCTCTTGCAGGAAAAAAAACTCCAAGGAATATTTTTTGCCTCGATACAGGCTGTTGTTGGGGCGGAAAACTTACTTTAATGCGTTGGGAAGATAAAAAAATTTTTATCCAAAAAAAAACATAAAAAATAATATTAATATAATATTTACAATAAATTTAATTTCTTATTAAAATTTCTTATTAAAATAGAACAAATTTATCGACTTACAATACAACGTTCTAAGATTTCAAAGCGATAATTATAAGAATTTTTTAAATCTGCTACATGATATTCAGTAAAAACCACATTCCATTCATGAGATTGATAATTTGGAAAATAAGTATCACCTTTCACTTTTGCATTAACATGTGTTAAATAAAGACGATTTGCGAGTGGCAAAAATAATTTATAAATTTTTCCGCCACCTATAATCATAACTTCTTTTGCTGTTCCTGTTGATTTCAATGCTTCTTCAACTGAATTCACCCAAATAAGATTTTTAGCATTTTTATTATTTTTTCTATTACTTAAAATAATATTCAAACGTTGAGGTAAGGGATACTCTCCTATAGACTCATAAGTTATGCGTCCCATAATAATTGGCTTATTTAATGCATGATACTTAAACCATGCAAGATCACCTGCTAAAAACCATGGAATAGTATTATTTATTCCAATTACTTGATCTGATGTCATTGCTGCAATTAAACTGATTTTCATGAATGAACCTAAATAAATAATAAATATTAAATTTTTATATCATGAAAAATATTTTTATATAACATATCACTGATTATTATAAATCATATTTTGTATATAAACTTAAAAATTTATTAAAATATGTTAAAAAATTTTTAAGTTATATAAATAATAAAAAATCAGATAACTATAATTTAATTATGAAATTTTTATAAATAAAACAATAATTTAAAAAGTCAATTTATTAAAAATACCAGAAAGTTTTTTAATATATGAGCTAAATATTTTTATATTTTAAAAATATTTTTTATGAAAATTATATGTCGTTATTATATAATAATTTATATTTTTAAAAATTTATATGTATTTTTTATCAAAAATATCAAAAAATTCGAATATATTCTAATATAAAATTTTATATATTATTTTTTATGACTATTTTACATATTTATATTACACTTCATTTAAATTAAAAAAAATACATTTTTCTAAAATTATATACTATAATAAAAAAACTAATTTAAAAAATATGTGTTAATTTTTAATAAAACAAAATTAAATAATTTATAATATTTTTTTTAAATACATCATTTAGTTAACCACATAACAACAAAATATAATATTATAAAACATTTTTTATAAATTTTATTATTAACAATATATACATTAAATAAATCATCAGATTTTTTTTTATTTTTTATATAAAAATCTAACGTATAATTTATCTTATGAAAGAATATTAATATAGATTAAAGTAATTAAATCATAATATATCAAATATAGTTAAATTCAAAAATATGTATATTAACAAAAAACTATTTTTGAATCTCTTTCATTAAAAAAACAATTATATTTTTATTTTTTTTAAAACTGGAATATTAATTATCATGATTTTTTTTATAAAAACATTAATTTTATATACAATAATTAAAATAGTTTATTTTAAAACTTTTAAATACATAAAAATATCAAAACAAAAATTTTAAAAAGAAAAGCTTTTAAAAGATATTCTTTATTTTTTCTTTTTCTTCAACTTCTTTATCTAATTTTTTAATATTTATTTGAAATAAATTATGACAATAATTTGTTAATTCGCGTACATTTTTTAAATGATATTTTTTAGTATCTATTGGTGGCAACATTTCAAGAATTACTATACCATTATTAAAACGATTCAATTTAATTCTTCCTTCTGTTGTTGATAAACAAACAGGAACTATGGGGACACCAGCTGCAATAGCCGCATAAAATGCACCTGTTTTGAACGGTAATAAACCACGTCCACGACTACGTGTTCCTTCAGGAAACATCCAAACAGAAATTTTTCTTTTTTTTATTTGATTGACAATTTTTATAATTGTATTATGAGCTTTAGTTCGATTAAAACGATCAATTAAAATATTGCCAGATAACCAATATAATTGCCCAAAAAATGGAATTAATACTAAACTTTTTTTTCCAACAGTAACAGTATTTGCTTGTACCGCATTTGACATTGTTACCATATCATAATTATTTTGATGATTACCAATATAAATACTGGGCCCATAATTTGCTGCTTCAATAGGCACACGTTCAATAATTTTAATTCCAAAAATATAAGACAACTTACCAAATAAACGACTAAATCGCATTACATGACATGATTTTTTAAAATGAAGTAAACAATAAAAAAAACCAAATATAGAAACAAAAATAGTAAATAAAATAACAATAATAACGCGAAATATGGCTAACATATCAACCTCAAAATAAAAAACCTTATGAAACAACATAAAGAAATAATTTATTTATGATGTTCAAAAAGAATTCACTTCTACATTTTTGATATTTTTAAATCTATTCGGTAACAAAAAACCTTTTTGACCTCTTTCAGAACGATATTTATCTAAATCTTTTTTCTTAAAAATTAATTTTCTTTTATCAAAAAACAATGTAATTGAAGAATTAGGTGGTAAACACCTGATCCATACAAGCAAATCATTTTTAGTGATTCCTTTTTTGTTAGCAATATTAATAATTCGATAACCTCTACCTTTAGCAAGTAGAGGGAGCTCATTAACAGGAAAAATTAATATGTTACCCATTTTTGTAATTGCTAATAAGTCTAATTCTTTATTATTTATTGGTAATGGTGAAAGTAACTTAGCATTCTTAGTTAACTTAATTACATTTTTACCTTTTTTATGTTTTGAAATCAAATCACTGAAAGAACAAATAAAACCATAACCGGCATCAGATGATAATAAATACTCTTGTTCTTGTTTGGCAGTTAACATATACTCAATAGTTGCATCATAAGGTAAAACCAATTTACCTGTAATGAGCTCTTCTTTTCCATTTCGAGAAACAATATCAAGTGGATTCAATGCATAAGTACGTCCAGTATTATCAATAAAAACAACAAATTGATTCGTTTTGCCTTTTACTGCACTATGAAACGCATCTCCGACTTTGTACTTTAGTTTCATCGGATCAATGTCATGTTTTTTAAAACTGCGTATCCATCCCATAACAGATAGAACAATAGTAATAGATTCAACACATAAAATATGATCTTGATGACTAATTACTTTTTCTCTAAAATTTTGGTTAAATGGTGAACAACGTGAATCACCATAAGTCTTTGCAGCTTCTTGAATTTCTTTTTTCATGAAGAAATTTAAAGATTCTCTACAATTTAAAAGAACTTCTTTCTGTTCCCGTTCTTTTATTAAAAGATTTTTTTCATTGCGCAACTTACATTCCTTTAATTGATCTAAATGACGTAATTTTAATTCCATAATAGAATTTGCTTGCACTTCTGAAATAGAAAAACGCGATAATAACACTAATTTAGGGTTATTTTTATAACGAATTATTTGAATAATTTCATTAACATTTAGATAAGCAATTAACAAACCATCAAGAATATGCAACCGTTTTAATATTTCTTGCAATCGATACTTTAAACGATTACGTATCATTTTTCGTCTAAATAATAACCATTCATTTAAAATATCAAGCAGCCCTTTTACTCCTGGACGTTCATCTAAACCAATCATGTTTAAATTAACTCGATAACTTTTTTCTAAATAAGTTGTCCTAAACAAATATAGCATCATATTTTTTAAATCTACATGATCATTTTTTGGTACGATAACCAAACGTATTGGATAATTATGATCCGATTCATCACGTAAATCTTTTATTGTAGATATTTTTTTTATACGCATTTGCAAAGCAATCTGTTCTAAAATTTTAGAACCAGATACTTGATATGGTAACGCAGTAATTACAATATTACCTTTTTCTATTTTCCAAATAGCACGAGCCCGCAGAGATCCACGACCTGTTTGGTAAATTTTTTGAATTTCTGCTTTTGAAGAAATAATCTCTGCTTTGGTTGGATAATCAGGTCCTGGCATAACCTTCATTAACATTTTAAGATCTGCTCTTCTATTATCTAATAAAATTGTTAATGCATTTGCTATTTCATGAATATTATGCGGTGGAATATCTGTTGCCATCCCAACAGCAATACCTGTTGTTCCATTTAACAAAATATTTGGTAACCTTGATGGCAATATTTTAGGTTCTTTTAAAGTTCCATCAAAATTATGATTCCATGTTACTGTGCCTGAATTTAATTCACTTAATAAAATTTCAGCATATTTAGATAATCGTGACTCAGTATAACGCATGGCTGCAAAAGATTTTGGATCGTCTGCTGCCCCCCAATTTCCTTGACCATCAATTAGTGGATAACGATAAGAAAATGGCTGTGCCATTAAAACCATGGCTTCATAACAAGCTTTATCACCATGTGGATGATATTTTCCTAATACATCACCGACTGTACGTGCTGATTTTTTATATTTTGTGCCATAACTTAACCCGAGTTCGGACATAGCATACAAAATACGTCTTTGAACTGGTTTTAAGCCATCACCGATAGATGGTAAAGCCCTATCCATAATGACATACATAGCATAATTTAAATAAGCCTGTTCTGTAAAGTTATATAATTCCTGTTTGCAATCATTAAACGGTATTTGATTCATTCAATACCTCTTTATTCAATGAATAATATATAAAAATATCACAATTCGATTGAAATTGAATTTCCTCTATTTTGTAACCAATTTCGTCTATCTTCCGAACGTCTTTTAGATAATAACATATCCATCATAGCTAAAGTTTTTTTATAATTATCTTGATGAATAATTAATTGAATTAAACGACGTGTATGCGGAAGAAAAGTAGTTTCACGTAGTTGACTGGGATTCATTTCACCTAATCCTTTAAAACGTTGAATATTTAGTTTATCTCTTTTAAGACTGAATTTATTAAGAAGAGCATATTTTTCTGTTTCATCAAATGCATAATAAATTTCTTTTCCTAAATCAATACGATATAATGGTGGCATCGAAATATATATATAACCTGCTTTTATTAAAGCAAAAAAATGACGAAAAAAAAGTGCACAAAGCAATGTTGTGATATGTAAACCATCTGAATCTGCATCAGACAAAAAACAAATTTTACCGTACCGGAGAGTACTTAGATCATCACTACCTGGTAGAATACCAATAGCCATTGAAATATCATGAACTTCATGCGAATGTAAAATTGCATCAGAAGAAATTTCCCAAGTATTAAGTATTTTACCTCTCAGTGGCAAAATTGCTTGATACTCACGATCGCGAGCCTGTTTAGCAGAGCCACCTGCTGAATCTCCTTCCACTAAAAATAACTCAGTACAATGAATATTTTTTGAAATACAATTTGCTAATTTACCAGGTAAAGTCAGGTAACCTATTGAATTTTTAAATGCTATTTTCTTGAGAATTTTTGATCGTTTTTGTGCAGTAGCAATAAAAAATTCTGCTATTTTTTCAGCTTCTTTAGTATTTTTATTTAACCAAATTGTAAACATATTTTTAATAATTTTAAAAACAAATTTACCACTATCGCGCGAAGAAAGACGTTCCTTAGTCTGTCCAGAAAACTGTGGATCTTTTATTTTTAGTGATAAAATATATGCACACCGATCAAAAATATCATGACTATCTAATTTTAAACCACGAGGTAGTAAATTTCTATTTTCACAAAACTCTTTAATCGCATCTAATAAACCTTGCCGTAACCCATTAATATGGGTACCGCCATGTATAGTAGGAATTAAATTAACATAACTTTCAGTTAATAATTCACCACCTTCTGGCAACCAGAGTAATACCCAATCTATTATGTTGTTCTCTCCAGAAAAAGTTCCAGAAAATCCTTTCTTTGGTAAAAATGTACAACTGTTTACAGCTTCCATTAAATAATTTTTTAAACCATCTTTATAACACCAATTTTTTTCAATTTTATTAATGTTATCCTTAAAAATTATTTTAACACCAGATAATAATACAGCTTTTGCCTTTAAAATATGTAGCAAATGAGGAATAGAAAAATTAGAATTGTCAAAAAAATTACTGTCAGGCCAAAAACGAATACTAGTACCAGTAATTCCTTTAGCACAATTACCAATAATATGAAGTTCTTTTATTTTTTTGCCATATGCAAACACTATCTGATAAATTTTTCTTTTACGCATAATTTTTACTTCAAGACGTTTTGATAAAGCATTTACTACTGCAATACCAACACCGTGTAATCCACCAGAAAATGGATAAAGTTTATTTGAAAATTTTCCACCTGTATGCAAATTTCCAAAAATAACCTCTACTGCAGATATGTTTTTTTTAGGATGAATATCAACTGGTAAACCTCTTCCATCATCAATAACTTCTAAAGATTGATCTTCATATAAAATTACAGTAATATTGTTAGCATAAGAAGCTAAAACTTCATCTATACTATTATCAATCACTTCTTGTGCCAAATGATTGGGTCGAGACGTATTAGTATACATTCCAGGACGACGCCGTATTGGTTCTAAACCATTTAATATCTCAATTGCTTCTGCGTTATATTGTATCATATTATTTTTATGATTTTACTATAACGAAGTAATATGCTAATCAAAAATAAAAAATTCTCATATTTACTTCGATATAAATAAATTTTAAATATTTTTTTAAAATATTTATTTTTTATTGATGGTTTTTATAAAAATTAAAAAATACTTTAATGCATATCTTAATAAAAAGATATCATCTGAAATGTATTAACATTACAAAATGTTAAAAATTTATGTTTTTAAATAAAAAATTTTTTAACAAATGTTAAAATAATATTTTTAATACTGATAAAATCTCAAAGTTAATCTATAATTTTTTAGATAAAAAATATTTTGGATAAAAAAATATTTTGATATATTTCGACAATTAAAAAATAAATATAACTTAATTTTTTTAAAATATTGTATTTATTTGAAAAATAAATAATATTATTACTGATAAAAATATAAATAATCTCAAAAATATTTATAAATTAAAAAATGATGTAAGAAATTTTATGTTACATTAAAATTTAATATTTTTATTTTAATGATTAATTATATCTATTATATTTTATCACTTATTAACTTTTAATAAAAGTATTTTTTATTAGGATATTTATAATAATAACTGAACCTAATAATAATATCTTTAAATAAAATTTTTAATTTTTAGTCTTATTTTCCTAATTATAAAGATTATTATCTTATAATTCTTATGAAGAATACTTATAAAATCAATAAAGAATATATTTATATAAAAAATAAATAACTATAAACTATTTTTTAATAAGTAAAATTTTTCCCAATCATACAAAACAAAAAATAATATCTATACGGATAATTTTATATAGAAAATAATTTATTAATTATGTAACCAATGCTTTTTAAGCATAATGTAATTTAATTGTAACCATTGTATTGCAATTACCGTAGCTGCATTATCAATTATACCTAATTGAACCCACTTATAAGCCTTTAAACGATCAACAATATGAACACGTATGTCCTCATTTTGAGTTTTCAATCCATGCAAACTGCCATCTTTTATGATTGACGTATCTATTTCACCAATATTTACATAAATCCTTTCTGTTGTACCTCCTGGACTGCTAAGATAGCTTAATGCATAATAATAACGTTTAATAAAAATACCAGCTTCTTCTTTAGCTTCACGACGAATCAATTCTTCTAATGTTTCATTTTTTTCTTGTATCCCAGAAATAGTTTCTAAAAGCCATGGGGTAACACTACTTGTAATAGCTGGTACTCGTATTTGTTCAATTAATAATACTTTGTCAAAATGGGGATCATAAGGTAAAACAACTCCTCCATTCCCTCTTTCAAAAACTTCTCTTTCTATTTCTTTGCTCCAACTATTATCAAATAATTTATGTTTAAATCGGTATTTGATAATAGAAAAAAAACCTTTATAAAGGTAAGATTTACTTAGTATTTTCACATCATCTTGAGTAAATTGAAATGCTATATTTTTTTTATAATCCATAAAAGTTCTCTAATTCATGCATATTTTATCTATCTATATCAATGATGTAATTTTTACAAAAAACTGTGATTGTATCAAAATTAAAATACTTCCAATAAAAAATATTTTTAGATTCCAAACATTCTTTTAAAAAAATATTTATACATTTTTTAAATATTTTACATGTAATTATTGTAAATTATATCCTCTACATTAAAAAATTATAAATTACATATTCAGTGTTGTAATAATATCTTTAAATGATATTTTTATTTAAATTCATAAAAAATTTTAAAAATATTAATAATTTTATTTTTCATTCATAAAATATTGTTTACAATCATAATATATAAGAAATATCAAAACAAATTCAAATAAATTTTTTTTGTTTAATATTATATAATTAATTTAATAAATTTTATTATAAAAAATATTGGATTACTTATTAAAAGCAATTTCTATCAAAAAGATACAATTCACATATTTTCAGTATTTATTTAAATACAAATATTCTTTTTTTATTCTTTTTTATTTCTATAATGAAATTACCAATAGTGAATTTTATTTTAATTATTTTTAAGTACTTATAAACACTTCCTTCATGAAAAATATTGATTTTTATCACTACAAAAAACATCAATATAAATCAGCATTCAGCATAAAAAAACTATATTTGAAACTAATATATTCTATTAGTTTTTATTATCAATAATTATTATGCTTTTTATAGCACACATTAATAAATAATTAGCAAATTTATATAATTTAAATTTAGAGTTTTAATTATCTTTTTACAAAAAAATTAAATAAAATCATTAAATAAAGATTATAAATACAATACAAAAAACTTATATCGTTCACATAAAAAAATATTGTTAAAATACATGTTTTATTCTGTAAATAATTTCGATATATCTTAATTTTTTTTAACAAATTACTATTTATTATAAAATAAAATTTTTTATATATTAAATTATTTTTATTTTATCCAAAAAAAAGAAATATTTCTTTCGCTAATATTTAAATTTGTAATTTTTTTCATTAAATATATCAATAAAAAATTATCTTAATATTAAACTTATTATATTATCAATAAACATAATTTCTAAATATATTTTTATAAAAAACTATAATAAAAACAAAATTTAAAATCAATAAAATATAAATTCTTTATACATTAATCATCATATATTTATATAATATATTAAATTTTTAAAAACATTATTTTTATAAATAATTATATAATATTTTTTACAACAAAAATATAAATTTAGAACATTATTATCATTTTATTAAAAAAAGCATAAGTATTATATAAAAAAATAATTTTTTAAAATTATTATATCACCATAGATCTGTCTATAATGACAGAACATTCAGTGATAAATAAAAAATAATTTTTATAACAATATTCTTTTATAAAAAAATATAAAAAACTGGGCACACATTTATTTTTTATGATTAAAGTATATTTTAAGTATTTTTTTTTAAACTCTGACGATATATCACTACATCATCAATAGTTATTACCGGCATATTATTTTCTTTTCCAAATAGCAGTACTTCTTGCATTCTTGCCATTGTACCATCATCATTTGTTAACTCACATAAAACGCCAGCTGGCTTAAAACCTGCTAAAATCATTAAATCAATGGTAGCCTCTGTATGACCACGACGTTCTAATACACCACCTGCTTTAGCTCTTAAAGGAAAAACATGACCTGGTCTATTTAAATCACTTGGGATTGCGTCATCATTAATAGCAGCACGAATAGTTATTAAACGATCACTGGCTGAAACACCAGTTGTCACACCTTTTGATGCTTCAATACTAACAGTAAATGGAGTTTGAAATTGGCTAGAATTTTTTTTAACCATCATAGGCAATTGTAATTGCTTACACTTTTCTTCTGTTATACAAAGACAAACAATTCCACTACCATGTCGAATAGATAATGCCATTTGTGATATCGTCATAGTTTCCGCTGCAAAAACCATATCACCTTCATTTTCACGTTGTTCATCATCAAGTACCATAACTCCGTTACCTTGACGTAATGCATCAAGAGCATATTTTATACGTTCAATAGGATTTTTATATAAAAAACGTAACATCTGATTCATGGTAAAACCCTCATTAAATAAATATTACCAGAACCAGCGCAAAAAATTGGGAATATAAAATTTTCATCTGTATAGAAATTAGCACTTCTTAAACCTATAAGTATTGTTATCTTTCTCCAATCTAAACATAAACGTCAGTTCTAGATTTTTTCATATTACTTTTTATGCCAATTATTGATTAATATAATTAAATATCGACATACTTATTTTTTTTAACGTTTAATATCAAAAATACATAAAAATATTCCGATATAATATAAAAACAAAACTATATCGTGAATATAGTTATCTAGCAATCAAAAGAACAAAAAAATATATTTTTTAATACAATTATTATTTTTAAATAATAAAACTAAAATTCAAGATAAACCTATTTATAAAAATTATTATGTATTTATTAAATAATATTAATGGTAATATCATATTTACCTAAATAATATCTTCAATATTTCATAAAAAACATGTTGTATATACATAAAATATTTGGTATTATAAATAATACATTAATATATTTAATATAATTTGAATGATCGATGTAATGGACAAAAAAAAAATTGAACAAATTATATTTCAAATAAAAAAAAATCTGCCTCAGGAAATACGCGATTTAGGTAGTGATTTTGAAAAAAAAATACATGAAATATTACAAGAACAATTAAAAAAATTAAATTTTGTTTCAAAAGAAAAATTCAATATGCACACTGAAAGTGTGCTAAAAATTCATAAAAAAATGCAGTGTATTGAAAATAGACTTAACAAATTAGAAAAACGTTTTAAGAGTAAAAATTTGGTAACTAAATAAATTTCAACATATTAAAGTTTAATAAATAAGAAATATCTTGCTTTTTCTAAAACTTTTAAAAAAAGTAATTATTTTTTTAAAATATTGAATTCACTTTTTTGAAAGTAATGGTTTTTATTTTATAAAAATTTTTAATATAATTTTGTAAAAAATAATCAATAAATTACGGCTTTTTTAAATTTTCTAAAATCTATACTACTTATTTTTTAAGTAATAACTTTATTAATAATCTTAGTAGTAGATAATCCATATTCAAAATTAAGTATTTTTACTTCACCACCAGCAGCTAAAACTTCTTTACTACCGGAAATATCTTCTATCTTATAATCACCACCCTTGACTAATATATCTGGCAAAATATTACTGATCAAACGTTGAGGTGTTTCCTCATCAAAAGAAACTACCCAATCTACTGCATTTAATCCTCCTAATACGATCATGCGTTGAGCTAATCTATTAATAGGACGATTCATACCTTTCAAACGTTTAACTGATTCATCACCATTAACTGCAACAATCAATAAATCACCTAATTTACGTGCATTGGATAGATATATGACATGTCCAGCATGGATAATATCAAAACAACCATTAGTCATAACTATTTTTTTTCCATTTTTACGAGCAATACTTACAGCTTTTTTTAAGTCTCTTTCATTTACTAAACCAAACTTATTGTCATTACTGTAAATTTTTTTTTCTAACTCAAGAGATGAAATTGCAGAAGTACCTAATTTTCCAACTACTATTCCAGCAGCAATATTAGCTAATATAGATGCTTGATAAAAATTAAGAGAAACTGCTAAAGCAGTAGCTAATACACCAATTACTGTATCACCAGCTCCTGTAACATCATATACTTCCTTTGCTTGAGTGGATAAATGCAATGGAGCTTTATTACGTTGTAACAATGTCATTCCTTTTTCTGAACGTGTAATAAGCAATGCTTGAAGGTTCAAGGCATACAATAACTCTGTTCCTTTACGTTCAATTTCTATCTTAGAAGAACATATACCAACTATTTCTTCAAATTCAGCCATATTTGGAGTTAATAAAGTAGCTCCATAGTAATTTTTATAATTACTTCCTTTTGGATCAATCAATATAGGTATTTGAGCATTATTTGCTAATGCAATAATATTTGCAATATTTTTTAAGGTTCCTTTACCATAATCAGAAAGTACTAGTACTTTTATATAAGGCAAAGTTTTTTGAATACGCTCTAAAAGAAGATTCATAGAATGATTATTATTTTTTTTTTCAAAGTCAATTCTAATTAATTGTTGATTATAAGATAAAATTCTTAGTTTCGTAATAGTAGGATAACTGGATAATGTAATTAAATCACAACAAACATTAGCTGCATTAAGTTTTTTTATCAAAATTCCAGCAGCATCATCAATGCCAACTAACCCAATAAGATGAATATTAGCTCCTAAAGCAGCAATATTCATAGCAACATTAGCAGCGCCTCCAGGACGTTCTTCTTCTTTTTCTATTCTAATCACAGGAACAGGTGCTTCTGGTGAAATACGATCCGTTGATCCATACCAATAACGGTCTAACATTACGTCACCAACTACTAAAACAGTAGCTTTTTTGAAATCAGGAAAAGTAATATCCATGTGTACTCCAAAAATACGAAGTAAATTTTAAAAAATCTGCACAAAAATTAATTTATAGCATGTTTGATATGTCAATATAGTTTGATCTGTTTCATTTATACAAATATAAGGATACTATCCATAAAGTACTTCAATGTTTTATTGTGATGAATATTTTAAAAATAAAGTATTCCATAAATAGAATATTTTACAAAAAAAACTACAATCATTACAAAAAAATATTGTTTTTTAAAATATTTGATATGAAAAAATCTTGAACAAATTAAGTTCACCATTATTTAAGCAAAATTTATACATTTACAATTACAGATATTTTTTGTTTTTTTAAAATAAAATTTCAAAAAACATTTATTTAAAATAATAATATTTTCATAAAAATACATATAGATAAAAATATATTTGTATATAAATACTACATAAAGAAACTTTTTATATACATTCAATTTAATAAAATTCATACAATAATTTTTAATTAATCAATATAATATAAGTATCTTTTCTAAATTTAGAAAATAGTGTTAAAAAAATTATCTTTTAAAAAATATTAACTAATTTGCACAAATTTTGTTTTCTATTTATTGTCGATTTTTTTAAAATTAAATATTATTTTTATAGTAATATTGTTTTTATTTTTAAAATACTAAAAATTATATGTAACATATAAAAAAATATATGCTATATTTATAATAATTTTTGCAAAAAAAACAAAAAAAGAAATAAAAAAAACATATAAAACACTAATTTATTATTTATCTAAAACAATAAATATATTTTTAAGAATATATAATCATGACCTCTATATTTTTATATATAACTAAAAAAAATTAAAATTATTTATAAAACTACAATCTACAAAGATTTTATAAATATTTAAAATTATACTAAATAAAATTTTAACAAAAAGAAATGATCTTTATCATATATTATATAATATATTTGTAATATTTTTTTAATTGAGTCTTTAAAATTTTTTTTATTGCCACACATTAAAAATCTTAAGCAACAAAAAACAGAACACAAAAAATATCACAGTCAAATACTAAACGTAATAATAAAAATAACATTATTAAAATTTTAAGTAATAAAAATTTAAGAAAACATAAAATTAAAATTAATTATAAAATAAAACTTTTATTCATATGAAAATTGCATGTTGTTTATATAAATATTTTCCTTTTGGAGGCCTACAAAGAGATTGCCTGAAAATTATTAATGTTTGTCATAAAAGAGGACACGAAATACGTGTTTACACAATGCAATGGAATGATAAAATTCCCGAACATATACATGTTATTTTAATACCTGTACAAGCAAAAACAAATCACGGAAGAAATGATTTGTTTTATCAAACAGTAAAAAAACATTTGATAAAATATCCTGTCGATATTACGATTGGTTTCAATAAAATGCCAGGTCTAGATATTTATTATGCCGCAGATATTTGTTATGCTGAAAAAGTCGAAAAAGAAAAAAATTTTTTATATAAAATCACTACAAGATATAAACATTATATTTCTTATGAAAAAGCTGTATTTGATACTAATAGTCATACAAAATTATTAATGTTAACTCAAAAACAAATTCATGATTTTAAAAAACATTACAACACACCTAATAAACGTTTTTATATATTACCACCTGGAATTGAAATTAATAACAAATATAATTACAAAATTCTTGATGCAAAAAAAAAATTTCGACAAGAAAATGGTATTCAAGAAAAAGATTTTCTGTTACTACAAGTTGGTTCAGATTTTAAACGTAAGGGAGTCGATCGTACATTAAAAGCAATTTCAAATTTACCTAACATATTAAAAAATAAAACTACTTTAATAGTTGTAGGTCAAGATAACCCTAAAAATTATAAACTTCTTGCAAAAAAACTTAATATAGAGCAAAAAGTCTTATTTTTTTATGGACGTACTGATATAAATAAATTAATGCTATCTGCTGATATATTAGTACACCCAGCTTACCAAGAAGCTGCTGGTATGGTTTTAATAGAAGCAATTACAGCTGGATTACCTGTTATAACCACAGCAATTTGTGGATACGCACCATATATTAAAAAAGCAAATTGCGGGATAATTATACAACAACCATACAAACAAAAAAATCTTAATTCTGCTTTAATGACCAGTTTGCTTAACAAATCTTTATTAAAAAAATGGTCAAAATCAGCATTTTATTTTTCTTATACTCAAGATTTATACAGCTTACCTGAAAAAGCTGCAAATGTCATTTTAGGGTGCTGATATGTTAGAAATTCAAGAACCTTTCAAGTCTTTATGGAAAGATAAAGACCATTTTAAAGAAATAGAACAACTACACGGAAAAATTATCCGTCAATTAGAAACAAGAAAAACTGTATATTTTCAACTTAATAAAGAAAAATATTTCATTAAAATTCACTATGGTACTACAATAAAAGAAATCATAAAAAATTTACTTTTTTTAAAATTACCAATATTAGGAGCTAAAAGAGAATGGAAAATAATTCAACATTTAACTAATGCTAGAATTAATACTATGGATGTTAAAGTTTTTGCTGAACAAAAAAATAATATCTTAAAAAGAAAATCGTTTATTATTACTAAAGCACTTGCCCCTACTATTAGTTTAGAACATTTTTGTAAGAATTGGAAAAATATAACTCCAAATTTTAGAATAAAAAAAATATTAATTTATCAATTAGCTCAAATTATAAGAAAAATGCATCAATCTGGAGTTAATCATCGCGATTGTTATATTTGTCATTTTTTATTACATATACCAATTAATAATACTAAAAAAATAAAAATTTCTATCATTGATCTACACCGCGCTCAATTAAGAAGAAGCGTACCAAAACGCTGGAAAAATAAAGATCTTATTGGATTATATTATTCTTCACTAAATATAGGTTTAACAAAAAGAGATATTTTTCGTTTTTTAAAAATTTATTTTAATAAAAATTTAAGAAATATTTTTAATAATGAAAAAAAAATGATATTAAACGCTTCTCTTAAAGCAAAAAAAATTCAAAAACACACCGTTAAACACAAATTTTAAACACATAATAATTTTACAATAACTTCTTTATCTGACACTTAATATTTTTTCTATACAAATATAAAAAATACAATTTTATCAATCATACTGATTATTTATTTAATAAAATAAAATTTCAATAATAGCTATCATCTTTTTAAAAAAATAAATATCTGAAATGATTATCGTATATATTTTTTTTAAAAAATAAACGGTCATTAATTATATTAATATAATTAATAATTGAATATTACAATTAAAATTTTTTGTATTTAAATACTTTAACTTTACAATCAAAGTATTTTATATAACAATAGCTGAAAGTGATCTAACTTCACAAAAATATTTCATATAAAAAATTTTACAAAAAATATTACAAATTTTTATAAAAAATTGGTCATAAAATATAATAATTAATTTAAAATTAACTTTATTCAATTTATAAAATCAATTTTTTTTAAAAAATACCTGTTTTTTTATAATATTTAATGAATACAAATTTATATATAACAAGATAAATAATATATAAAGTATAAATATAAAAAATAAATTATTAATGTGTTAAATGTTTATAATACAGAAATTTTAATATTTTCTTAAAAAATATAAATCACTGGTTAATTAAAAATATTATAAATATTCATAAAAATTATAAAATAATGTTACAAAATTAAATTGGATAATTTTATTATATTAATTCATGATAACTAAATAGTCTAATAAAATAATCATTAAAAACTTTTTTTCAAAAATAATTAATTTATTTTTTATACAAAATTTTTTATTAATCTAAAAATTATATTTTCAATACTATAAAAATTAAACATTAAAATTTAATCATAATATCATTTTTTAATAATATTTATAATATTTTTATAATTAAAATAAAAAAATTTATCGTATATAATTTGTAATCTAACATCCAAAAAAAAATACATATTATATATCATTTAAAAAAAACTAAATAATATTTTATATAAAAAATATACATGCTACTATTTTTTCAAAGAAAAAATAAAAAAAATCTAAATAAAGTTATATTTTATTTTCTAATATTTTGTATTTATTTTTTTTAAAAATTAAAGATTAATAAAAATATATTAATTTCCTTTATTAATTTTTCGTAATATCGCTCGAGCTATAGAACTTGGTAAAAAAGATGAAATATCACCACCATTTTGTGCAACATTTTTAATTAAAGCAGAAGAAATAAAAGATAATTCAACAGAAGATAACAAAAAAATTGTTTCCAAACCAGGCATAAGATGACAATTCATATGAGCTAACTGAAATTCATATTCTAAATCTAATGCAGAACGTACACTTCTAATTAGAATATTAACTTTATTTGTACGACTAAAATTAACTGTAAGTCCAGAAAAACCTTTTACTTCAACATTTATTAAATGCTTTGTTTGTTCTTTAGCAAATGCAAGACGTTCATCTAGCGTAAACATTAAATTTTTATTTGAGTTATCAGTAATCCCTAAAATTACCTCTTCAAAAATTAATGCAGATCTCTCTATAATATCTAAATGCCCATAAGTTATAGGATCAAAGCTACCAGGATAAATTGCTTTTTTTTTCATACAATTATTATTCATTACAATCAGTTAAAATAATAAGTGGAACGTTATTATATTATCTCAATAAAGATAAAGAATTATAGACATATAAATAAATTTCTAATGTAATACATATATAAATACCTTTTTAATATAATAAAAAATATAACATTTTCATTTATAAATAAATTAGATTTATTATGCTAATAGTATATAAAAAAAATTAAAAATAACTTAAAATATAGAGAATTTTTAGAAATGCTAATTATATTTTTATCCATGATATACTATATCATTTTTAATATACATTAATTAATATTAAATAACATGTTATTTTTTTTATATCAAATACTCATATATCTTATACAACCTATCATTTTATTCCGTTTATTATGGAATGCTTACAAATACCCAGCTTATCTTAAGAGATGGAATGAACGATATGGTTTTTGTAATGGTAAAGTTATACCAGGAGGTATATTATTACATTCTGTTTCTGTAGGTGAAACATTAGCAGCCTTTCCATTAGTAAAAGCATTACGACATCATTACCCGGACCTACCTATTACTATCACAACTATGACTCCAACTGGTTCAGAAAGAGTATTATCTGAATTTGGTAATAATGTATATCATGTATATTTACCATATGATTTAATCGGTTCAGTAGTCCGTTTTATTAATCAAGTAAATCCTCAATTAACTATTATTATGGAAAAAGAATTATGGCCTAATCTTATTATAAAATTAAGACAAAGAAAAATCCCATTAATTATTGCTAATGCACGTATGTCTGAAAAATCAGCTACAAATTATCAAAAATTAGGTTGTTTTATAAAAATATTATTACAAAAAATTACTTTAATAGCAGTGCAAAATAAAGAAGATGGAGAACGTTTCATACAATTAGGTTTACCAAGAAAAAAATTATTTGTTATAGGTAATTTGAAATTTGATATTCATATCACACCAGAATTAGCAATAAAAACTATAACTCTACGTCGAGAGTGGGCACTACTACAACGTCAAGTGTGGATTGCAAGCAGTACACACAAAGGTGAAGAATCTATTATATTAGAAACACATACTCAACTATTAAAAGAATTTCCTAATTTATTACTTATTCTTGTCCCACGTCATCCTGAACGTTTCAAACATTCAAAAGAATTAACAAAAAAATCTAAACTACACTATATTTCAAGAAGCAAAAATTCTGTACCTGACGCAAATACACAAGTTATTATTGGTGATACTATGGGTGAATTAATGTTGCTGTATGGTGTTGCTGATTTAGCATTTATTGGGGGTAGTTTAGTGAAACATGGAGGTCATAATCCCTTAGAAGCTGCAATACACGCTATCCCTATTTTAATGGGACCTTATACTTTTAATTTTAAAGATATATGCAATAGTTTAAAAAAACTAAATGGCTTAATTACTGTTAATAATACTCGATCCTTAATAGTAACAATTTCTAATTTACTTAAAAATAAAAATGCTCGTTTATATCATGGACATCAAGCAGCAGAAATTTTATATAAAAATCAAGGTGTATCCGAAAAATTAATAAAATTACTTAAACCATACATTAAAACAAAAAAATAAAATATTTTTATCAAATTAAATATACTTTCTTAGATTAACTATCTATTTTTAATAACAATCGTTTATATATTGTATTTGGTTTAATTGTTGCCATATCAAAATTTTTTGCAATGATTATTTCTTGTCCCTTACCATATCCACCTACTAATTTTGGGTCTGTAGGACCATAAAGAATAATATTGGGTTTACCTAAAGCGGCAGTTAAGTGACTTAAGCCTGTATCAACAGATACAATAGCACTAGCCATTATAATTTGATAAGCTATCTCTTTCAATGAAAGTTTAGGCAATATTTCAACATGGTTCAAATCTTTAGCTAATCTGGTAACACGTTTGTATTCTATACCAGAAATCCATGGCAATTTAACAATTAATCCTTTATTTTTTAAAGCAATTAACAATTCACGCCAATAAAATTCAGGCCAATGTTTTTTATTACTTGTAGTTCCATGAAAAAAAATAACATAGGGTTTTATTTTATTTGATAAAAATCTTGAAGAAAAGTATTTTAGAATACCATAATCTGCAACCATCATCGATTTTTTATAATGCAAACTATCTACAAATAATTCGCGAATGCGTTCTACAGCATGTTGCTTTTTGTTTATGCTATAAGAATAATCATAAAATATACTTGCAATTGGTTCTTTAGCACTATACCAATCATAACCGTGACTGGCGCCACGCGCATAACGCGTAATAAAAAAAGCACTTTTAAACAACCCTTGTGCATCAATTACTGCATCATATTTCTTCAATCGTAATTGAGAATAAAATTTTTTTTTTCTTCACGTGTAGATTTTATGAACCAACTTTTCCTCCAACGCCGAATGGCTATTGGAATTACTTCTTTTACAGCATAATGCCAACTCGGAATTTCAGAAAATTTTTCTTCTACAACCCAATCAAATTGAATGTTTGGGTAATGCATTATTGCATCTGTTAAAGCAGGCAAAGCATTTAATATATCACCCATTGATGATGTTTTTATAATTAATACTTTCATTATTATTACAGTTCTATAATTCTAATAAATGAATCAATTCATTTATAACTTGTAGAGGTTTTATATCAATCAAACTTTTATGATAAGTATTATTTCTATTGACTATGCATGTTTTATCATCATTAATTGCTATATGGATAATTTTAACTTTATTTGATAGAGGCGGTGTAAAATTAGGATTTGTAGGTCCATAGAGTGCAATAATAGGTATATTTAATGCTGCTGCTATATGCATTAAACCAGAATCATTCGTAACAACAGCAGCGCAAGATGCCAACAAATTAGCTGCCTCATTTAGAGTTGTTTTACCAACTAAATTGAGACAATGGTATTGACAATTTAACGATAGTGATTTCCAAATTGCATAACTAACATCGTAATCTTGTTTGGAGCCAAATATCAAAACTTGATAACCATAAATACTAAACAACAATTCTGTTAATTTAGCATAATGATAATATGGCCAACATTTTGCAAATCCAGATGCAGAACCCGGGCAAATACCTATAATTGGTAACTTTTTGGAAACATAAAATATTTTTTTAGTCTTTATTTTTTCAGAATCAGAAACTGATATTTGAGGCCATAAAATAGGTTTGGGAATAGAATTCGCATTGTTTACTAAAGCTTTTGGATAAGCTAAAGCAACATAACGTTGAACCATTTGGGGAAATGCAGTGCTATTTAATAAACGCATATCATTAATTAACCCATAGCGATTTTCACCACACCATCCTATACGTAACGGAATATTAGCAAAAAAAGGTATTAATGCAGATTTAAAAGAATTTGGCAATATATAAGCTTTATCATACTTCTTGTGACGTAAATTAATACCGATTTTATGACGTTGAAAAAATGCTAAAGAGCCCTGATTTAGGGGAATCAATATAGAATTATGTACTTCTGGCATTTTTTTTAATAACCCGTAACACCAATTAGAAGCCATAACGTCAATGATAATGTTTGGATATAATACTTTTAAAGTACGAAGAAGACTTTGAGTCATCATCATATCTCCCACCCAAGTAGGAGCAATTACCACTATCTTCATATTGTTATATTATTTAATATAAATGATTGCTATTTAAAAATTGCATATATTCAATGACTCCTTCTATAACTGGTTTAAATGATTTATTATAACCAACTGCTCGTAATTTATCTAAATTAGCTTCTGTAAAGATCTGATAAAATGTTTTTAAATTATTAGGAAAAGAAATATATTCTAATATAGAATGATTCTTTTTATGAAAATCAACCACGATATCTGCTATTTTTTGAAAAGACTCAGCTTTACCTGTTCCACAATTAAAAATACCGGAAATTTTATTTTCTAAAAACCATAAATTTAAAGTAACAATATCATTTATATGAATAAAATCTCGTTTAAATTTTTTGCTACCTTGAAAAAGTCTTAAATTCAATCCTTGATTAATTTGATTATTCCAATGAAATATGACACTTGCCATATTATTTTTATAACTTTCTCCTGGTCCATAAACGTTAAAGTAACGTAATCCACATACTTGTGAAGTAATTTTTGGTAATATTTTTCTAACATATTGATCAAACAAAAACTTAGAATAACCATATATATTTAATGGTTTTTCGTATTGCAATTCTTCAATACAATATTTATTATTTATTCCATAAATAGCAGCAGATGAGGCGTATAAAAAATTAATATTTCTTGCAATACAATAATGAAGTATTTTTTTTGAATATTCATAATTATTATTCATCATATATTGTCCATTCCATTCTGTTGTAGATGAACAAGCACCTTGATGAAAAACCACATCAACATTTCCAATATGACTATTATTCATAATAGCAGATAAAAAATTTTTTTTATCAAAATAATCAAGAATCTTTAAATTTACTAAATTATTAAATTTATAACCATTTTTAAGATCATCAACGACAAGAATATCTGTATATCCTTTATGATTAAGTCCTTTAATAATATTGCTGCCAATAAAACCAGCTCCACCAGTAACTATAATCATTTTTTTACGCTCTATTCATGAATCTAATTTTTATTGGTAATAATAGTTTAAAAATATGCATATAATATCATATATTTTCTAATATTAAATGTACAATTTTTATTGCATAAAAACTAACTAATAATTCTATTCTTTATTTTTTTTAAAATACCAAAAAAATAAAGAAATTTTTCCTTTATCGTTATAAATAGATAAAAAAATACAAAAATTATTTTTTAAAATATTCTTTTTAAAGAAATAATATTAAATATAATTTACTAAAAAACAAATATATAAAAAATATGATATATTGATTCTTCAATAATATCATATATTTAATGATATACTATTAAAACAATACTAATTTTATAAATTATCAAAAATATTATTATCTAATAAACTTTATTATTTTATGAACTAATTAAAAATTTTTATCAAAAAATTTCCTAAACTTTTAACAAATTCTAATAAAAATAATTCATTATTTGTTAAATGATGAACTTTGTAATATTTTTGATACTATGTTTTATCTTTTTTCTATATTGTATTTTTGTGTACTTTAATAAGTTTTTTAAATAAAAATATGTTATTATATTTATCTCTACACTATTTATATTCTTTGTAAGTTTAATTAAAAAAGAAAAATATTCTTTTTAATTTTTTTCGAAATCTCGCTGTTTTCTTAAAGAAGGAAATTATTTTAAAATAAATATTTTTAATTTTTTAAAAATTTCCATTATTGCTTTTGATTAAATAATACTTTTCTTCACATTAATTCAAATAAAGATAGTATTCTAAAATAGAATTTTTCTTTTAACCTGATCTATCCCCGCAATCAAAACTTTAATATCTTTTTATGAAAATACTCTAAAATATTATTTTTCGTGTAATAAAATAATTTTTTTTAAATATTTTATTTGATTTACATCCAATTTTTATTTTATTTCAATAGTCAATTAGTTTTTATATGATTATTGTTCAAAATAACTAAATTTTAAAATTTATAAAATAAATATTTTTTAGTTTTTTCTTGTTTAATATTTATTTTAGTATGTTTAAGAAAATTTTAATTTTAATTTATTATTTATGAAATAAATCGTAATACTAAATATAAAAATAAAAACACTAAAAACTATTTTTTATAATATAAAAAAATTATTAAAACCATAAAAAATACTATTTTTCTATACTATAATTAAAAATAATTTGTTTTTAATAGTTTTATTATGTTATTGTATTAAGTAATCAATAGTTAAATCATTTTTAATAAAAATAATATTTTATATTTAGTTGTTTACATAAAAAATATACTAATTTATTTAGACTAATTATATTTATAGAATGATAAAGATTATACTTCGAATGAAAATACATTTTTTATTAATTATCAGTCTTTCATCTAAATGATACAAGAAATCACACAATTTATTTTACGCCATCCAATATTAACTTTACTATGGATAACTTTATTAATATCTGTCATTATTTTAACCTTTCAATGTTTATTTTCAAAAATAAAAAAAATTAACTGTACTAAAACTATACAATTAATTAACAAAGAGCAAGGGATAATTATTGATGTACGTACACGTAATAATTTCGATAAAGAACATATTATTAATTCAATCAATTTAAATTTCTCAGATCTAAAAAAGAACATTAGAACTTTTAATAAAAACAAAACGCACCCGATCATTATTGTTTCAGAGAATGAAATTGAATCCTATAAAGCAGCTGAACAATTTATACAATATGGTTTTGAACGTGTTTTTATTCTACAAAATGGCATCATAAACTGGTCTAATAACCATTTACCTATCACACGTACCCATAAATAAACAAAAATGATCTAGACATCATATTCAAAAATATCATATACATGTACTTTATAAAAAAGTATTAAAATTATTACAGCATGATTTTAACATAAAATATATACTACTGACAAATATCATTTAGAAATCATATTTTTTAAATATGTTTTAATATAGTATTTGAAAAATACATTAAAAGATTCTATAAATTAATTGAAGATATTTATAAAGTTAAGTAACATCTGCCATTCAATGGAAATACTATAAAACATAGATTTTTTCTATACAGTTATAAAAAAGAGAAATTCTTCAATTTTAAAAAACAGTAAAAAATATAGTTCATGATAGAGCTATATTTTTCAAAATATTCTACGAACCGCACTATAAATGCAGCAAAAATTTTGCAATACAGGAAATTTTTCCAGAATAAACTTATAAAACCTGTTAATTTTGATATATTAGTTAAATAACTATACAAAATAATTTATAAATTAATTTTTTATTAAATATTTTATGGAATCTATTTTTTTATTGTTAAATTATAATAAAGAAATTTAAATGCACCAAAAATAATACTAATTTTTCTGAAAATTCTTGCACTTACAAAGAAAATTTAAACTCTTAATATATAAAAATAGTATATTTTTTTTGTTGCAAGAAATATAAAAATATCTAAAAATCAAAATTAATATTTTGAATAATATTTTTTTATGTAATGTATTAAATATAGTTTATTAAATTACATTTAAATCTTTAAAAAAATTCATAAACAATAATTTAAATTTCATTATTTTTTTATAAACTAAAACGTATCTTTAATAAAACAAATACTTATAGCTATTAATACTAAAAAACTAGCAAAAACATAATTTTGCTGTTTTAATATACGTGATGACTGAAAAAAAGGACGTAACCAACTTGCAATAAAAGCATATAGTGACATCATAAATGCATCAATAACAACCATTGTCAAAGTCATTATTCCTATTTGTAAAATTAAAGATTGTGTAGGATTAATAAAAATAGGAAGTATAGCTACTAAAAAAGCTAAAGTTTTAGCATTTGTAATATCTGTTAAAAAACCACAGAAAAATCGTTTCATACCGCTTGTTAAGATTACAACATCATTAATATTTGTTATCACCGGTGCTCTCCAAGTTTTGTATGCAAGAAAAAATAACCAAAATATTCCAATTATCTTCAATAAAAACCAAGCTACAGTTGAAGTTCTAAGCACCTCAATACTAAGTGCAACAATAGGTACCATTAAACCTAAAGCTGTTTCTTGACCAATAATAAGCGGTAATGTTTTACGCCATCCCCATTGAAATGCATGATTGATTGTCATAATAGCACCTGCACCTGGTAAAACAGCACTTAGCAAAACACCACCTAAAAAAACTAACCAAATATCAATATTCATCTTATTTATACCTCATAATTTTTTTTAAATAATTAAATCATAAATATACTGCGCATGTACGATAAATTTTATTTTAGTAAAAGTTAATTATTTTATTTAAGTTAAATTTTAATACATAAAAATGTAACATTCTTTAAAAAAGAAAAAAATTTATAATAGTAATTAAATTTTACTACTATCACTATTTTTAATAAAAATTGCTTATACTTATAGGATACAAAATATGAGAAATATATTTATATAAAACTAACTAAAAACTACAAGAATTACGTTTTTTAATGATCTAAATATATTCTTTATATTACCTTAATAAAGAATGCAAAATTTTTTACAAAATCATTAACCTATACCAAATCTAAAATTTTATATAATAACTATACGTTATTATGCTAAATAGAACATGAACATTATATTTGTATTAATAATTATTTAGAGTGTATATTTTCCTTTTAATATGAAAAAATACGATTTTTTTGTTTTATTTTTGATGAATATTAGAACTATTTATGCAAAAAAATAATTATATTTAACTTATATGTTTTTGAAATATTAAATTTAAATATATCATAACAATTAAAGAAACATTAAAAGTATTTTTTTATCTTATTGATTAAACATAAAATTAAGTATTAATTTAAAATAAAATTTTTAGTTTTTAAAAAAAAGAACACAAAATTTTTTTAAAAAAAATTATTTTATTTATCTTACATGATCAACATTTAATATAAATTTTTTAAATATTGTATATTATTTTAAATTATTTTTTATAATTATAAATAATAAATATATGCTTTAAAGGATTTAAAATAAAAAATTTTTGATGTTTTTTAAATTTAGAAAAACTATAAAAAATAAGAAATTAAATAATGTAAATATCAAAAAATTTATGAGCTTATAAAAATATTATATGTTCGATCTTAATTTAAATACTACATTAAAAAATTTCTATAAAAATTAAACAAATATAGAAAAATATATACAGAAATTGTAAAAAAATGCATACTAAATTTCAATTTTTTTATACAGAAATTTTGATAATAAACATAACTAATAATTTATTATATTTCTTATATAATGATTATTATCTGGAATTAAAAGATAAAAGTTTTTATATTATATATTTAATGCTATATATAAAGATTAAATAAAATGTCATGCAAACTATCATTTTCTAATATCAAAAATACAAAATTTTCAATTATCATATCGATATTACTTTTAATCATAATAAATTCAACTATAATTGTATTAAAAAATATTATAATTCAATAAAATAAATGTATCAAAATATATAAAATATAAAAAACACAAAATAGATATTTTAATACAATTTTTAGAAAAAATAAAAATATGTATTCGGTAAATAATTTTTACTAATTTTTAAAATTTTTGAAAAATTTACATTTTTATTATATGATATATGAATATTTTTTAACTTGAAATTAAAAAACATTTTATAATATTTTAATTTTAAAATATTAATTAAAAAATAACAGTTAATTAAAATCTCAGAAAAAATATAACAAAATAATTTTATATAGTAATTATTTACCAAAAACTCTGTAGTGAATAAAAATAACTATAATATCTATTAATTTTATAAAAATAATATTTACTTTTACTTTATATATTTTTATGCAAATAATGTGATTGTAACACGCATTATTATAAATATATAATTATTTAAAAAACTTAATTATTAGTAAATAATATAATTGCATTTTTTAAAATAATATTTTCTTCAATAAAAAAGTTAAAATGATTAATTATTATAAATTTTTTAATATTCAATAAGTTTATATTTTTTTAATTATGAATATATACAGATACCAAAAAATATCTCATATAAAACATTAATTATTTATGTCGTTTAACAATAAAACTTATTTTTAAAATTGTAATAAAATATATAAAAAATATTTTTAAAAACAGCATACGGGGTTATATATTAAATTAAAAAGTAAATTTTTTATAAAAAAACAAAAAAACTATTATACTTAATTTGTATTTTATTTTTTATAAAATTTATCAACTGTGATACGCCCTACAGGATTTGAACCTATAACCTACGGCTTAGAAGGCCGTTGCTCTATCCAAATTGAGCTAAGGGCGCAAAAAATATTTTGTAAAAAATTAACTATTTAATTAAATTATATGATGAGGACTTATTAAGTCAACCTTCTTTTTTATATTTTTGTTTAGTAATTATAATTTATCCAAAAATTAACTCAAAAAATTCTAGAAAATATACAAAACAAAAAATATTTTATATGGATTAAAATAAATGACAGCAAAAATTTTTGATGGAAAAATGGTTTCCAAAATAATCAGAAGAGAAATTGCTGAAAAAGTAAAATTAAGAGTTTTATTAGGAAAACGAGTACCAGGGCTTGCAGTAATTTTAGTTGGTAATGATCCTGCTTCACAAATATACGTTAAAAACAAATGTCGTATTTGTGAAGAAGTTGGATTTATTTCTTTTTGTTATCATTTACCTAAAAAAATTCATGAAAATGAGCTTATAAAATTAATTGATCAACTCAATAATAATAAAAAAATTGATGGTATTTTAGTTCAATTACCATTACCAAAAAATATCGATTCTATTAACATATTAGAATGTATACATCCAAACAAAGATGTTGATGGTTTTCATCCTTATAACATAGGAAGACTCTGTCAACGTGCACCACTATTACGTCCTTGTACACCTCGTGGCATTATTACTTTACTTGAACGATATGAGATAAATATAAAAGGTTTAAATGCCGTTATTGTTGGAGCCTCAAATATAGTAGGTCGTCCTATGAATCTAGAATTATTATTAGCCGGTTGTACTACTACTGTTACCCATCGTTTTACAACTAATTTACACCATCATATCAAACAAGCAGATTTATTAATAGCAGTTATTGGAAGTCCCAATTTTATTCCAGGTGAATGGATAAAACCTGGTGCAATTGTTATGGATGTAGGGATTAACAAATTAAAAAATGGAAAACTTACTGGTGATATTTGTTACAAAGAAGCACGTAAACGTGCTAGTTGGATCACTCCTGTCCCTGGTGGTGTTGGGCCTATGACAGTTGCTACATTGATGCAAAATACCTTACAAACCTGCGAAGAATATCATGAGAAATATTCATAAAAAATAACAAATTTTGTTTAAATTAAATATTTTTAGTTTTATACAAAATGCGATTTATTTTTTATAGATAACATAAAAAAACAAAACATTTTAAAAAAAACATTACAAAAATTTTATAATCTAAAATTATAAATCTTAAAATAGAATTTTATCTCAAACTAATCAAGATTTAGGACAATATACAAAAATGTTTAAAATATAAAATTTATTAAAATTATTTTTTTTATAAACTTATTTTAAATTTATATTAAAAAAATAATCAGCAAAAAATATTTTTATAAATTTTTTATATTTACTAACCGTAATATTTTAAAAATTTGCTTTCAAAAAATCTGCAATAGATAAAATATTTAATTTTTAATTATATCTAAAAATAGATAGTTTAAATACATCATATAAATAATAAAAAAAATTTCTTTCATATAAAAATTTTTATCTAAATTAATAAAAATTAAAGATATTTTATATAAAATATAAATTATTTCAAAAAAATAATACTCTTGAATAGATAAATATTTATAATTATAAATATCAAGAAATATTATATTACAAATTTAAAAAAAATACATTTTTAAAAAAATTGTTTTATAAAAAATCGATAATATTTAAATGTTTACAAAATTTTAGTTACGATTACTACTTGTACGCCATAATGTTCCTTTTTTAGTATCTTCTAAAATAATACCCATCTTAATAAGTTTATCACGAATAAAATCGGCTTCTTTCCATAATTTATTTTTTCTAGCATTATTTCTTTGATTAATTAATAAATTAATTTCTTTAATTTCCGTAATATCAAAAATGTTGTTTTTTTGCTTAAAAAAATCTTCAGGATTTTGAGTTAGTAGCCCTAATATATTTCCTAATTCATATAACTGAAATGCGAATTTATTAGCAATAAAATTTTTTTTTTCTTTTAGTTGATTAATTTTTTTAGCTAAATCAAATAAAATAGAAAAAGCTTTTGGTGTGTTAAAATCATCATTCATGGCATCAATAAAACGTATTTTGAATATTGCATTATCTGTTGATCTCAGATGATGATTATTAGTTTTATAATCAGTATTTCGTAAAGCAGCATATAATCTTTGCAACCCTGAACGAGCTTGATTTAAATTATTTTCAGAATAATTTATTTGACTACGATAATGTCCTGATAATAAAAAATAACGCACCGTTTCTTTATCATAATTAGCAATTATATCACGAACAGAAAAAAAATTTTTTAATGATTTTGACATTTTTTCATGATTTATCATCACCATTCCAGCGTGCATCCAATAATTTGCATATAATCCATTATGCGCAGACGTTGACTGTGCTATTTCATTTTCATGATGTGGAAAAATTAAATCTGAACCGCCACCATGAATATCACAATGTTCGCCAAAATATTTATTATTCATTGCAGAACATTCAATATGCCAACCTGGCCGACCAGACCCCCATGGGGAATCCCAACTTAATTCATCAGATGTAGTCTTTTTCCATAAAACAAAATCTAATGGATGATGTTTATGATTACCAACTGAAACGCGCTTACCAGCTTGTAATTGTTTATAATCTTGACCAGATAATATCCCATAATTATTTTTACTATTAATAGAAAACATAACATCACCATTATCTGCAATATATGCATAACCTCGTTTTATAAGTTTTTTAACCAAATAAATCATTTCTTGAATATGTTCAGTAGCTTTTGGTTCAAAATCTGGTCGTAAAATATTCAAATCATCAAAATCTTTATGCATTTCAAATAACATCCGTGATGTTAATGAATGACAAGTTTCATTATTTATAGCAGCTTTTTTGATGATTTTATCATCAAAATCAGTGATATTACGTACATAGGTTACATCATAACCAAGATAACGCAAATAACGGATAATCATATCAAAGGCTACAAAAGTTCTGCTATGACCAATATGACATAAATCATAAATAGTTACACCACATACATATATTCCTATTTTTCCAGAAAAAATAGGTTTGAACTCTTCTTTTTTACGACTAAGTGTGTTATAAATTTTCAATTTAGACATTTTTTTATAACCATTTTTTTATATAACTATTTTTTTTAAATAATCAAAAATTTCTAGCAAACTAAAAAAGTTCTATGAAATATTTTTAAAAATATTTCTAAAAAACATTACCAATAAAGACAAAACATACAAATCTCAAATAAATATTGCTGTTCTAATAAAAAATAATAAATTATTATACTTATAGTAATATTTTTTTATTTAAAATATAAGAATTTATTACAATAACTTTTTCAAAAAATTAATATTTTATAATATAAAAAAATATTTAAAAAAGTAAAAATAAAAAAGATTTTATTAATTTGAAATTAATAACTTATTTAATTATTATTTCTCATAAAAAACAATAAATTAACTATGAATTAAAATATTATAAATACTTTATAACAAAAAATACGATAATATAATAAAAATAAGATTTATAGATGATTGATATATCACAATAATTAATTAAAATTTATGGAAATTTTATTTATTGCTGACTTGCATTTGCACGAAAAAAAAACTGATATTACTATTGGATTTTTAAAATTTTTAAAAAATCAGGCAACACAAGCCCGAGCTTTATATATTTTAGGTGATTTTTTTCATTATTGGGTTGGTGATGATGATCCCAACATATTACACAAAGCAGTAGCTTATGAATTAAAAAAGTTATACGAAAAAGGTGTTCTGTGTTACTTTATTCATGGAAATCGTGATTTTTTACTAGGTAAAACATTCGCTAAAAAAAGTAGGATGATATTATTACCAAAAGAAAAAGTTATAAAATTATATGGGCATCAAATCTTGATTTTACATGGTGATATACTTTGCACTGATGATATTTCATATCAACGTTATCGAAAACGAATACGTAGTCGGTGGTTACAAAAAATATTTTTAGATCTACCATTATCTATTCGCCATTTTCTTGCAAAAAAAATACGAAAAAACAGTCAATCAGTGAGCTTATTAAAACAAAAATACATTACAGATGTTAATGAAAAAACAGTAATTGAAAAATTTAAAAAATATAAAGTCGATTGGATAATTCATGGGCATACCCACCGACCTGCTATTCATAAAATAATTATTAATGGAAAAATATTGCACAGAGGAGTTTTAGGAGCATGGCAAAAGAATGGCTCGGCAATTAGAATTACAAATAAAACCATTGAACTAATTAATTTTTCTTTACACTAAATAATAATTTTATTAAAAATAATGATTTTAAAAATATTTAAGTATAATTTTTTTGTTTTTAATTGTTTTATCAAAAATCCTAAATTATTAATTATTAATCATTTTAATCTCTTCAAAATGTTTTTACCTATAATAATGATATATACACAATTTATTATTTTAAAATATTATATTAAAAAAATATAAATAATTTTTATTACAATAATATTAAAATATAGAAATAAGCATAATGTTCTATTTTTTGCTAAACAATCTAAAACATTATGATATCATATTGCTACAATCTTATAAAAAAATCTTTAAATTTTATTTTTTTTAAAAAATCTTCTATAAAATTTTTTTTTAAAACCTTAAAAATGATTGCAATCCTATTATAGGATATATATTCTTATTTATAGTATAAAATTTTATTTTCTATTATCTGTGTGATAAAAATATTATTTTTACAAAAATATAGGTCATAATAACTATATATGATTATACAGTTCATATAATTTAACAAAATTACAAAAATATATATTAAGTTTTTATTTTTCTCTTTATATTTTTTATATAACTGTAACTTATATAAAAATAAAAAATAAAAATTTTTAATATATCTTATAAATTTATTAGCTTAAGTAAAATCATAAATAACTCTCTTTTTTTAATAAATTAAAACTAATATATAATCAAAATTCAAAAATAAATTAATTTAAATTAAAAATAATAATATCTGATAAATTGCATCTTATAACAATTAATAAAAATTTAGTAATTTTAAATAAAAGCAATATTCCATATGTGACTAATTGTTAAAATAATACAAAAAATATTTAATATCATACATATCTATTTAATTTAATTATTGTTATACTTTTTTTTTTATTTAGTTTATCGTTAATAAAAAAATAAGAGAGAAATCAATGAGCTATATTATTGGTTTAACAGGTGGTATAGGGAGTGGAAAAAGTACAGTTTCATACAAATTTTCATTATTAGGAATACCGATTATCGATGCTGATATCATTGCTAGGAAAATAGTGCTGCCTAATACATATGCATTTAAAATGATAAAACAACATTTTGGTTTAAGTATTCTTCATAAAAATGGTTCTTTAAATCGTTCAATGTTAAAAAAAAAATATTTTATAACCAAGAAGAAAAAAATTGGTTAAATGATTTATTACACCCCTTAATACATAAGGAAACACAACTACAATTATCATTCTTTAATGTTTTTTATATTATTTGGGTTGCACCATTATTAATTGAAAACAAAAAAGAACACTTACCTCATCGTATATTAGTTGTTGATATTACACCAGAGGAACAAATAAAACGTATAATAAAACGTGATCATATCAGCAAAAAAACAGCAAAAAAAATTCTATCAAATCAAATTAGTCGAACAAAACGCTTGGAAAGAGCTAATGATATTATTAATAATCATGTTAATAAAAACCTCGATATCAGTGTATTTAAATTACATAGAAAATATTTAGCATTAGCTAAAAATCATTATAATAAAAAATATTTTTTGTAAAAACTCAACCATTAATATTTACAGTAACTTTATTTTTATTATCTACATTAAAAATAAAATTTAAAAAAATATTATTATTTTTTAAAATTCTTTAGCATCAAATTTATAATGCATTTTATTTATATCATCATAGAAAATCATGATTAGAATACTAATATATATTAGCAAATTCATAAATATCTATATTTCATAATACTTTGATATTCTTATATAACTTTATTTTTATTATTGATGATACATTAAACAAAATTTTTGGTTTATATGCTTACTTAACATTCATATAAAATTCTTGTATTATTAAAAATAATTAAAAGTTTAAAAAATCTTAATTTAAATAAAGCAGTTCCGTCAAAAAAAGCATTATAAAATATTTTTATAAATTAATAATCATTATTCAGTTTCATAAAAAAATTATTTTTATTCAAAAAATTATAATAAATTTTAACAAAATAGTTTTAAGATGAATGATTACCATGACAATGCTTATATTTTTTACCTGAACCACAAGGACAAAATTGATTACGCCCAATTATTTTATTTTTTTTTTTAGTATTTATTCGAGTTTTCATATTTGATATTAATGTTTCATTATTTATTTTATTTTTTAATACCTGATTTGCAATATATCCGTGTGCTTTTTTATATTTTACTTGATCAATTAAAAAAAAATTTTCTGGAACTTCAATTTTAAACTTACTTAATTGACTAAGAATTTCATATTTTAAAATTTCTAACATATTTGCAAACATTTTAAAAGATTCACGTTTATATTCTTGTATTGGATCTTTTTGTGCATAACCTCGTAAATGAATACCTTGTCTTAAATAATCCATTGCAGCTAAATGTTCTTTCCATAGTACATCCAAAGTTTCTAGCATAATATTTTTTTCAATATTATTCATCTTTTTACTGCCAATAATTTCTTTTTTGTAATTATAATCTACTATTATTTCTTGCAAAATGCGTGCACGTAAAATTTCTTCATCTAATTTCGGTTCTTGATCTAACCATTTTTTTATAGGTAATTCTATATTAAAATCATTTAGTAAATGCTCTTGTAATCCATCAATATCCCATATTTCTTCTAAAGATTGTGGAGGGATGTAATTATCAATAAGCACAGTGATGACATTTTTTCGAATATTATCAATTGTTTTACTTACATCATCAGTATCTAATAATTCATTACGTTGCGAATAAATAGCAAGTCGCTGATCATTGGAAACATCATCATATTCTAAAAGTTGTTTACGTATATCAAAATTACGATTTTCAACTTTGCGTTGTGCATTAGCAATTGCTTTTGTAACCCACGGATGTGTCATTGCTTCATCAGCTTTCATCCCTAACTTACGCATCATAGTAACTACTCTATCAGAAGCAAAAATTCTCATCAAAGAATCTTCCATTGACAAATAAAAACGTGATGAACCTGGATCACCTTGACGTCCAGAACGCCCACGTAATTGATTATCAATACGACGAGATTCATGACGTTCAGTACCAATAATATGCAACCCACCAGCAGAAATTACTAAATCATGACGTTTTTTCCAATTGCTCTTAATTTTTTTAATTTGTTCGCGGGTTGGATTGTCCAGTTTATTAATTTCTGATTTCCAATTACCTCCTAAAACGATATCTGTTCCTCTTCCAGCCATATTAGTTGCAATAGTAACTGAACTAGGTTGTCCTGCTTCAGAAATTATATCAGCTTCTATTTCGTGAAACTTTGCATTTAAAACGTTATGAGCAATATGAGCTTTTTTTAATTCTCGAGAAATCATTTCTGATTTTTCAATTGAAATAGTACCAACTACAACAGGTTGATTCTTTTTAATGCACTCACGAACATCTTTTATTACAGCAGAAAATTTATCTATTTCTGTCATATACACTAAATCCGGTAAATCATTACGAATCATCGGACAATGAGTCGGGATAATAATGGTATCTAAATTATATATGGATTTAAATTCTACTGCTTCTGTATAAGCAGTACCAGTCATCCCAGATAATTTTTCATACAAACGAAAATAATTCTGAAATGTAATAGAAGCTAATGTTTGATTCTCATTTTGTATTGTTACACCTTCTTTAACTTCTATTGCTTGATGTAATCCATCTGACCAACGTCGTCCTTCCATACTGCGTCCAGTATGTTCGTCAATAATAATAATTTTATCTTCTTTTACAATATAATCCACATCTCTGACAAACAAAACATGAGCACGCAAAGCAGCCATAACATGATGCATTAAAATAATATTAGAAGCAGAATACAATGATTCCCCATTTTTCATTAAATTTTCTTTTACTAATAATTTTTCAACAAATTCTAATCCACGTTCCGTGAACGTAATTTGGCGTGATTTTTCATCAATAGAAAAGTGACCGTTACCCTTAAATACATCTGAATCTTCTTTTTCTTGTCGTTTAAGATTAGGAATTAATTCATTAACTTTTTTATATAAATCTGAACTATCTTCAGTAGGACCAGAAATGATTAAAGGAGTGCGGGCTTCGTCGATTAAAATAGAATCCACTTCATCAATTAATGCATAGTGTAATTTACGTTGCACACGTTCTTTTGGACTAAATACCATATTATCACGTAGGTAATCAAAACCGTATTCATTATTAGTACCATACGTAATATTTGCTGCATAAGCCTCACGTTTCATGCTAGTTGACATACCAGATAAATTAATACCGACTTTCATACCAAGAAATTCAAAAAGTAATCGATTATTTTCTGCATCACGCTTTGCTAAATAATCATTTACTGTAACAATATGAACACCTTGACCTGTTAAGGCATTTAAATATGCAGGCAATGTAGATGTTAATGTTTTTCCTTCACCAGTGCGCATTTCTGCAATACAACGCTCATTAAGTACCATACCGCCAAGTAATTGAACATCAAAATGTCGCATATTAAAAATACGTTTACTGGCCTCACGTACTGTTGCAAATGTCTCGGGGATCAAATTCTGTAATGTTTCTCCAGACTTGATACGTTCTTGAAATTCATATGTTTTGTTTCTAAGTTCTTCATTTGTAAATTTTTCAAATGAAGATTCCAATTGATTAATGATATTTACCAATTTAGCTAAACGACGTAAAGTACGATCATTTCGACTACCAAAAATTTTTGTTAGTAACTGAGTTAACATAAATATTGTCTCAATAAAAAGCAGTAAATGAGAATATTGAATCTAATTTTATATGAAAAAATTAATATTTATAGTTATACTATCAGTTAATATAAATATATTAAAAATTTTTATAATCTTTCTGTTAAATGTATTCTATAATATTCAGTCATACAGTTAGAAAAAATAAAATTCAATTAATACTTTTTACAAAAGTGCATAAAGATTTTAAAAAATATATATAAAAAAGAAAAAAACAAACGTATCATATTAAGTATGATAAAAAGTATATTTATTATATTGATACAAATACTGTTCAAAAAATAATAAACAAAAACATAAAATTATATATGATATATAGTTAATTATACGATGTATTCGTACTTTATTTTTGTCATAATAAAAATATAACAACATATTTTATAGTAATATTTTATTTTTAAAGTTATAATTTATACATTAATAAAAAAAGCAGTTATTTTTACAAAATTTGGAGAAAAAATGCAAGATAATTACCCACAGTCTCTAAATGTTTTATTTAAAAAATATCACTACAATTCTAATATTTTAAACAAAATTCAACAGCATGCACAAAAAATAATGAAGCTGAATAATATTATTTTAAATTTATTACCTCTTGCATTGAAAAAAGAATGTCGAGTTGCAAATTACAGAAAATGTATTCTTATTTTAGAAGTTGCTAATGCAAACAAAAAAATACAACTTTATTATGAATTACCTATATTGCTTTTAAAATTACGCAATGATATTTTGCCATCTTTATCTAGAATTAAAATAATTATTAATCCATCATTATTATATAAAAAAAACACAAAGTGATTTAATGCTTTATAAAAAAAAATATAAAATGATCTGAAAATAAAAAAAAGAAAATAACTTACAATTTAATTGAATTATTTTAATAAAATATAAAAACTACCACAAATATTCATAAATTTATAAATAAAAAAAATATTAAAAATATATAAACAATAAAAAATGTACTATTTTAAAACAAAAAATACATAAGAGCCACTCGAGTTTTAATATTCAAATAAAAAATATCTTTATATAGATATAGAAAAAGGCGCTTTAAACAATACAGGCATCTCAGATTCATCTTCAAAAGTCACCATATCCCAAGCGGATTCTGTTGCTAAAACAGCTTGCAACAATTTATTATTTAATGCATGACCTGATTTATATGCAGTAAAAGAACCAATAATGTTATGATTACACATAAATAAATCACCAATAGCATCTAAAGTTTTATGACGAACTAGTTCATCTTCAAAACGTAGACCATCTTGGTTTAAAATGCGATAATCATCTATTACAATTGCACAATCGACACTGCCACCTAAGCACAATCCTTGTGATTGTAGGTTTTTAATATCACGCATAAATCCAAATGTACGTGCACGACTAATATCTCTCACAAAAGATTTAACAGAAAAATCAAGTTTATAATGTTGACTTTTACTATTAATAGCAGGATGATTAAAATCAATAGTAAAATCTAAACAAAATCCATTATAAGGTGATAATTCAGCACATTTATCACCATCAACAACTCTTACACTTTTTTTAATACGAAAAAATTTTTTAGCACTGTTTAATTCTTTAATACCTGCGTTTAATAACAAAAATACAAAAGGTGCAGCACTTCCATCCATGATAGGAATTTCTGGTGCATCTACTTCAACAATAATATTATCAATCCCCAATCCCGCCAAAGCAGCATTTAAATGTTCTACTGTTGAGATACGTACATCATCTTCATTGACTAAACAAGTACATAACATAGTATCACGTACAGATTTTGCAGCAACAGGAAAATCGACAGATGGATTTAAATCTGTACGTCGATAAATAACGCCAGTATTTGCCGGTGCTGGGAGTAATTCTAGGGTGACTTTTCTTCCAGTATGTAAACCAATTCCTCTTGCTTTAACAATACGTTTTAGTGTTCTTTGTTTGATCATTATTTTATCTCATATCTTTAACAGTTTCCCTGATCGTCACTTAGGAACAGCTAAATATTTTATTGTTATAAAAATTTAGTAATAAAAGCTAAATTAATCAGCCTGTTTCCTCAAAAAAGCAGGAATATCAAGATAATCTGATTCTTTATTTGATGATATATTATTTTTATTTACAACTTTAACTGTCGATTTTTCTCCTGTAAACGACGGTCTTCCCCCTATTCCAGATGAGAGAGGACTACCTGCTACTCTATAACTTTGTTCTAAAGAAATTTTTTGATTTACTTTATTAGTGACAAGATTGATATCTGTGCTTTTATCCATACCAATTCCTGTAGCTACGACAGTCACCCGTAGTTCATCATTCATATCAGGATCTAATGCAGTACCAATAACCACCATCGCATTATCTGATGCAAATGCACGAATTGTATTACCTACTGTTTCAAATTCATCAAGTCGTAAATCAAAACCTGCTGTAATATTAACTAACACTCCACGAGCGCCTGATAAATCTACATCTTCCAATAATGGACTGGAAATTGCCATTTCAGCAGCTTCTTCAGCTCGATCTTCACCACGTGATACTCCAGATCCCATCATAGCATAACCCATTTCAGACATTACAGTTCGAACATCTGCAAAATCAACGTTCATTAAACCAGGACGAGTAATAAGTTCAGCAATACCCTGTACTGCACCTTTTAATACGTTATTTGCTGCTCCAAAAGCGTCCAATAAAGAAATCCCTCTACCCAGCACTTTTAATAATTTATCATTTGGAATTGTAATTAATGAATCAACATGCTTAGAAAGTTCTGAAATTCCTATTTCAGCAAAAACCATACGTTTTTTACCTTCAAAATTAAAAGGTTTTGTTACTACTGCAACAGTCAATATTCCAAGTTCTTTAGCAACTCCAGCTACTACAGGAGCCGCACCAGTACCAGTACCTCCTCCCATTCCAGCAGCTATAAAAACCATATCTGCTCCATCAAGTGCATTACGCAATGCTTCACGATCTTCTTCGGCAGCATTACGACCCACCTCAGGATTTGCTCCTGCTCCTAAACCTTTCGTAATAGCATTACCTATCTGAATAATTTGTTCTACTGTTGTTTTACGTAACGCTTGAGCGTCTGTATTAACAGCAAAAAATTCAACACCTTCTATACATTCACGTACCATATGTTCAACAGCATTACCGCCACCACCACCAACGCCTATTACTTTAATCACTGCATCATTGGTTAATTCCATTGGTTCAAACATAATTTCTCCCCGTTTTTGCCTTCTATTAAAATAGAAAATTTTTAGAATAGAAAATTTTTGGTTCTTATAAAATTAAAATTCTTTTTTCAACCAACTAGTGATTTTATTAAACCAAATAGTTACTGATTTACGTTTATCCATTTCGATTTCATTTCCTAAATGAGTTTGTTTACCATAGTGTAAAAGTCCAACAACTGTCGAATAATTAGGTTCTTGTGCGTAATCTATTAAACCAGTTATATTTGATGGTTTACCAATACGTACTTGAGTACAAAATACTTTTTTAGCACATTCAACTAAACCATCAATTTGTGCACCACCCCCTGTTAAAACAATACCAGCTGATAAATGATCTTTAATCCCATTTTGACGCAGTTGTTCTTGTACTTTCATAATTTCATTATTGACTAAATTAAGTAACTCCATATATCTTGGTTCAATAACTTTTGCCAGTGTTTGACGTTGTAAATTTTTTAACGGACGACTACCTGTTATACTAAATAATTCAACATTTTCATCTTTATTAACAATAATAGCTAATGCACAACCGTGACAAATTTTTAATGTTTCAGCATCGCTTGGAGATGTACTGAATGCATACGCAATATCATTTGTTACAATATTACCAGCATAAGGTATAACCTTTGTATGACGTAATGCGCCTCCAGTATAAATCACTATATCCATAGTGCCACTACCAATATCAACTAAACAAACACCTAGTTCACGCTCATCTTCTGTTAAAACAGAATAACTCGAAGCTAAACCTGAAAAAATCAATTGATCTACTTTCAAACCACAACGTTCAACTGCTTTTACAATATTTTTAGCCATATCATTATGACAAGTAATCAAATGTACTTTAGCTTGCATACGTACACCTGAAAGTCCTACTGGATTTTTAATACCTTCTTGATAATCAATGGAATATTCTTGAGGGATAACATGCAAAATCCTATGTTCATCATGTACCTTAACAGATTTGGCCGTATGAACAACACTGTCCACATCATATGAAGTTACTTCATCATCAGAAATTGGTACCATCCCAATTTCATTTTGGCAACTGATATGTTTTCCGGAAAATGATAGATAAACTGAAGAAATATGACAATCAGCCATTAATTCTGCTTGACCAATAGCTCTTTGCACACATTTAACAACAGATTCTAAATCATTTACATCTCCTTTATACATTCCTCTAGATGGACAATTACCAACACCAATAATATTTATTATCCCATCTGGTAAAATTTCACCAACCAATGTAGAAACCTTAGAAGTACCAATTTCAAGACCAACTATTAATTTTCTATCTGTTGTTTTAATCATCGTTAATTTACCTGTTACTGATCAATTAGCGATATTAAATTATTTTAATTCATAGTTTTTTAGTAAGTAAATTTAGATTAAATAGGTACCCAACCTACCGCAGCATCACTAGCATACCGTAAATCTACATATCCAATACGTTTATTTTTTACTTTCTTTAATAATGGATAAAGTTTCATAAAACGATTTAATCTTTCTTTAATATCCTGTTTACCAATATTTAATTTAATATCATTTACTAAAACTAATTGCCATGCACGTCGTGTACTCATTGATAATGATTTAATAATAAAATTATGCTCTAATAATTGATTTTGCATAATATGATACATTTTTAATATTTCTTTCTGACTACCTTCTGGACCATATAACATCAAAAAATTTTTTTGGCTATTGATTAATTTTGGACAATTAAAAATAATCCCTTCTTCATTAATAAAAAACGCATTATTCCATTTAGCATAAGGTTGATATTCCACTAAATGAATTTTTAATTCATTAGGCCATTTTTTACGTACCGTCACTTTTTTTATCCATGAAATTTTTTTTATTTGATTATGCATTATATTGATATCTATATTCATAAATGTACCAGAAATTCCTAATTCTAAAATTGCTTGTCTTATATGAGTATCATTTGTATAATTACGTTCACCAGTAATTAACAGTTTAGAAATCGGTAATCGATGAACATCTTTCATCCAATCTAATAGTAAATATCCAGTGCATATTATAATAGCCAATACTATTAGAAAAACAATCAAACCAAAACAATAATAAACACTGTATACATTATCAGTTTTATATTTTTTATTATTGTGGATGTTAAAAGATAAAAACATATTTTATTTCACTAAATCTAAAATTTTTTTCACTAATTCTGAAAACTTAAAACCGGCTACTTGCGCAGCCATAGGTACTAAACTATGGGCAGTCATTCCAGGCGAAGTATTAATTTCCAATAAATAAAAACCATCACTATCTTTTATAAGATCTAGACGTGCACAACCCGTACACCCAATAGCTTTATAAGCATTTAATGCTAATTTATTTAAGAGTAATTCTTCTTTTGAAGTTAAACCGCTAGGACAAAAATATTGCGTTTCATTAGAAAAATATTTTGCATTATAATCATAAAAAACTTCCTTTGATTGAATACGAATAATGGGAAGTACTAAATCATCTATAATTGCAACAGTATATTCTTCTCCATGTAAATATTTTTCGATCAATACATTTTCGTCATAACAAAAAGCTACTTCCAATGCCATTCTTAATTCAGAAAAATCTTTTACTTTACTTATTCCAATACTAGAACCTTCAAAATTTGGTTTTACGATAACAGGCAACCCTAAATGATGAATGGATTGAACAAGTACTTTATCAGAAATTATCTCTAATTTTTTTTTATACAATGATACAGAGGGTATTACTGGTAAACCTATACTACTCCATAACTGTTTAGTTCGCATTTTATCCATTGAAAGTGAAGAAGCTAAAACACCACTTCCAGTGTACGGTAATCTTAAATACTCTAATACCCCTTGTATTGTACCATCTTCACCACCTTTACCATGTAATGCAACAAAAGCTTTTTTATAACCAGCTTTTTTTAGTTGAATCAAAGAAAAATTTTTAGTATCTACTGGATATGCATCTATTCCAGAATTTATTAATCCATTTACTACAGCTTTACCAGATTCCAGTGATATTCTTCTCTCAGAAGAATTTCCACCTAAAAGTACTGCAATTTTATTATCCATAGTGTTTTCCTTTATTTCTTAAACACTGGATCGCAAATATGTATTCGCTAAATTACGTGCTATTTTAGCAATGTTTCCTGCTCCTTGTATAAGTATTAAATCATTATCTTCTATAATTGATGCTAGTGTTTTATTGATTTGAGCATGTTCAGCAATAAAAATTGGATTTAATTTACCTCGATTGCGAATTGTTTGACATAATGATTTACTGTCCTTACCAGGGATAGGTTTTTCACCTGCTGAATATACATCTAAAATTAATAAAACATCTACTTGTTCTAAAATATCAGCAAAATCGTTATATAAATCACGTGTACGTGTATATCTATGTGGTTGAAAAACCATTACGACACGCTTATTATTCCAACCTTCTCTAATTGCTTTAATAGTAACACCAACTTCTGTTGGATGATGACCATAATCATCTACCAACATAACACTACCATTTTTTCCATTAATATTCATTAAAGGGAATTGACCTAAAAGATCAAAACGTCGACCAATTCCTGCGAATTGTTTTAATGCACAAAAAATATCATTATCATCAATACCTTCTTCTATTGCTACTGCAATAGCTGCAGTAGCATTAAGTGCATTATGACGACCAGGTGCATTTTTTAATATAAATATCAAATCATTTTTATTTCTTCTAGAAATTGTAAAAAAACTTTGAGTGGCAATTTGTTTATAAGAACTAATACATATATCTGCATCATCACTAAAACCATAAGTTGTAACACAACAATTTATTTTTGGAATTAAAGAACGTATCACGGGATCATCAATACACAATACTGCACGACCATAGAATGGCAAATTATTCAAAAAATTAACAAAGGTCTTCTTTAATGTTTCAAAATTTCCACCATAATTTTCCATATGATCAGCTTCAATATTTGTTATAACAGCCACTAATGGTTGTAAATGCAAAAAAGATGCATCACTTTCATCAGCTTCTACAATTAAATAACGACTATTACCTAATCCTGCATACATCCCATCTGCTTTTAATAAACCACCATTAACAAACGTTGGATCCATACCTGCTTGCACATAAATACTAGTAATCATAGCTGTTGTTGTTGTTTTTCCATGAGTACCTGTAATAGCAATACCATAACGAAAACGCATTAACTCAGCTAACATTTCAGCACGTCGAATAACAGGAATACGTGCTGACCGTGCCGCAATAATTTCTGGATTATCTGAAGATATTGCCGTAGACACCACTACAACAGATGCATTTATAATATTTTCTGGACGATGATTAAAATATATTTTTGCACCACATTGCACTAATTGTTGAGTTACTTTATTAGGTAATAAATCAGAACCACTGATTTTATAACCTTCATTAGCTAATACTAAAGCAATACCACCCATTCCAGAACCACCAATACCAACAAAATGAACATGCTTAACAAAACGCATTTCTGGAACTATTGCTCTTAATTTAATTATTTTTTTTACATTTACTGTAACCATTTTCATGTCTATCTTTAATATTCTTTAATAAAAAAAGTTTTATTTAACAATATCAATCAAAGTTGCTGCTACCAGTTGAGTTGAATTTGTAATTGATACAGTACGAGCCTTTTTAGACATTTCTAATAAATCTACACGATTCCATTTTTCAAATAATTTTAACAAAACATCTTTTGAGAAATCTGATTGCTCAATAATTTTTGCTGCTTTTACTTTTTCTAACGTGGCAGCATTCCAATATTGTTGTCGATCTTTATGTTGAAAAGGAACAAAAATAGCAGCTAAACCAATAACAGAAATTTCACTTACTGTTAAAGCTCCAGCTCGACAAATAATAATATCGGCCCAAGCATAAGCTTCAGCCATATCGTCAATAAATTCTGTAACTTTATAAATAATATTTTTGTCACATAATCTTTTATATAAAGATTTTGTAAACTCTTGATTATTTTTTCCAGTTTGATGAAAAATAATGATCTTCTTTTTTAATTTTACCGCCATTTTTGGTAATACTTGATTAAAAATATTTGCTCCTTGACTACCTCCTATTACTAATACTTGAATGGCATCATTGCGATTAATAAAACGTTTTTCAGGATCAGGTAATCCTAATATATCTTCACGAATTGGATTACCTACTACCATCGCATTAGGGAGAGCCCCAGGAAACGCTTGTAAAGTACATTGTGCAATTTTTGCTAAACACCGATTCGTCAATCCTGCTACAGCATTTTGTTCATGCAATACAATTGGAATACTAGATAACCAAGCAGCAATAATTCCTGGAAAAGAAATATATCCTCCCATTCCTAAAACAATGTCAGGTTGATAATTTTTTATAATAAGTTTTGCTTGTTTTATTGCTTGAATAATCTTAAAAAATGCAAAAAAAAATGCTAAAAAACCCTTACCACGCAAACTTGAAATTTTTATAAATTTAATATTAATTCCGTGCTTGGGAACTAAATCTGCTTCCATTCTATTAGCGGCACCTAACCAACAAACATCCCAACCATGCACTTTTAAATATTGAGCTACAGTTAATCCGGGAAAAATATGCCCTCCAGTACCACCTGCCATTAACATAAGACGTTTTGATTTTTTCATTCATCTCTCCTTATAAAAAGCTTGTATTTTTTGAATACGTGTTTCAAAATCAATACGTAACAAAATAGCAATAGTAATTATCATAATTGATAAACTGGAACCACCATAACTAATTAATGGCAATGTTAATCCTTTAGTTGGTAACATTCCTGTAGCAGCTCCGACATTCAATAATACTTGACAAGTAAACCATATACTAATACAACATGCTAAATAACCTGAAAAACATTGATTCATATCTAAAGCTAATTTCCCAATTATCATTCCACGAAAAGCTACAAAAAATAGCATTAACAACACTAAAATTGCACCAATGTAACCTAATTCTTCAGCTAAAATAGAAAAAATAAAATCAGTATGTGCTTCGGGTAAATATTCTAATTTTTGAATAGAATTACCTAAACCCTCTCCCCAGAATTCACCACGCCCAAATGCCATTAAAGATTGTGTTAATTGATATCCAGTATCAAAAGGATCTGCCCATGGGTTAAGAAAAGAAGTCATTCTACGAAACCGATAAGGTTTAAAATAAACCAAAAAAGAAACACTCAACATACAAATAATAATACCCATAAGAAAAGGTACTAATTTAGCACCCGCTATAAACAACAATGCTAATGTTGTAACAACTAATATAATTACTGTACCTAAATCAGGTTCTAATAATAATAAAATTGCCATTAAAATCAAAATACAAATCGGCTTTATAAATCCAAAAAACTTAGATTTCACCTCATCAATTTTTCTTACTAAATAACTAGATATATAACAAAATAATGCTAGTTTAGAAAATTCAGAAGGTTGTATATTTATAATACCAACATTAATCCACCGTGAAGCTCCATTAAATGAACGTCCAACAATGATTACTACTAATAAAAATAATATTGAAATTATCAAAAATAAAAAATTATATTTCTCCCACCATATCATAGAAATGTTTAATACTACAAAAGCTAAAACAAATGATAAGATTAAATAAATAATATTGCGTTTAGCAAAAAAAAATGGATCTTGCATCAAACGTTCACCGATAGAGACAGAAGCTGATGTCACCATAATAAAACCAATAATACTTAAAATTAATGTTAACCAAACTAAACTACGATCATAAAGAAGTGCATCAATAATATTCTTACCAGATGAATTTGTAAGATTTTTTGATTTTTTAAAATTAAACATTAACATTTGTGTAATTTTTTTACTAATTTAGTAAATGTTTCACCTCTTTGCTCAAAATTTTGAAATTGATCAAAACTTGCACAAGCTGGTGACAACAAAACAACATCACCAGATTTAACTTTTTTTATAATAACGCCTAAACATTGTCCTATTGTATCTAAAAATAAACTATCTTCTTTTAATTTGGCTAATCGATTGCCATCGTAACCAAAACAAAATAATTGAATATTTCTATCTTGAATGTAAGATTTTAATTGTGAAAAATCTGCTGATTTTCCTTGTCCACCTAATAACAAATATAATTTACCTGCTATTTTTAAACTTTTTAAAGCTGCTTTTGTACTATGTATATTGGTTGATTTAGAATCATTAATATACTTAATTCCTTTATGCTCATGTATTAATTGAAATCTATGTGGCAATCCTTGATATTGAGTTAGCGCTATTAAACTTGATTTACGAGGGATTCGCATTGCATCAGATAAAGCTAATGCAGCTAAAACATTTAAATAATTATGTTGTCCAATTAAACGTATTTTTTTTATATCTATGATAGGTACACCTTTTATTTCTAATTTTTCAGTAAAAGTGTTTAATTTATAAGTTCCAGTATTAATACCAAAACTTAAAGAAGATACATGACAAAAATCTGAAGGCCAAGTTTTTGGATCTTGCTTATTAACAATAGCAAGTTTAGCATTATTATAAATTCGCAACTTAGCTGCACAATATTCTGCAAATCCTCCTGGATAACGATCCATATGATCTTCAGTTATATTTAATATGGTTGCTACCATTGGTTTTAGACTGAATGTTGTTTCAAGCTGAAAACTAGAAAGTTCTAATACATAAAAATCATATTCCTTATTTAATAATGTTAAAACCGGAATACCAATATTACCACCAAGACCTACTCTAAAATTAGCAACTTTTGCCATCTCACTAACTAATGTTGCAACAGTACTTTTTCCATTAGAACCAGTTATGCAAATTAACGGCTTATCTATCTCTCGACAAAATATCTCAATATCACTAATAATTTTAATATTTTTAGAAACTGCCATTTGTAATTCTGATGTATAAATAGAGACACCAGGACTCAGAACAATCAAATCAGCATTCATCAACCATTTTTTATTAAAACCACCACTATATAACATTATTTTTTTAGATAAATTATCTTTATATGGCGGAATTGTTCGTGTATCCATTACACGTGGTATAATTTTACGAGAAAGAAAAAAGTTAATACAAGACACACCTGTTTTACCTAGACCTACAATAACAATTTTCATACCATAATAATTTACCATAATTAACGCACCTTTAGGGTTACTAATCCAATTAATACTAATATCAATGATATGATCCAAAAACGTACAATAACTCTAGGTTCAGGCCATCCCTTTAATTCATAATGATGATGAATAGGTGCCATACGAAAAATACGTTGACCACACACTTTAAATGAGATAACTTGTAAAATTACCGACAAAGTTTCAATAACAAAAATACCACCCATAATCAATAATAAAAATTCTTGTCTGATTAAAACTGCAATTATTCCTAATGCTCCCCCTAATGCTAATGAGCCAACATCACCCATAAAAACTTGGGCAGGATAAGTATTAAACCATAAAAATCCTAAACCAGCTCCCACAATTGCAGAACAAACAATAACTAATTCAGCAGCATAATTAATATAAGGAATGTTCAAATAATTGGCAAAATGAACATTACCTGTTGCCCAAGCTACTAAAGCAAAACCGAAAGCAATAAAAACTGTTGGCATAATAGCTAATCCATCTAATCCATCAGTTAGATTAACTGCATTACTTGTTCCTACAATAACAAAATATGTTAATATAATATAAAAAAAACCAAGTTGAGGCATCAGATCTTTCAAAAATGGTACAACAAATACAGTTACCGAAGTATTGTGCCCGGTAATATACAACATAAATGCTATACTTAAAGATAATATTGATTGCCAAAAATATTTCCAACGCGCAATTAAACCTTTGGAATCTTGAGAAATAATTTTTTTATAATCATCTATAAACCCAATAATACCATAGCCTAAAAAAATAAATAATACATACCAAACATAAGGGTTAGTTAATCTTGCCCATAAAAATATTGAAATTAAGATAGAAAACAAAATTAATATACCTCCCATTGTAGGAGTGCCATGTTTACTAAAATGTGATTTTGGTCCTTCATTGCGCACAATTTGACTTATTTGTAATTTTTTTAGATAAGTAATCAAATAATCTCCCATCCATAGTGAAATACCTAATGAAGTTAATAAACTGGTAATAGCCCGAAATGTTAAATAAGAAAAAAGATGAAATCCCGAAAAATATTGGACTAAATATTTAGCTAACCAAACTAACATAAAAAGTGCCCTTTTAACGAATTCACAATTTCTTCCATCCCTGTATTGCGTGAACCCTTAACTAAAACGGAGACAATATCATGTTTTTTTATTAAAGGGATTAATCTTTGCATTAATTTTTCTTTAGAAGTGAAATGTTCTCCAAAACAACTTTTTTTGCTAATCAGCATACTTTTACATCCAACACTTAAAACTATGTTAATTTTCATATTGCAAATAGCTATACCAACTTTTTCATGATAAATTTCACTCTCATCTCCTAATTCATTCATATCGCCAATAACTAAAATACGATACTCAGGCATTTGAGATAAAACATTAGCAGCAGCAATCATAGAACCTATATTGGCATTATAAGTATCATCTAAAATTACTTTTCCTGGTTTTAAAAAAATTGGATATAATCGACCAAATATAGATTTAACAGAAGATAATCCAATATTGATGTTATCAAGTGTTGCACCAACAGACATTGCTAATGCACTGGCTGCTAATGCATTAGAAATGTTATGTTTACCTGGTAATGGTAAACATATTGATATCAAACCTTTAGGTGTATGTAATTCAAATTTTGTATTAATAAAATTTATAGAAACATTTTTTGCATAAAAATCAGCGTTTTCTTGTTTAATGACAGAAAAAAAACAAATAGTTTGTTTATTATTACAATAATGTTGCCAATTTTTCCAATCATGGCTAGATAAATTAATAACAGCTGTGCCATTTTTTTTTAATCCTTTCAAAATTTCTCCTTTAGCTTTAGCAATATTTTCTAATGAACCAAACCCTTCTAGATGTGAACCAAATAAATTATTAATTAATACACTGTCTGGTTTAACAATATTAGTAATATATTCAATTTCACCAATATGATTAGCACCTATTTCAATAACTACATACTGATGTTTTTTAGTTAATCGAAATAATGTTAAAGCTACACCAATAAAATTATTATAATTACCAGGAGTAAAAAGTGTTGTACCACATTGAGATAAAATATTTGCTACCATCTCCTTTACTGAAGTTTTACCAGAAGACCCTGTTATGGCAATTACTTTAGCTATACTTTTTGATCGAAACCAAGCTGCTAATATCCCTATTGCTAGATATGTATCTTTAACAACCACTTGTGGACAGGAAACTGTTAATGGACGATTGACTAATAATGCTACTGCACCCTTCTTTCTAATATTTTTTACAAAATCATGACCATCATAACGTACACCTTTTAGTGCAATAAATAAAGAATTCAACGAACAGGTACGGCTATCAGTTGTTATTGAATTGCAGAAAAAATTATCTGCTTCATTATCATTAATATGATATAAAATACCTTCTGTAAGAATAGCCACTTTTTTTAATGAAATTGAGATCATTGAATTAAATTACTCCCAATAATCGTGATACAGTTAAACGATCAGAATACTGTATACGACAGTTACCAATAATTTGATAATCTTCATGACCTTTACCTGCAATCAATATTACATCATTAATACCGGCCTCCATAATTACACTAGTAATAGCTTCTAATCTACCTACAATCTTTTTAACTCGTCGTGTATCATTGAAACCAAGAAAAATATCATTTATAATTGCTTTCGATTCTTCAGTACGTGGATTATCATCTGTTAATACTACAAAATCAGCATATTTTTCAGCTATGCTGCCCATTAATGCACGTTTAGTCTTATCACGATCACCACCACACCCAAATACGCACCACAACATACCAGTGCAATGTACACGAACTCCAATTAATGCTTTTTTTAATGCATCAGGTGTATGAGCATAATCTACAATAACAATTGGACGTTTTTCTGATTTAAAAACCTCCATGCGACCATAAATTGGTTGCAAAAAATTTAAAGATTCCATAATCATATATAATGGATAACCTAACATTGATAATGTTGCTATAGCCAACATAATATTATTAACGTTAAACACGCCAATTAATGGACTTTTAAATATATGTTTTCCCCAAATTGAATTAAAGCAGATAATGGTTCCATTGCTATGGTAATGCACTTTCTCTACTGATAACCAAGCTCCCCTCCAATCTTTAGGTATTCTATTTTTTATTGAAACTGCACATGCTGTAGGAAGTTTTTTTAACCACTTCAAGCCAATATCATCATCTATATTAATAACTTGTGTATCAGATTGATGAGTAGAAAATAATAACCATTTTGCTTTCTCATAATTTTTCATATTACCATGGTAATCAAGATGATCATGACTTAAATTACTAAACAATGTAGCTTTAAAGGGAATAGAAGCAACGCGACTCTGTACTAAAGCATGAGATGATACTTCCATTGCAACAAAAGTAGCTTTTTTATTCACTAATAATTGTAAATCAGATTGTACATCAATTGCTGAACCTGTCGTATGATTTTTTGGTACAATTTGATTTAATATTCCATTACCAATCGTACCCATAACTGCACTAATTTCACCTAATCCGCGAGCTAATTGTGCTATTAAGTGACTAATAGTTGTTTTGCCATTTGTGCCAGTTATGCCAATTAATTGAAGTTTTTTTGCGGGATAATCATAAAATTTTCCAGCCAAAAGTGATAAGTAATTATTTAAATTACGAATATAAATTATTGGAACATCATTTATATATTGAATAATTTCAGATTTTTTATTTTTTTCTGCTTCAGCAATAATTGCAGATACACCTTTTTCTATGGCCTGAGAAATATATTTTCTTCCATCGCTTTTGTGTCCCTTAACAGCTAAAAACAAATATCCAGTTTTTACTTTACGACTATCAAGAGTTATTCCTCTTAATATTTTGTCTGGCAATTTAAAACCAAGTGAAGGCAATAAATCTTGTAAGTTACGATTTATCACTTGCATATTCTTTTTGATTGTAAATTATTAGTTCATTATTGTCACTTAATGCATCAGGCTCTATATTCATTAAACGTAAAACACTGCTCATGATACTTCCAAAGACCGGTGCCGAAACTGCACCACCATAATATTTCCCGGAAGTAGGTGTATTGACAATAACAACAAGTGCATATCTGGGATTACTGGCAGGTGCAACTCCAGCAGCATAAGCAATATATTGATTGACATAGTGACCATTATTTCCAACTTTTTTTGTAGTACCTGTTTTAATCGCTATTCTATAACCTTTAACTGCAGCTCGAACCCCCCCACCACCAGGTAATGCAACAGTTTCCATCATACGTACTGTTTTTCGCATAATCTCTTCAGGAAAAATACGAACACCTAATGGTGCCATCGATGGATCAACTTTTATAATTGATAAAGGACGATAAATACCGAAACTACCAATAGTTGCATAAACACGAGCTAACTGTAATGGTGTTACCATTAATCCATATCCAAAAGAAAAGGTAGCTTTTTCAAATTCAGACCATCGTATTTTTTTGTCAGGAAAGATACCACTATGTTCTCCAACCAAACCTAAATTAGTTGGTTTACCTAATCCAAAACGAGAATAAACATCTATTAATTCTTTTATAGGCATTAATAATGCTAATCTGGAAACACCTACATTACTTGATTTTTGTAGGATACCAGCAATTGATAATCTGTCATAACTTGCAACATCTTTAATGACATGACCATTAATCATATAATTTTTAGTATTTAATATAGTATTTTCTTTAATAATTCCCTTATTTAAAGCAGATAAAACAACCATCGGCTTAACTGTAGAACCAGGCTCAAATAAATCAGTAATTGCACGATTTCTCATAACTTCGATTGGAGTATCAATAAGATTATTAGGATTATAAGATGGGCTGTTCGCCATAGCCAATATTTCACCGGTATTGATATCAATTAAAATACCAGTTGCAGACTCTGCTTGATTTGCTAGCAAACTGCGTGTTAATTCATGATAAATTAAAGATTGTATACGTATATCAATACTTAATACCAAATCATGTGCTACTTTACTATCAACAAATGAAATATTTTCTATTATTCGTCCATCACGATCTTTACGTATTTTTTTTTCTCCTGGTAATCCAATTAACAAATTATCAAAACTTTTTTCAACTCCTTCAATTCCTTGACCATCAATATTAGTTATACCAATTAAATGAGCTGTTACTGAACCAAATGGATAATAACGACGAGATTCTTTGCGCAAATAAACGCCCGTTATTTTTAATTCTTTGATATATTCAGCTACAGATGAATTTACTTGACGGGCTAAATAAACAAAACGGTTCTTATAATTAAACCGAATTTTATAATTAATATATGTAAGTGAAAGTTCAAGTTCTTTTGCTAATGCTTTCCAACGTGTATCGTTAATAAAAATACCATTTTTAAGAATTATTTTTGGATCAACCCAAATAGCATATACTGGGACACTGACTGCTAATTGACGACCTTGTCGATCTTTAATCATGCTACGTACAGCATTTACTTTCTGCACTCTAAGAGAACGCATATCACTTTCTCTTACTAATTCTGCTGGATTAATAATTTGTAAATAAGTAATACGTGCAATTAATCCAGTTAAAATCAACCCTATACTAATATACAATAAAAAAAATCTCCATTTGACATATTTAACTTTTTTTTTGTATAATCTTTTATAATTCAATGAATGAAAAGATTTCATATTATATTATTTACTAAAGATTATTTTTCAATTACAATATTTTCTTGTATCGGGTCTACATGTATCATTTGTAATTTTTCTTTAGAAATACGCTCAATACGACTATGATTTCCTAGTACATTCTCTTCTAAAATTAAATTACGCCATTCGATTTCTAAAGATTCTTTTTCTGTTATAATAATATTTTTATGTGTTATTAATATTCGAGTTTTATGGCTAACAGCAATAACTAAGATTGCTGATATCATAATAATTATTAATAAAATTAATTGAATATTTCCATACTGAGAAATATCATTGTTAATAATTTTAATTAAATTATCTGTTTTTAATACCATTAAAGTTATTCCAAAATTTCAGCACAACGTAAAATAGAACTTCTTGCTCTTGGATTTTTAAAAATTTCTTCTTGAGTCGGTTTTATTTTTCCTAACATTTTTAAAGTCGGATTAGTACTTATCATTTTTAATTCTATATCAGTTAATGGTAATTTTGAAAGAAATTGTGACCTCCTGCTATGTTTTTGAATAAAACGTTTTACCAATCTGTCTTCTAATGAATTAAAACTAATAACAGATAAACGTCCCTTAGGTGCTAATATATGCAATGCATTTTCTAATACTATTCTTATTTCTTCTAATTCATTATTAATATAAATGCGAATAGCTTGAAATGTTCTAGTTGCTGGATGTTTGTAGTTTTTTTTAAATGGAATAATCCGTATTATTAATTCTGATAATTGTTTTGTATGAGTTAATACTGTTTTTTTTGAGTGGTGATTATGAAAAAAAATTGCTTTAGCAATTTTTTTTGAAAATCGCTCCTCACCATATGTTTTTAATACCCAAGCTATATCTGACTCTGAAGCTTTCATTAACCATGAAGCTGCAGATTGACCTTTTTTAGGATTCATTCTCATATCTAATGGGCCATCCTGTAAAAAAGAAAAACCTCTTTTTGCGTCATCTAATTGGGGTGATGAAACACCTAAATCTAAAAGTAACCCATCAATCTTTCCTATTAATCCTTCTTTTTTAATTAATGATGCTAATTGAGAGAAATTAGCATGTTTAACAGAAAATCTAATATCATTAATAATATTTTTAGCAATCATTATTGCTTTAGGATCCCGATCTATTGCTATTAGACGTCCTTCCTTACCTAATCTAGAAAGTATTAGTTTAGAATGCCCTCCTCGACCAAAAGTAGCATCTATATAAATTCCATTTTTTTTTAATTGCAATCCATTAACTGCTTCTTCTAGAAGAACAGTGATATGTGATAATTTATGATCTATCATGAGTTTTATCAAGAAACTAAAATCATATAATATAAATTTTTATTCAAAAGATTATCGAGGCATATTTAATCTTTTTGTAAATTCTAAAACTAAATACATTAGTTTTTGTATAACTATTTTTGAATGGCATATCTAATGCTTAATTTCATATAAAGTTTTTTAAAAAAATTTTATTTGTAAATCTAGATTTTAATCAATATTAATATGATGAAAAAAGATATTTTTTATATTAATTACTTTTAGCAACAAATTCCTGAGTAATGATTATTTAGTTAAATAATATTTAATCAATTATAATATAAAAACAAAATTTTAATATATAATTTTTATTATAAGTTTTTTAAAAATATTAATAAATTATTACAAATAAAACATAAAAAAATAATATAAAATTTAATATTTTTTATAAAACATATGATTTCTTTTTACAAAAAGAATATCATTATTTTATTAAATATTAATATTAAAAATTAAATATTTTTTTAAAAAAATATAATAAACTACAAAAATATCATAAATAATTTTATAATTTTCATTTCTTAAATCATATTTGCATTGCTTAAGCATAAAAAATGATTTCAAATATATTACATCTTAATTATAAAAAATTATAATATTTTATTTAGTGCATAACATTTAGATAATAAAAATAGAATTTATTATATATAAAATGAATCCTAATCACAAAAATATTAATTTTCAATAATTGTTTAATTTAAAAAAACATTCCATTAAAATAAATCAAAATTAAAAAACCAATCAAAAATCATATTTAAAAATCTTATAATTTTTATTCGTATGTTTTTGCACTTATAAATAACAAAAAACATCAAATATTTTTTAGAAATTATTCATATACAAAACAAAAAAAAGAATAAATCCATAAGAAATAATATTTTTTTAATTTATTAATGCCTATAAATAATAAAATTTCAAAAAAATGTATGAACAATTATGTCTTCTAATATCATTAATTTTAATTTTATAAGAAAATAAATGATTCGCTAAAAATTATTTTATTTTTATACTAACAATCAAATAATATAATCACAAAAATCATAAATTTTTATAGATACTGTTTTATAAAATACAAATTTTTCTTATTTATCTCAATAAGAAATTTATATTTAATATATTTAAATTTATAATAAATTATCATAAGAAATCATTTAAACTACATAAAATAATTGATTTCTTGACAATAGACTTTACTTTTTGAGCATTTTAAATATTGAAAGTAAAAATAATATCATTAATTTTTATAAAAAATATTCGTTATCAGATACCAAATTATATTTATGTTTTTTATTAATTATACAAAATTAATTGACTATGTTTTTTAATTTACCACCTATTTTTAACTAAATAGTTTATTATAACTGAAAATACATAAAAAATATTTTTTATCTATATTGTATTTTTATTCTGTATAACACTTTTCATTTTAGTAAAGTATCAACTTATTTTTTTCTTAAAATTTGATTAATAAATTTTCTAATATAAAATTTATTAACAAATATAATTTTTAAAAACACAGATTATATCTTTGATCATAACAAATTTTTACAAAAAATACTATTTTCTTATAAAATTAAATAAAATTTAACACTTATATCTTTTAATTACAAATATTAATCAAAAAACTATAAAATCTATACTTTCATTCTTATGCAAGAATAGAAATAATTCTTATTTTTACAAAACAATTTTTACATAAATCTATGAAAATAAAAATTTTATTAACATTATTAAGAGAATACATACAAAAAATTCAAAAAATGATAATATAAATATTTAGTCACTATAAATCTAGAAAAATATATTTTTAAATACATGGTTTTTTTAAAAAGAGAAGTTTTCTACTGTGATATTATCAAAATTTAACAAAAAAAATCATCAAGAATATCTTGATGATTTAATAAAATTATCCCAATTTCCAAAAGAAATTATTACTCTTTACGACACAAAATCTTTTCGAAAAATACTTTTAGACAAAATTAGAAACTCTCAAAATTACATATATATTACTACACTTTATCTAGAAAACGATGATGCAGGACAAGAAATATTAAATACTCTTTATCAATCAAAAATAGCATGTCCACGATTGGACATAAAAATCATGGTAGATTGGCATCGTGCACAACGCAATCGTATTGGAACTACGAAAATTATAACGAATGCCGATTGGTATTATCAAAACTCACTTCTATCTCCAGAAATAAATATTCCTATTTTTGGTATCCCAGTTAATACACGTGAAGCTTTAGGTGTTTTACACTTAAAGGGATTCATATTAGATGATATAGTTATTTACAGTGGTGCTAGCATTAATAATGTATATTTACATCAACATCAATATTATCGCTATGATCGTTATCATATATTAAAAAATATACAATTAGCTACGACAATGAAAACTTTCATAGATAAAAATTTATTATCTTCACCTGCTATTCAACGTTTAGATCAACCTAATCTTCCAAAAAATGCCAGTATCAAAAGTTTAGTAAAAAAATTTCGACATAATTTAAAAAGTGCTCATTATCAATTTCAAAAAAGCGCAACAAACAAAGAATTAGGAATCACTCCATTAATTGGTTTAGGAAAAAAAAATGAATTAAATAAAACTATTACACATTTAATGTGTAGCACGGAGAATCAAATAACAATCTGTACACCTTATTTTAATTTACCAAATATTTTAACTCGTATAATTATAAAATTATTAAAAAATGAAAAGCAAATTGAAATAATTGTAGGAGATAAAACTGCAAATGATTTCTATCTTCCACCAGATGAACCTTTTAAAATTATTGGAGCACTGCCTTATTTATATGAAATCAATTTACGTAAATTTATTCACCGATTTCAATATTTTGTAGATAAAAAAAAGTTAATCATCAGATTATGGAAAAATGGCACTAATAGTTATCATTTAAAAGGAATTTGGATAGATAATCATTGGCAATTACTTACAGGTAATAATTTAAATCCACGTGCATGGGGGTTAGATTTAGAAAACGCAATTTTGATTCATGATCCAGAAAAAACATTAATAAAACAAAAAAACAAAGAATTACAATGTATAAGACTTCATACTAAAATTATAAAACATTATGAAGATATTGAAAATATACAAAATTATCCCAAAAAAATTAAAACACTCCTTCGTCGGTTAAGAAGAGTACATATTGATAAATTAATACGCCGTATAATTTAATTAAATATATGGATCTGTGCTTAAAAATATATTTATAAAATTATATTTTTAAATATCTACAATCATTTCAAAAAAAGAAAACCAGTCTGATAATATAATCTACTATTTTTGGTATATATTTTTCCCTTATAAAAAATAAGAATTTTGTTTAATTACTATATTCTATTTTTCTTAAAATATTTTTAAATGTTTCATTAATTATTTTATATAGAAAATCTGCACAAAATCTTAAATCGTTTATTTTCTTTTATTATGTTTTATGATTTTTAATTTTATAAAATTAATTGTTTTTAATAATAAGAAACGAATATAATATATTTTTAGTGAAAATAGTGTTCTTAATTTCACAATTTTAATTTTTGTTTAATAATAGGTTTTATTTTAAATAAATTTTTGTATTAATGGTAATATTTTATATTTAAAATATTAATAATAAGTACATATCATCATTAGTAAACTAAATAATAATTTTTTGACATTTATGAAAACCTAGCTTTGAAAGTACTAGAAAAAGCTTTTCGGTCTTATTATCAATTTTAGTAAAGTAGACAATATTTTTATTCTTCATTAATATATTTTTTTTTTTATTTATAATAAACTCTTTTTGTTTATTCATTAAAAAAAAAGCTCGCTTTGCAATTGCAGCGCTAGAATCAATTATCACAGTTTCTTCTAAAAAAATTTTTTTAAATTCTTTTAATAATAATGGAAAATGTGTACACCCCAATATAATTGTATCAGGTGGTTTTTTCATCTGTAACCATGGTTTTAATATAATCATTAGTCTTTTTTTTGAAATATTTTCTCCATGAATTTTTTTTTCTGCTAATTGCACTAATTTTGATGAAGCAATCATATTCACAGTAACATTTGTAGCAAATGTTTTAATCAAATTTTTAGTATAAACCCCATTCACAGTTAATTTTGTTGCTAATAATCCGATAATTCCATTACGAGTTAATTGAGTGGCAGGTTTTATTGCAGGAACAACACCTATAATAGGAAATGAAAAAGAATTTCTCAAAAAGAGCAAACTAGCAGTACTTGCCGTATTGCAAGCAAGTATTGCTATTGAAAAAAAGGCTTCTTGCTGTATCTTATTGAGCACAGCACTTAAACGTGCAGTAATAAATTCTATTTTTTTATTTCCGTAAGGAAATACTTCGTTATCTAAAACATAAATATAATTTATATCTGGTAATAACTCCTTTACTTCATAATAAATAGATAGCCCACCAACACCAGAATCAAGAATTAAAATAGTAGGTAAAATAATATTCAATTTGATTAATTATTTTTTAATTTATAAAAATTATCATAAAAATACATTAAAAATAAAATTTAAATAATGATGTTATACACATTAAAATTATAATTTATAATCATCATAAAAAATAAAAATAATATTTTGATTATTGATTTTTCATTTAATAAACATAAAAAACTCACATATAACAAAGTTTATCACTACCTGCTTATTACGTTTTTATTATAAACTTATACAAGTTTGTTCGTCTCCAATTAAAAAAGGTTTTTATATAAAAGGAGTTATTCTTAAATAAGAATGATACTTTAAAAAAAGTATTGAGTTATTAATCATAACAGATTTTTTAAAATACACTAAAGATGTTATAATTTTTATTATTAGATCAAAATCTTATATTTTAAAATATAACATAAAAATATTTTATAACATAAAAATAATTTCAATATTGATTTACTAAAATCTAAATAATATTATTTTTTTATTACATAATGACTTTAATATCACAATAACTATCTATAATAATTTTTATACAATCACGATATGAAAAAAATACTATCAAAAAACCATTTACCATTAACACTAATGTTCCTAAATGATTGGGATTTTATTACAATTGATGGCATTGATCTAATACAATATTTACAAAGTCAATTCACTGCAGATGTTTTATCTCTACAAAAAAATAAACATGTATTTACTGCACACTGTAATCCTAAAGGAAAAATGCATAGCACATTACATCTTTTTCATTATAAGAAAGGCTTTGCTTATATTTTACGTAAAAGTGTAGCAAAAAAACAAATAGATGCATTAAAAAAATATTCTATATTTTCAAATATCACAATTAAAAAAGAATCTGACATAATACTATTAGGTGTAGTAGGTCAAAATGCACAAAAAAAATTGAAAATTTTTTTTCCTCAATTACCCAATAAAGAACAATCAGTTATTTCTTTTGAAGAAACAGTTTTATTACACTTTCATTTACCAACAGACAGATTTTTAATTGCTACAAATAAAATAATTGCTAATCAATTAACTAAATATTTTAGGATACACTCTAATAGCCAAAAATGGTTAGCTTTAAATATTTCCGCTGGCATTGCTAATATTGATATTGAAAATAACCAAAAATTTATACCTCAATCTGCTAATTTAGAAGCATTACCTGCTAGTATTAGTTTCCAAAAAGGATGTTATATTGGACAAGAAATCATTGCACTTACAAAATATAGAGGCTCTAACAAAAACAGAATGTTTTTTTTGCAAGGTACTGCAAAAACTACCCCAAAAATAGGTGATGGTGTTGAATGGCAATGCAAAAATCATTGGCGACACGTTGGAAAAGTTTTAGCAGCTGTAAAATTAACTAATAGCACAATTAGCATACAAATAATCATGAATAATGAGATTCCTGAAAACAGTATTTTTCGTTTAATAAAAGAGGAAAATAGCCGACTAAGAATACACCCTTTACCTTATTAATTTTAAAATATAAAATCATGCATAAGAAATATTATTAATCTCTAAAGATATATAACAACTTTTTTTTAAAAAACTTAATATATCATCAAAAAAATGATCATATAAAACTTCAGGTTCCATATATAAATTGATTATAATTTTACTGATAAATATTTATGCATAACAATATTTTTTTGATAAATAAAAATTATTAAAAAACAGCATTTTTATTTGAAGATTTTATGCAAAAATATAGAAAAATTTAAAAACGTAATATCATGAAAAATATTTTTATTATTTTTTAATGTTTTTTTATAATTTCTATTAACAGTGCAAATATTATGAACATCATAATTTATTATAGCTTCATAAAATAAATTGCATCCATAAAAAATAAAACAATAATAATATTACAATATCACAAAACACATTAAATAGAAATTATTCATGCATAAAAAATTGACAAAAAAATAAGAATACACATTATAAAAACATGTACTTTTTATTATGCAAAAAAACAAAATACTTACTATTATATTTTAATATATTATATATTTAAATCAAATATACGCATTAATGCAGCAAACTTTATTAATAAAAAAATGATAAAAAATTTAATGTATGTTTTAAATTTATCACAAATACTTTTCAAATAATTTATGTCCTCTAAATACAAATATCCATTTTTTTTGATTTTATTCAAAAATATAAAAAATTCAGAAAATAATTTTTATTATAATCAAAAATAAAAAAATATTTAACATATGATGCAATACTTGTCATTTTTATTAAATTTCAATCATAATATTTCATCACAAAAAATAATAATTAGTAAAAAATAAATGTAATATTCTTTTTAAGAAAAATCACTTTTAACTATCTTTTATAACTGCTAATTTTTTATTTAATTATTAAAAGTCAACAATATTTCGTATTCATTGAAAAACAATAAATTGTATATAAAAATATTTTTTTAAGAAAATTAATAATAAAAATATTTTGTGCCAAATATTTTGTTAATAAAAATATCGCGTATTAATGGCAATTTTTTCATGAGAACAAATGCAATATTACGACTTATAGTAAAAACTTTATGATTATTTGTAAATAAATGAATTAAGTTATCTGTTAATTTTATTATCCTTTTTCGATCATCATCACGTTGGATTTGATAATTCATTAAAACAGAATAATTACCAATATCACCACCATTATCAGCGATTCTACTAATGATTTTAGATAAAATCATTACATCACGAATACCAAGATTAAAACCTTGAGCAGCTATAGGATGTATAGTTTGTGCTGCATTTCCAAGTAAAACAATCCTATGACTGATATTTTTTTTTGCTTGAGAGAAAAACAATGTAAAAAAAGAACGTTCTGTTACTAGCTGAATTTCACCTAAATGCCAACCAAACCATTTCTGTAATTCTACAATAAATTTGTTATCACACCATGTCATAATGTTCTTTTTTTCTTTTAATGGATGACACCAAATTAATGCATTTTTATTTGTAGATAATGGCAACATAGCTAACGGTCCATTTTGAGTAAAACGTTCAAATGCCCGACCATATGATAATTCACTAGTAAAAACATTAGCAATAACTGCACATTGTTGATAAGATTTTTTTTTGAATTCAATTTGACCAATTTTTCCTATTATAGAATCACTACCATCAGCACCAAGTAATAATTGCCCTTTTAAAATTTTACCACTTTTTAATTTAACTAATACAAAATCAACTTTGCGTTCAAAAGTAACTACTTTATCAGGACAATATAATGTAATTCCAGGAGCTGTTTTTAATTCCTCAAATAAATAATTTTCTATATCAGTTAATGCAATTACATAACCAAATGCAGGCAGAGAATAATCTTGTGAGTTGATATTTAAAAACCAAGAATGTCCATATTCAGAAATACAAATTTCAACAATTGGTGTAATATACTTTTTTAATGCAGACCAAATACCAATTTCTAAAAAAAATTGATACGTTCCGTAAGTCAATGCAAGAGTTTTACTATGAAAATTGCTATATAACTTACCAGGTGACACTGCTGTGATTACTGAAACTTGAATACTACCCTTACTAATTTTTGAAATAGCAAGAGCTAATGATGCACCTACAACACCACCACCAACAACAATTGCTTTCATTTGTGATACTGCTCCACAATTTATGAGTTACAATAATTTTTCTGCATTATATCTAAAAAAAAGTAATTAATTATTAAAGAATTTTATTAATTATGGGCAAAAAAATAAAATTTAAACAACATTAAAAACACATTAATTATCCAAATAAAATACTCTATTATTAGTCTAAAGTATTAATTTAAACATTTTAAAAAAAATAAAAAAATTTAATTTTTTATAAAATATTCAATAAAACAAAAATCATAAAAATATAAAAAATTAATTAAAATACATTTACAATATAGTGAAAAAAAGTAAGATATTATAAGTAAATATTAAAATATAAAATATAATTTTTATCTTATTTATATAATATGTTTAAAAAATTAAATATCAAAAAAAATATAATCAGAAAAAAACTAAGAAAAAAACGTCAAGAATTAACACATGTAGAACGCAAAAAATCTGCATATAAAATTACCAAATTAATATTAGATCAAAAAAAAATATCGTCTGCAACTCATATAGGATTATTCCTTTCATTCGATGGAGAAATCAACACTAATTTTTTAATCGAAAATCTATGGAAACATAATAAAAAAATTTACCTGCCAATTTTAAATACTTATAATCAAGAAGTAATATTTGTAAAATATCTTCCAAATACACTTTTAAAAAAAAATTACTTTAATATTTATGAACCTTTAGTAAATAATAAAAATATCATACCAATAAAAAATATAGATATTATATTTGTGCCATTAGTAGCATTTGACAAAAAAGGAAATAGATTAGGAATGGGAGGAGGATATTATGACAGATTACTTCAAAATTTAAACAAAAATACATATCCGATTGGATTAGCTTATAATTTTCAATTAGTTCATGCACTTCCTACAGACCCATGGGATGTGTCACTACCTGAAATCATTACAGAATCAAAAAGATGGAATTGGTAATTTAAAAGATTTAATTTTATAAATTTATAATTTACAATTACGTTCTAACAAAAAAAATAGTTTAATAATTTTTTTAAGATCAATTTTTTCTAAAATAATTAAATTTAATAAAAATCAAAAAATATAAATTAATCCATTAAGATTTTTTTAAAAAACATTTTTTAGCAACAAATTTCTGTACTACACCATCTAATTTTGCCATTAAAATAATATCCGCTGAACGATTAGCAAATAATCCTACTGTTACAACACCTACAATAGCATTAATTTTATTTTCAAAAGCAACTGGATCTATAATATTTAAATTATGAGTATCAAGTATAATATTTCCATTATCAGTAAGAATATTTTTGCGATATTTCGGTAGACCACCTAATTTTATTAATTCACGAGTAACATAAGCTTTCGCCATAGGAATAACTTCAATAGGTAATGGAAATTTACCTAAAATATCAACTTTTTTAGATTGATCTGCAATAACAATAAATTTTTTTGACATTGCTGCTAGCACTTTTTCTTGTGTTAAAGCTCCTCCTCCGCCCTTAATCATCATTAAATCTGAGTTAAATTCATCAGTACCATCTACATAAACATCAATACTATCCACTTGATTACTATCAAGTATTGGAATAGATAAATATCTTAATTTATCACTAGAATCTCTAGAACTAGAGACCGCACCTTTAATTAAATGTTTTAATGCAACTAAATTATCAATAAAATATGAAACAGTAGAACCTGTCCCAACACCAACTACCATATATGGTTTTATATAGTCTAAAACAGCATATCCAACTATTTTTTTTAAAATATTCTGTTTCATATAATTAATTTCCTTGTTATTGTAAGATATCAAAATTTATTAATATCATTATTTTTAAAGCCAAAAATAAAAATATATTACATAATAAGATATAAAATAACATCAAAAGTAAATTTTAAAGAGATTTTTTCGTGATTAAACGTCCTGACTATCGAGCATTACAAGCATTAGATACGGTAATCCATGAACGTGGTTTTGAACGTGCAGCCAAAAAATTATGCATTACTCAATCTGCCGTTTCACAAAGAATTAAACAACTAGAAAACTTATTTGGTCAACCATTATTACTAAGAACAATTCCTCCTCAACCAACCATAGAAGGACAAAAACTACTAGCACTCTTACATCAAGTTCAATTATTAGAAAAAGAATGGTTGGGTGATGCAAATAATACTAATAAACCTTTATTATTATCAGTTGCAATCAATGCTGATAGTTTAGCAACTTGGTTTTTACCTGCTCTTCGTTCCGTATTACACGAGAATTCTATTCGATTAAATATTCAAATAGAAGATGAAACAAAAACTCATGAGCGTTTACGAAAAGGGGAAGTAATTGGAGCCATCAGTATTCAATCAGAATCTTTGCCTGGCTGTTTAATAAATCAACTTGGAGCACTCGATTATTTATTTGTTGCTGCACCAACATTTGCTAAACGTTATTTTCCAAGCGGCGTGACAAAAAATTCACTATTAAGAGCACCAACTGTCGCTTTTGATCATTTAAATGATATACATCAATCTTTTATCCAAGAAAATTTTAAATTATCTCCTGGCAGTGTTCCATGTCATATCGTAAGTACATCAGAAGCCTTTGTACAACTCGCCAAACAGGGATCAACTTGTTGCATGATACCACATTTACAAATTCTTAATGAATTAAATTCAGGTGAATTAATAGATCTCACTCCTGGTATATATCAAAGAAGAATGTTATATTGGCATAGATTCTCACCAGAAATGAGAATAATAAAAAAAATAAGTGATGCTCTTATAAAAACAGCAAAAAAAATATTAAAACAAGAAAATAGCAATAAAAATTAAAATTGTAATTTTTATTTTTAAAATATTTATTATATTTGCAATAAATTCTATAATTTAGAGATATAGAAAATAATTTTAATATATGTTAATATTTGCAAATATGCATTTTAAGAAACATTATTTATTTATTTTATTTATTTTTATTAATCTAAAGTTAGATTTTTATGAATTTATACTTTGCATAAAAATATAAAATATTTTATTTATAAAATGGCATTATATAATTTTTTATTTCATATAAAATATTATATTTTTTTAATTTCATTTTTTTAAAAAAACTCAATTAATGTTTACATAATAGATATTTTAATAAAATTTTTAATTTTAAATTTACAAATATATATTTTGTCTTTTTCAAGATCTATCTGGCAGATAATCACAAAATAAAAAATGTTTTCAAATGATTTCTTAAAAATATAATATTTTTTGATGCAAAGTTATAACTTATAACTAACGGGATAAATGCACATCTATTTGTTGAAATGGAATAGAAATCTTATTAGCATCTAACTGCTTTTTAAAATTTTCCATCAAATCCCAATAAACATTCCACGCATCAGCATTAGTAGTCCAAACACGCACAATAAAATTAAGTGAAGAAGGAGCCATTTCATGTAACCGAATAGTGACGCCTTTTTGATGTTGAATACGTTTGTCTAAAGCAATAACACAACCCAATACTTTTTTAACAATATCAATATCAGCATTATAAGAAATACTAACAATAATTTCTGTACGACGATTGGGTTTACGAGATAAATTAACAATATTATTATTGATAATATGACTATTAGGTATAATAATCATACGGTCTTCATGAGTGCGTAATAAAGTCGAAAAAATTTGCACATTTTCAACATTTCCTTCAACATTACCTAAAATAACATATTCTCCAACCCGTAATGGTCTTAAAGTAACTAATAAAACTCCAGCAGCAAAATTAGATAAAGAACCCTGCAAAGCTAATACGACAGCTAAACCGACTCCTCCTAAAACAGCAATTACGGAGGTAGTCTGAACCTCTAACTGATTTAATATTAAAAGTATAGTTAAACCAATAATAACATAACGCGCTATTGCCAATAAAAAATCTCTAACTGTCTTATCGATATTTTTAAATAACATTAATTTCGTTAGAATATTGTGTACTAGTTTTACAGCTACAAAACCAAAAAATGCAATAAATAATGCAGAAAAAATATTAATACTATAATGAATTAAACAATCCTGTAAATTCATAGTCCAAATTTTAAATTGGTTGATTATTTCTAAAATACTATGTTCTCCATTTACTCCATTTGCATTACTATCTATGTATAAATCTTTATTTATAAATTTAACATTTAATATTAATGATATTTTTTATAAAATCTTTAAATTTTTTTTTAAAAATTATAAATTTCTAATTTAAAAGAAAAAAAATTTTATAAATCAATATTTTTAATCATTTTATTAATATACAAATAATTTACTTTGTAGTAAAACAACAAAACAACAAAAAAAAATCATATTGCCCGATATTAAAAAAATAATAAGATACATATAAAATTTTTTTTATAAAAAACTATGTACATAAATTTAATTTAATAAATTCAATACAATTGAAAATCTTTTAGAAAATAATTGATATTTTACTAAAATATTATTTTATAACTTTAAATAGAATTATTAATAGTTTATTTAAAATAAAAACAACTTACATAATAACATAATATTTTAAAAAAAATAGATATAATTAAGAATATAACGTTTTTATAAACAATCTAATCAGAAATTAAAAATTAATTTATATGCATTAGTAAATGTTTTTATAAAAAATAAAGAAAAAATTACTATTCTACAGTATATAGTATTAGTATATTTTTAATAAAAATAGTCACGTAAACATAATAAAATATATAAAACAATACATATAATAACTATAATTATTAATAACAAATATCAAAAATTATATACCCTGCTCTTTTATTATTTTAATATCTATATTAAAAATTAAAAAAATCATTGAAATAATTTATAAATCTATAAAAATTATATTTTTATTGTATAAAATCTTAACTTTTTGATGTTTAAAAATTACTATATATAATAGTTATCTGATATAGATATCAGAATAAATATATCTTTTATATTTATTTTTTTATAAATGAAATTCATGAAATTGTAAAATACATAAAAAATGGCATTTCATTTTATTTAAAAATATTTGAAAATATAAATTTTATAAAAAAGTGTACATTTTTCTGTTATTAATTTATCACTACAATAAAAAAAATATAATAGATTCTTCTTTTTTTTAAAAAAAAATTTATAAAAAAAACTATTCGATCAACTCTTGAGAAATACTTTTCTTACAATATCTAATTCTTTCTGATTATTTACTCCTATTATTGGTATTTTAATAGCCATCGCAACATGAATTTTTTCACCATACCATAATACACGCAACTGTTCGAGCATTTCTATTTTTTCTAATGGACTGATATTCCACTTAATATAACGACGAATAAAACCGGCTCGATAAGCATAAATACCAACATGACGCAAATAAGTCTTGTTTATTGTTTTTTTATCAAAAACAGAACGGTTCCCATTCCATGGGATAGGAGCTCTAGAAAAATATAATGCATTACTATATTTATCAATCACAACTTTTACAATAGTAGAATCAAAAATTTCAGTTTTATTTTTTATTGGAGTTGCTAATGTTGCGATACCAACATTATTAAATATAACATTTTTAGCTAATTGATTTATTAATTCTGGTGGAATTAAAGGTTCATCACATTGAAGATTTACTATAATTTCTTGATCAGAAAAACGATAATTATTGATAACTTCACCTAATCGTTCTATTCCTGATTGATGATGTATATTAGTCATACAAACTTCAGCATCAAAAGATTTTATAACATCAAATACCTCTTCTGAATCAGTAGCAACAATAACACGTTTTGCAGCTGAAATTAATGCTTTTTCTAATACTCTCAAAACCATCGCTTTACCATGTATATCGATTAAAGGTTTTTTAAATAAACGAGTGGAAGCTAAACGTGCAGGTATAATAACAGTAAACATATTTTTATTCTTCATCTAACAATGATATTTTTTTTGCCTTTTCTCTCAATAGGACAGGGATATTATTCCTTATAGGATAAGCAAGATGATCGGTTTTGCAAATAAGATATAATTTTTTTTTATCATAAATTAACTTTCCATGACAAATTGGGCAAGCAATGATATTAAGTAACCGATGATCCATAAATTCCTCATAAAAATAATTTAAAAAAATCAGAATAACATAAATACATATTAACATTAATTCATTATATTTATATATTAAAAATATTTATGTGCATGCGAGGATACATAACTCATAAAACTGAAAAGACATTTAAGCAATAGTTTTAAAAAAATTAATTTACTACAATTATGATTGTAAAATTGATCATAATTTTAACATTATTAAAATTTTTAAAATGCACAATTACATTAAAACCATCATGGAAAATTTATGTATATAAAATTCTATCAAAAAAAATAAAAATTAAAAACTACACCAAACATAATTAAATCTAATTGTATATCTGTAAAATTATGCATCTTATACAAATTAAATGTAATGGTATTTTACAAAAAAAGTATTTAACATAAAAAAACAATCATCATAATATGATGAATTAAAAAAATAATAAAATATTAAATATTTTTACTCAAACTTATTAAATTATGAATTTCTGAAAGAATTTTATTGACGCCAAACTTTGAAAGTTTAACATTTACTGGAAGATACCACCAATTTAATTGTGCAAAATCAAAACATTTTACTGCATCTTTTTCAGTCATTAATAATATCTGAGAATTAGTGACTAATTTCTTTAATTGAGATAATTTATAATTCTTGTGATCAGAAAAAGAATAAGTTTTAATTAATTTCACACCTTTTTTTTTCAAACTAGAAAAAAAACGTAGCGGATTACCGATTCCTGCAATTACAACTACTTCTTTTAATGCTAAAACATGTTTTTTTTCTCCTGATAATAAATTAATAGCAATATTACCTATCAATTCCATATTTATAGCATCATATTGAGGAATATCACCATCATTAATAATAATGGAATTTACAGTATTTAAACGATATGTACCCTCTCTTAAAGGACCAGCAGGTAACAACCAACCATTACCAAAATTACGTATACCATCTATAACTAATATTTCATAATCACGTTTTAATGCATAATGCTGGAGACCATCATCAGCAATAATAAGATCTAATGCTGGGTATAGTCTTAATAAAATTTTTACTGCTTCAACACGTTTTGGTGAAACTGCGACTGGTACCCCAGTTCTTAAATAAATTAATGCTGGTTCATCACCAGTTTCTTCTATTGAAACACTTTTATTGACTAATATTGGATAAGATTTTGCTTTCCCAGCATATCCGCGAGATACAACAGCAACATTATAACCTTTTAATGTAAGTTTTTCTACCAACCAAATTACAACTGGTGTTTTACCATTACCACCAACACTTAGATTACCAACAACGACAATCGGTATTGGAGCTTTCCAAATGTTAAAAATACCAATATGATAAGCAATATTTCGCAATTTTATAATTATTCCATACAATATTGAAAATGGTATTAACAAAATATATAACCAAGAATTACCTAACCATATTTTTTCAATCATAATTTAAATTGCATACTGTATAAATGAGAGTATACTCCATTATTTTTAAGCAAAGTGTGATGATTGCCTTTTTCAATAATCTGACCTGCTTGCATCACAAAAATTTCGTCTACATGTTCTATTGTTGAAAGACGATGAGCAATAATAATAAAAGTTTTATTTTTTTGTAATTCATGCAATGCTACTTGAATTGCTCTTTCTGATTCAGTATCTAGAGCAGAAGTAGCTTCATCAAAAATTAATATAGATGAATCATGTAATAAAGCACGTCCAATAGCAATTCTCTGCCTTTGTCCACCAGAAAGCATAACACCATTTTCTCCAATAATTGTATCTAATCCATTTTCTAAATTTTGAATAAAATCCATTGCATAAGCCATTTTTGCTGCTTTTTCAATGTCTTTTCGACTATAAAGTCCATCTGTTGCATAAGCAATATTATTTGCAATGGTATCATTAAAAAGATAGACATCTTGTGAAACTAGTGCAATTTGACTACGTAAGGAACCTAAAGTATATTCACGTAAATCACGATCATCAAGCAATATTTGACCTTTATTGACGTCATAAAAACGGGTAATTAAATGTGCAATAGTCGATTTCCCTGAACCTGATCTTCCAACTAAAGCAATAGATTTACCGATAGAAATAGCAAAAGAAATATCATACAATGCAGGATTTTCTTTAGAAGAATATTTAAAAGTAACATTTTTAAATTCAATTTTATTTTTAGGTTGTTTTAATATTAATGTACCTTTATCTTTTTCTTGTTCCATATCTAAAATAGCAAATAATGTTTGACAGGCAACCATTCCACGTTGAAATTGTGCATTAACGTTTGTTAAGGATTTTAGAGGGCGCATTAACGCGAACATTGATGAAAATACAACACCAACATCTCCTGCAGTCAATGTTTGCATTATTTCAGGAAAACTCGATACATACAACGTAAATGATAATGCCAAAGATGCTATAAATTGTATAATGGGATCAAAAATTGAAGATATAGTTACCATTTTCATAGTTTGTTGACGCATGTGATTACTTACTTTTCTAAAACGTTCTATTTCAACTTTCTGCCCACCAAAAATTAAAACTTCTTTATGACCTTTTAACATTTGTTCTGCACTAACAGTTATCTCCCCCATATCAGTTTGCATATTTTTGCTAATATTTCTAAAATGTTTAGAAATTGAACGAATAATAAGAGCAACAATAGGACTAATAATAATTAATATTAATGAAAGTTGCCAACTATGATAAAACATCAACCAAAATAAACCGATAATATAACTGCTTTCTCGAACAATAGTAATTAATGTGCTAGAAGATGCAGATGCTACTTGTTCAGAATCATAAGTAATACGAGATAACAAAGTTCCTGTGGATTGTTTATCAAAAAAAGTTACAGGCATACCCATGATATGTATAAATAAATACCTACGCATATTCATAACTACTTTACCAGAAACCCATGCCATACAATAATTAGCAAGAAAACTTGAAATACCTCTTATTAACATCAATCCTAATATAGTAATTGATAACCATTTTAACATAATATGATCAGCATTTCCAAACCCTTCATCAAGCAAAGGTTTTAATAAAGCAATCATAGATGCATCACCTATAGCATTAATTATTAACGATATAACTGCTACAGTTAATCCAACTTTAAATGGCAAAATCATCGGAAATAACCGACGAAAAGTTTTCCATATAGATAAATTTTTTTCTTTCACTATCATTTTTATCAAATGCCTATAAAAATAAACCTTTTATTTTTCTTCTTTAACAGATATAAAAAACACACTTTTAAAAAAATAAAAAATAATATATTTTAATATATATAACTATTTTTTATACCTTACAACTAATTATTTTGTAATTCATTTAAAATTTATATTTTTTATATTTTGTTTTTATATGTTAACATAATATTAAATAACATTTAAAAAATACAAAACACTATATCTTTTAAAAGTAAAAACATATTGTCTTTGATTCTGTCAACAAAATGTAATGAATTAATATACGATGTTGTAAAGTATTTATTATCAATAATTATTAAAAATTTTATTTAATAAAATCATATAATGCTTACTATTAATTATTTTTACCAAAAAATTCTTATATGAAGATATTCAAAATATACTCATATAAAATCATATGTATTTCATCAAAAAAAAGAGATAATGATATCAAATATTTTGATGATCAATCTGTAAAAATATTTTTTTTAAAATACTCAAAAATACATAATTATATAGTAATAAGCTTTAATATTTCATAATTTATGAAATTATATATTAAAACAAGATTTGATAATAATATCAGAGATATGATGAATACAGTATGTAAAAATATTAGCCAAAATACTTAATAATATGATCATATATAAATATTTTTTAAATATTTTTATATTAATCAATAGAATTGAGTTCTTTTTCTATAAATTCAGAATGGGGAATAAAAAATGGCTGAATTTCTTGCCCTTCTAAACGAAAATTCTTATATTGAAAATACGCCTCTTTCATCATTAAATAAGGATCCAATGAATTTTGTAAAATTCCATCAAAATCCAAAAAAAGTGCACGTTTTTCGATTCCTTCTAATATCCATTTTAGTATTGCTGTCCAACAAGTAAGATAACTTAACATTGGATAAACCGTATCAACCAAATCACCAAAATCTTCTCGTAACGTAAAGTTTCCATATCCTGGTAACACAATATATGGACCATAACTAATGTGATAGTATCCTAAGGTACTACCAAAACGATATGATTTTTTTTTAGATAAGTTAGGATTTGCCATTGAAGCAACATCAATGAATCCTCCCATGCCAAAAACACTATTTAAAAAAAATCGATTAAAATTTTGCATGCCTTGATAAATATTTCCACATAAAAAATTGTTTACCATGCTGCTGCTCTCTTCTATATTACTAAAAAAATTTCTCAATCCATGGCGTATTGGTATAGGCATATAATTACGCCAAGTCACTGCAAAAGGACGAATCAAATGATAATCAAGAACATTATAATTAAAGTAAAACATAGTACGATTCAAGTTTTCTAATGAATTAAAAGATTTTGATTTATAAATCATTGAATTTGAACAACTTGACATTAATACTACTAGAAAAATTATTCCACACAATTTGTATATTGAAGATTTGATTTTTTTATTTAAAAACATTTTTATATAAAATTATATTAAAATTATCAAAATATAAACATTTTTAGAATGTTACTATTTATTTTAAAAATAATACACAAATATAATTTTCATTAGAAAAATATTATGTATTATAGATAAAATGTTCTTAAAAAAAGAAATATCTATTTTTTTTTAAAAAAAGAAAAAATTCTACAGATGGTTATTATCTATAATATACTAAAAACAGTTAATCTGTTCAAGATTATGATAATCACACAAAAAATTAAAACATAACATATTTTAACTGTATTTTTATAGTTTTGTCCTCTTAGTTAAACGGATATAACAAGCCCCTCCTAAGGGCTAATTGTAGGTTCGATTCCTTCAGAGGACAGTAATTCTTATATATTACGTAAATTATTGATTTTAATTTATGAGATTTTATTTATTTTTATAATTACATATTTAATAGCAATTAAATATGTAATTATAAAAATCTGCTAAATAACAGTTATCATATGCTATAATAAAGGTGAATAAATAATAATCTATATCTACAAAAAAAATCTTAATGAATTAAAAAAATTTTTAAAAAACTTTAATAAATATAATTATTTTATTACTCATTCAAAAAATATATACGATAAAATTTTTAATAATGTTTTTTGTGATCACAAAAACTGATATATTTTTTTATGACAAATATTATAACTTAATATACATGTAACGATTAGTTTTATAATTATCAAAAAATAAAAATGTTATTTCGTCAATTTATCTTTTATTTTTAATAAAACTAAAAAATAAAATATGTCATTATTTTTTTATAAAAAAAATAATTCAACAAAATATTACTTTTTAAAAATCTTTACACTATCTAAATTTTTATGTTTTTTAAAATATTATTATTTTCTCATCAATTAAAAATTGCATATTTAATAATTGATTTCTTATATTCAAAAATTTAATAATTTTTTAAATATAATATGCTTTTTTTAAACTAAAATAAAAAAATCTACTAAATTTTATGAATTTTCATATTATATTTACTTGAAATAACACTTATTGGATATGATATATAAATATACTTCATGTTTTTATTTTTAATATTTCTAATATAAAATTAATTCATTGATATATAAAAAATTATATTAATACTTTTACTTTTTAAGTTATCTAAATACTTTATTTAAAGCAAAGCAATTAATTATCTAAAATCAATATAAAAATATAATGTTATTTTATTCAAAAATTTCTTGATATAATTTATTAAAAATACAATAAATTAAAAAATAAAAAATAGTTAATAAAAAATATAATATATTTTAAAAAAAAAGAAGATACTTATATAAGCAAAAATTATTTATATAAAATAATCGCTTTATCTTATATAAGATAACAATAATTATTTTTTAATAAGAAATGTAATAATTATTGCAAATTCTAATATAAATACTATAATATATATTAAATATATCAGTGCACTAATTTATGAGCACACATTTTTTTATATTATATACCGTATGATCTTTTTGTTTAACCAAATTAATAATATCTTTTTAAAATAAATTATTGTGATATTTTACATATTTTTTAATAATTTATTTTCATAAAATATAAAAATTATTATGTATTTTAATACAACATTTTTGATTACAAACTATCATTATAGTTTTATAATTATAGTTTTATACATTAATATAGAAAACTATCTTTAAAATCTTGTAAATGCTATTATTATATAATGGTACCTTAACGTATAAAATTTATATAATTGATTTTTATCATAATTATAAAAGATAATGGACATATAAATTTTATAAAAATCAAAAATTTTTATAAAGCAATGTAAAATTACCATTTTTTTAAAAAACATAAAATTAAAATAATTATCTTTTTATAGCAATTTTACGAATGATAAAAATTTATTTAAATTTACTCCATGAACGACTGTCCCTAGTAATCATTGCCACTGATGCCATTGGACCCCAAGTTCCTGCTCGATAAGGTTTTGGCGGTTCTTGATCCATGGCCCAAGCGTCCATAATAGAATCTACCCATTTCCATGCTTCTTCTATTTCATCACGACGTACAAACAATGCTTGAATGCCACGCATCACTTCTAACAATAAACGCTCATAAGCATCAGATAAATGCATTTGATTAAATGTTTTGGAAAAACTGAAATCTAACTTTGTTGTCTTTAAATTTTGTTTATCTTCAAGACCTGGGACTTTATTTAAAATTTCAATATCTATACCTTCATCAGGTTGTAAACGAATCGTTAGTTTATTTTGTGGCACGTCATGATAAAAATCAGTAAAAATATTTAATATTGGTTTTTTAAAATAAATGACAACCTCAGAATATTTTTCTGGTAACCGTTTACCTGTTCTTAAATAAAATGGGACGCCAGCCCAACGCCAGTTATCAATATCAACTCGAATCGCTACAAAAGTTTCTGTTTTACTTAACTTATTAGCCCCTTGTTCTTCAAGATATCCTACTACTTTTTTTCCCTGAATAGAACCTGATGTATATTGACCTCGAACAGTTTTTTCATGAAAATTAGTGTAATCAATACGGCGTAAAGAACGTAAAACCTTAACTTTCTCGTCACGTATTCTATCAGCGCTTAAATCTGCAGGTGGTGACATCGTAATCATAGTCAAAATTTGTAACAAATGATTTTGGAACATATCACGCATTTGCCCTGTTTGATCAAAATAATTCCAACGACCTTCTATTCCAATTTTTTCAGCAACCGTAATTTGGACATGATCAATAGTTCTATAATCCCAATTATTAATAAATAAGGAATTAGAAAAACGCAATGCCAACAAGTTTAATACCGTTTCTTTACCTAAATAATGATCGACACGATAAATCTGATTTTCTTTGAAATATTGAGAAAGCAAATTATTTATAGTTTGAGAAGAAATAAGATTATTACCCAATGGTTTCTCCATAACCACCCTATTATGAGGCTTCTTATTTAAGCCAGCGTGCCCTAATCCATGACAAATAACACTGAAAGTTTTCGGTGGCATAGCTATATAATATATACTTGGTTTATCATCATTTGAAAGATATTTTGCTAATAAATTGAATTTATTAATATCATTTACATCTAAAGTTAAAAAATCTAGTCTTCTGCTAAGTTTATCCCATAAAAAAGGTTTAATTTTTTCTTTCAAAAAAAAATCTAATGAGTCTCTTACTATTTTAACATAATTAATAGTATTCCATTGAGATCTACCTATTCCTATAATTCGTGTATTAGGATGAATATAACCCATTTTTTCTAATTGATAGAGAGATGGCAATAATTTACGACGACTTAAATCCCCTGTTGCACCAAAAATAATTAAATTACATTCATGAATAACTTTATTAACAAGCATTATATAGGATACTCCTAAAATATAAATCCATAATACCTTACGATTTCAATAGAAAACCAAATTCAATCTTTAGTGAATATTTAATACACAAAATAAAGAATATTCATAAATCAAGTACATGATAATTAAATGCACATATCTACATAACTAAAAAGTTAGTATTAAAAATAATTAATAAAAAGAGAAATATTTAAAAAAGTAAACATATATATTTGTAATTATATTAAAAAATTAAAATTTTGTATTTAACACTTAATAATGTTAAAAAAAATTCACAAAAAATATTTTTTTATAATAACCTAAATATGTAAATATAAAACATAATTTTTTATTTTTATTTTTTAAAGTAATCTTTTTTTTTAAAATTATTTTTTAAAAATAAAAAATTTTTTTATAAATATTAATATACTTTTAAATTTATATATTATACATTTTTAATATATATAAAATATTAAAAATATTGATATAATATATAATTAATTATAATAAAAAATAAATATTTTCCTAATTATGAAAAATTGATTTATTTTAAATTTCATGAAATTTATAAACAAAAACTTTCAATCATGTATATACAAATAATTTTATAAAAACATATTGAAAAATAAGAATCAAAAAACAAATTCAATAATTTTATACACATATAAAATTATTTACAAAAACTAATGCATAATATTAAAAATTAAATACTTTGTAAATCTAATAAAATACATGCAAAATTGATTAATATAATCATATCTATTTTTCTAAAAATAAAAATATTTTGAATTTCTTTAAACATACGTAATATTTTTAAATATTTTTGATAAGTTATTCATAATATCATCTAAAAAAATCATTGAATACAATAATTAACTATATTTTTATGAAAATCATCAAATAGATTTATATTCTAAAATAAATAACTAACAAAAATAATAATTAACAAAATTATACGGAACATATATTATAAATATAATGTTATATTGTGAAAAGAAAGAAAATATAAAATATACAAAACTTAATAAAATCAGAAAAATATTAATAAATAATATTTATTGATAAAGATCATCACGAAGATAAGGTTCTATCTCACCTAATTTTCTAGTTTTTAATAATTTTAATATCCATGTGTATTGTTCTAAATAAGGTTTTACTAAACATTCTACTTCTTCATTAATTCTACGTGCAATATACTGATTATTTTTTCCAATAATATCTCGCATTGGTTTTCGAATATAAATATGTAATTGATGAGTTTTATAATTATATACAGGAAATAATGGTACTATTTCCGCGTTACATGCTTTCATTAATTTTCCTATAGCAGGTAAAGTAGCTTTATAAGTACCAAAAAAATCCACGAATTCACTATTTTTTTTGCCATGATCTTGATCAGGCAAATAAAATCCCCAAAATCCTTCCTTAACACTAGCAATAAATGGTCTAATACCAGCTTTACGAGAATGTAAACGACCACCAAAAGAACATCGTGCTTTATTCCATAAATAATCAGCAAGGGCATTTTTTTGATGATGAAACATAGCAGCCATTTTTTCTCCTCTTTCAGCTAATAACATTCCTGGAATATCAACAGCCCAACAGTGGGGTACCATAAAAATAATATTACGTCCTTGTTTTTTTAATGCTTCAATAATTTCAAAATTATACCACTTTGTGCGAACTAATATTTTTTCTGCGCCCTTTAATACTAACTCTGTTAATATTGCAAAAGATTGCGGTGCAACTGAAAACATTTTATCAATATATTTTTCTCTTTCTTCTTCAGTAAATTCAGGAAAACAATACAGCAAATTAATTTTTGCTCTTCTGCGGGTATTCTTTGCTAATTTGCCAATTAATTTACCTATTTTAGCCAAGCATAAATCACGCACTTCAATAGGCAGATATACTATACTTACTAATAATAAAATACCGATCCACATTACCCAATATTTAGGATGCAAATACATAAAATGAAAAGTAGGAATATAACCAAGTTTATTATTTTTTTCCTGTTTTTTTTTCATTAATACACTCAAATAGAAAACAAAAAATTAACATTTATAATAACTCATATTTTATTATGATAATTGTTCATAAATTACATACTCAAAGAATAAAATAACTTATTACTAATACAAAAGTATATCATCTATCTAAAAAATGATATAAATATTCATAAAAATTTTGTTATTAATCAATTTTTAATTTTACAGTATTATCTTTTACTTTTTCTAAATAAAGTTGACGTTCTTTACCTGTTAATTTACCTGAATCAGGTAAATTAACAGTTAATGGGTTCACTGCTTGCTTATTAAACCATAATTCATAATGAAGATGTGGTCCAGTAGTACGTCCAGTATTTCCTGATAATCCAATGCATTCACCTTTTTTTATTTTTTGTCCTGGTTTAACTAACAACTTTCTTAAATGCATATAACGAGTTATATATTGATGACCATGACGAATTGCAATGAAATTTCCAGCTGCTCCAGCATATTTGGCTACAATAATTTCACCATCACTCACTGCTAATATAGGAGTTCCTATTGGCATCGAAAAATCGACTCCCTGATGAGGAGCTAAACGTCCTGTTACTGGATTTACACGACGTAAACTAAAATGTGAAGATACCCTAAATGGTTTTCTTGTTGGGTAACGCAAAAAATCTAGTTCTAAACTATTAGCTTCACTATCATAATAGTGACCATTATTTGCTCGAAAAAAATAATAATTTTTTCCATTAGTTAATAAATGAATACCTAATAAACGACTTTGCTTACTATGAATATCAAAAAACATTTCACGACTTAATAATATAGAAAATTTATCACCATATTTTAATTTTCGTAAATCAATTTGTAATTTTAATACTTTAGATACTTCACAAGCTTCTTTGTAAGTTAAACCCGCATGCATAACACTATTAATCAAATTGTTGATTATTTTGCCTTTTATAACTTTTTCAATCCAAATACCGGTGCGAATTTTTTTTTCTTCATTAAAAACATTAGACTTACCTTGGCGAGTATATACTCTTATTTCTCGTTCAGAAATAATCCATGTTAATATTTGTAATTCACCATTTTTATTAAGTTCCCAATTTAAAATTTGTCCAATTTTTAAATTACGTAACGCTTTATATTTATTGGATAATATAGCAATATCACTAACATCTAAACCATATTGAGTTAAAATACTTGTTAGATTATCACCATTTAAAACAATATGCTCATCAGAAAAAATTTTGTTTTCATTAAGAATCTCTTCATCTGATAATAATTCATTGTTATCATTATCAATTGTAATATTATCTAAATTAGCGCTTTTACTCATATCTTTTGAATGATTATGAGCAGTATCCAAAATAATCCCTGTTTTTATTGATGATTCTTTCTGTGAAGTATTTATATCTATATCGTCAGGATGCATAACCACAGGTTTCCAAATACCAACAACTACTGTTACTAAAGTTAATGTACCTAACATAATTTTATGTGGTTTAGGTAAATTGCCATATACCTGAACGATAGTTTTCACCATCTGATGCACGTATTAAATTCCTTCTAATTTTTATCTAGACAGTTTTTAAATTGATGAGATAAAACCTTTAAAAATTCTACATAACTATTCTTACTTAAAGTAATACTACTCCCTAATGGGTCTAAAATACCCATTTTTACATCCATATCTTTTATAACAGTAGTAATAACATTTGCTTTAAATTGCGGTTCAAGAAAAATACACATTGCATTTTTTTGAGTCAATATTCTTCTTATTTGATATAATTTTTTAGCACCAGGTTGAATAATAGGATTAATCGTAAAATAACCTAATGAAGATAAATGATAATGTTTTTCAAAATAATTATAAGCATCATGAAATACAAAATATTCTTTATCAACTACTGATCTTAACATGTTAGCAATATATTTATCAGTTTCCTTTAAATCTAAATAAAATTTATGAAGATTTAAATTTAATTGGTTTTGATATTTAGGATACAATAGTATTAAACGATCATAGATGATTTTAGCCGTAATCCTTGCAACATCAGGTGATAACCAAATATGTACATTATATGTACTATGTATATTATCTTCAGAAAAGTAAAAATTACTATTATAAAAACTTTTATTTTTTAGCAATGGAATATTATTATTTTTTAACAAAATTTTTTTTATATCTAATTCTTCCATTAAAGTAATACGTTTTTTATTAGGAAAATTTATTAATAACTTTCTTAAAAAAGATTCCATATCAGGACCAATCCAAACAAAAAGATCAGCTTTCTTGATTTTTTTTATATCAGAAGGTTTTAAAAAATAATGATGAGGTGAAACAGTATCAGGTAATAATATTTCTACATCAGTTACATTATGAGTAATAGCAGAGGCAATAAAACCCAATGGACGAATTGAGGTGACAACATTTGCTTTTACATTAAACAAAACACTTAGTAAAAATAAAAGAAAAACAAATTTTGTTATAATTCTTTGAATAATCTTGATTCTTTTATGTAACATAAAGATACTTTCCATAGATTAATTTTATTAATGTTATATCATAAAATTTTAAACATTCGGCAAAAATATTTACCATGCACACCCTACTAAGTTTGAAAAATGTTACTGTTAGTTTTAATTCTCATCAAATAATCAAAAATATCTCTTTTGATTTACATTCACTTGAAATATTGACATTATTAGGTCCAAATGGTGCAGGAAAATCAACACTTGCAAAAATACTTTTGGGACTTATACTGCCAAATCAAGGAAAAATTATTTATCCAACTAAATTACGTATTGGTTATGTACCACAAAAATTATCTTTAGAACTAATAATTCCTCTAACGGTTAAACGTTTCATGACGTTAAAACCTAAAGTAAAAATTAATGATGTCATTCACACTTTAAAACGTGTCGGTGCCGATCATCTGCTTCACAAAGAAATGCAAAAATTATCAGGAGGTGAAACACAACGTGTTTTACTTGCCCGCGCATTACTTCATCAACCACAATTGCTTGTCTTAGATGAACCAACTCAAGGTGTAGACATCAATGGTCAAATCATTTTATATAACATGATTCATAATATTCGTACAGAATTCCATTGTGCTATTTTTATGATTTCACATGATCTCCATCTAATTATGGGAATAAGTGATAAAATACTATGTATTAATAAACACATTTTCTGTTCTGGACATCCTAAAGATGTAGTTTTAGATCCAAAATTTATTGCTATGTTTGGTCATCATAATTCAAAAAAAACTTATATGCATAACCATAAAAAAGATCACTGTGATTTTAATCATGTCACCAATAAGATATTTAATAGGAAAATGATATCATAATGATTAAATTATTATTTCCTGGATGGTTAGCGGGTATGCTATTAGCTATAGTATCAGGATTGTTAGGTTCATTTATTATTTGGCGACGTATGTCTTATTTTGGTGATACTCTCGCTCATGCTTCACTAGTAGGTATTGCTTTTGGATTATTATTTCAAATAAATCTATTTTATTCTGTAATTCTTATTACAATTATTGTAGCAATGTTGTTAACTTGGTTAGAAAAATATCCCCAACTCTCCATAGACACCCTATTAGGAATAATGGCACATAGTACTCTCTCAATAGGATTAGTTATTATTAGCTTAATAGAAAATATACGTATGGATTTAATAACTTATTTATTTGGTGATCTATTATCGGTAACTAATGAAGATATTTTTTTAATTGCTGTAGGTATTACTATTGTTTGTACAATCCTTATATGGCAATGGCGCAATTTAGTCTCAATAACCATTAATCAAGATTTAGCTTTTATAGATGGTGTGAAAATACAAAAGCTCAAAGCGTTGTTAATGCTTGTAACAGCAATTACAATAGGGATTGCAATAAAATTTGTTGGTGCTTTAATTATTACTTCATTATTTATTATTCCTTCAGCTACTGGAAGACAATTTGCAAAAACACCAGAACAAATGGCTGTTATTTCTATAATTATTGCTATGTTTTCTGTAACTGGTGGGCTGCTAATATCTGCATATTATGATACACCAACAGGACCATCAGTTGTTATTTGTGCAAGCAGTTTATTCATATTGAGTTTATTATTTAAAATAAAAAATTAATTTAGACATCATTCTATATAAAATATAAATTTCTGGATTTTTTGCAAACAATAATAAAAAAAATTATATTTAATCTTAGAACTAATTAAATAATTTATTCAAATTATTTGTATCACATATGCATAATTATCATCATTTTAAATTTTTATATCAAAATATAATACAGAAATAAAATAATTTAATATTTTTATTTTATGATTATAAAAAACTTGAAAAACTATTTTTTATATAATATTTAAAAAATTCTATTTTAGAATGCATAAAAAATATTTTTGTATTTTTATTATTTTTTTTAATAAGTGATTAAGAGTAAATACCAAAATCATTTCAAAAACTTAATTGCATACTAAAAAACTATAAAACATTAATATGTGTTTATAAATTAATGCAAAATTATCTTGATCTATTAAAAAATAAATCTTATTAAAAAGTATTTTTTAACAAAAAAAATGGTTATAGAATATCTTAATAAAAAAATACAAAAATCACGTGATATATTAAAAGAAATTCAGTCTGCAAAATCACAATTATGATATACTGCTTTTACATCACAAAAATCTTCTAAAATATCAATAAAACGTAATAATTTATATTGTGTCGCATTATCTATCTTTTTTTTTGTTACTGGAATCATAATTACTTCAGTGGTTAAAGGTGTAAAACCAGCTAAATTCAAAAATTTTTTTACTCTAATAAAATTTTCTAATTTAGTATATACATTTATACAACCATCACAATATTGAATATCTTCTATAAAAGTATTTAATGCAGTTTCTGTAAAACTATTTTCATCAATAATAGACGTGTAACTCAGAACATTACATTTCGTGAACAAATAACTTACAGAACCTTTAACAAGCAAACTACCAGAACATTTAGCAAAGGCATTACGTATATCAGATATGGTACGATTACGATTATCAGTCAAACAATCTACCATAAAAGCAGTATTATTAGGACCATAACCTTCATAAATAATATTTTCTATATTACTATTTTTATAATGCACTATATTACGTGATATAGCGCGATTAATAGTATCTCGTGTCATATTATTATATAATGCTTTATCTATAGCAACGCGCAAGCGCGGATTTAATGAAACATTAGAACCACCTAATCGAGTTGCTATTACCACTTCACGAATAATTTTACTAAAAAGTTTACTACGTTTGGTATTTTGTGCAGATTTTCTATGTTTTATATTATCCCATTTACTATGACCTGCCATTTATAATCTCCATAAAATAATTTTAGAAAAAGATTATAAATATTATTTATATAAAATATTCTATAATTTTTAATTAAACATTTATAAAAATAAAATGACCTATGATATTAAATAACTTTTGTATAATTTTTAAAAATACTTATTCGCAAATTATTATATTAATTTTTAATTAATTATTTGAAATATATCTCTTTAAAATATTAATTAAATTAATTCTAAAAATCGAAAATACTACTAATGCTAAATTAATTAATTTATCAAAAAATATTATTTATTAATAATATTAATTGATAATTCATCTAATATGAAAGAACTAACTATACTTGGTGCCCCAGTCATTAAACAAGCTGCACCTGTTGTTTTTGGAAATGCAATGACATCACGAATATTTTCTGTTTCTGTTAACAACATAACTAACCTATCTAAACCAAATGCTAAGCCTGCATGTGGTGGAGTACCATATTGCAAAGCATCGAGAAAAAAACCAAATTTTTCTTTTTGATCTTCTTTTGTAATATCAAGAATTTCAAAAACAGTTTGTTGCATTTTACTATTATGAATACGCACAGAACCACCACTTACTTCATGACCATTAATAACCATATCATAAGCATTCGCAACAGCACCCAAAGGATTTACTTTTAATTGTTCAGGAGTACAATTTTTGGGTGCAGTAAAAGGATGATGCATCGAATGCAATTTCCCATTTAAATCTTCTTTAAACATAGGAAAATCGATAATCCATAGAGGTTTCCAAGTATTATTTTTTATAATTTTTAAATCATATCCTAATTTTAATCTCAAAGCACCCATAGCATGATTTACAATATTTTGTTTCCCTAAACCTAAGAATAAAACATCACCAACTTTAGCCTTTGTACGTATTAATAAGCTATGAATCATCTCTTGAGTCAAAACATTACTTATCGAACTTTGAATTTTTATTATATTGTTAATACATGCATTTACTTTGATCCATATGAATTTTTCTAGACCATGAACAGCAACAAATTGAGCATATTCTTCTAATTGTAAAAATGTTAATTTTGTACCTATCGGTACACATAATGCAACAACACGTCCATGATATTCATTGACCGGTTCACTAATAATTTCATCAAATAGTTTATTGCATTCTACTAAACTAATTAAATCAGCAATATCAACTAATTCTAGCGGATTACGTAAATCTGGTTTATCTGAACCATAACGTCGAATAGCGTCAGAAAAAGTTATTATTGGAAAATTATCTAATTCAATACCTTTATTTTCTTGCCATAACGTACGAATCAAACGTTCCATGATTTCACGAATTTGTTCTGCACTCATAAAAGAAGTTTCTATATCAATTTGAGTAAATTCAGGTTGACGATCTGCACGTGAATCTTCATCACGAAAGCACTTAACTATTTGATAATAACGATCAAAACCAGAAATCATCAGTAATTGCTTAAAGAGTTGAGGAGATTGTGGTAACGAATAAAATTCACCTTTTTTAATACGACTGGGCACAAGATAATCCCGTGCTCCTTCTGGGGTTGTTTTTGTAAGCATAGGAGTTTCGATGTCTAAAAAACCTTCGGAATCCATAAAACGACGTACAAAACTAGTGATTTTTGCTCTTGCTATTAATCGTCTTGCTATTTCTGGACGACGCAAATCGATATAACGATATGTTAGTCTACTTTCTTCTGAATTCTCTTGCTTATTATCTATTGGTAAAGGTTTTGCAGGATTAATAATCGTCAATTTTTCAGCAATTATCTCAATATCACCAGTTGATATTTCCTTATTGCTTTGTAAACGCTTTTGAACTACACCTGTTATTTGAATACAAAATTCATTACGTAATTTTGATGCTTTAGTAAAAAGTTCTGTATTTTTTTTTTTAAAAAAACAATTTGTACTAAACCTTCACGATCTCTCATATCAATAAAAATTAATTTTCCTAAATTACGCTGACAATTTACCCACCCACAAAGTATTACTTTTTTTCCAATTTGAGAAATATTTAATCCACCACAATAATCTGTCCGCATACAAATACATACCCTTTTTCTTTGTAGTTAACTTATTAAAATCTTATTAAAATAAATATTTATTAACTAAAATAAATTATTATTACATATAAATTACTGTTAATAAAAAACATATTTTATTTTAAAAAACTATTTATGAAATATTCATATGTTATCTACTAACAATAGAATATTATAAAAAAATTTAATAAAAATGTCAGAAATAATATAATTTTTAATATTTTGCAATAAAAAAATACATAGTATTTTCATAAAATTGTAAAAAATATAATTTAATTAAATTTTTAATATTTTAACGAACTAAAAAAATTTTAAAAATATTATATAATTATTTTTTAATAAAAAACATTTTAATGTAAATCTTAAAAATAATTACTTATGCAAAAAACCATATATAAATACCTTGATATAAATTAAATACATGATTGTTTTTAAAAGCAGATTTATACTTTTAAAAAAAGTTACAACAAAAAATATAATAACATCAATATTATTTATCTAATTAATAAAGTTTTATTTTTTTTCATGCAATTATTACCATAGAATTAAAATATAAGTATTAAAAGTCAAAGAACATTTATAATCAAAAATTAAAAAAATTGATTAAGAATTCAATAAAATAAATCTACAATAATAACCATAAAAATAATATATTTTATATAAAGTTATAAAACATAGTGTTTACTTAAACTAAGTAATTACATTAATTAATAAAAAACTAAAAATTTTTGATAAAAAATAAGAAGAAAATATTACTAAAATATTTTTTTATCACAGATATATATTGTTAGATTTCTGAAAAAGCTTATTTTTTATGTAATTTAATACTTTATCCTAAAATAATATTCCAGATATTTATGTAATATTTTATTACATTGAAATCAAATAAAATAAATGATATAAAATTAAAAAAATAATCGGTATTCAAAATTTTATCTGATAAATATACATGATTATATTAAATATATAAAACAATAATTTTTGAAAATTCATAAAATATCTAATTTTTTTTCTAAAAAAATATAAAAAATTTATATAAATCTTTTCTATATGCATAATTTAAATATTGATTATTTATCATTAATTATCATAAATACTAATATAAAATAAAAAATAAATTTAATGGTTAATTCAATAATTAAAAGATAATAAATTTTATAAAAAATGTTATCAAATTCATTTTTTTATTTAAAAATATAAATTAATATACAAACTAATATCTTTTTAAGATTCAAACTTATTAAAAAATATTTTTTCCCTCACACAATATCTCATACAATTTAATTTAACTCATATAAAAAATGCAATACAAAATATTATTTTAAATATATTTACAAGCTCAAATTAGCATAATTAAAAATCTAAAATAGATTTTCATAAGTAAATCTGATAAAAATATTTTTCATAAATTAGTACCACCAAATTAGTATTTTTATAAATCTAGTTATTTATGATTAAAAAATCTAATTTTTTTTATAGCTATATTATTCAATTATGAAGTTTATTATAAAAAAATGATAAAATTTATGTTATTAAAAACTATATAGAAAACAAGTGTATTTTTTATACATTAATAAAAAAGTACAAAATAATTCTCTTTTTATTTTGGAGCTAATCAAAATGCAAAGTTATTCTTACGCTTATTTCAAATTAATTTTGATTTTAGGTTTTTTATCTATGTTGATGCCATTAGCTATTGATATGTATTTATCTAGTCTACCATCTGTTGCAAAAAATTTTAATATTAATACAGGTCAGTAGAAATGACCTTAAATAGCTATATTTTTGGATTTTCAATAAGTCAAATTTTTTATGGTCCTATAACTGATACAATTGGTAGAAAACCAGTTATATTGATTGGTGTAATTTTTTTCAATCACATCAGCTATTTGTTCTTTAACTAATAATATTGACCAACTTATTATTATACGTTTTTTACAAGGGTTATCGATAGCAGTAAGCGTTATAATTAATGCTTTGCTAAGAGATATCTTTAGTAAAGATAATTTTTCACGCAGCATATCTTTTGTTTTATTAGTTATGGCAATCGCACCATTATTAGCACCAATTTTAGGTGCCACGATTATGCTTTGGTTTTCTTGGCGTGCAATTTTTATTTTTATTTCTTTTAACAGGCATTATTGGAGCTTTATTAATTAATTTCTTTATTAAAGAAACTTTATCTAAAGATAAAAAAAGAAATTAATATAAGTACAACAATAAAACAATTTATTTTAATATATAAAAAATAAACGAGTAATTTATTATATTATAAGTAATGGATTTTCATTTTCTGGATTATTTTCTTTTTTAAATACAGGTCCATTTTTTTATATTGAATTAAATGGTATTTCGCCGAAAAATTTTGGATACTACTTTAGCTTAAATATCATTTTTTCATTTTTATTTACAATACTTAACACTCATTATGCCCATCGTTTTGGGTCATTAAAAATTTTAAATTTAGGCTTAACTATACAATTTATTATGGAAGTTTGGCTTGTTTTGACTACAATATTGAATTTAGGTTTTATTTCTATGATTTTTGGTATTGCTATTTACGTCGTTAGCATTACTATGATATCTTCTAATGCCGTCACTCTTATCTTAGGATCATTATTCCCATATCGCCGGTACGATGTTTTCTATAATTGGAGCTATACGTTTTGGCATAGGTAGCTTTATTGGTTATTTAATATCTTTTTTTAAAATAACAACAGAATGGCTAATGGTAGGATTTATGGGATTTTGTGTCTCTGTTTCTATTATATTTATTTTATTGGCCAATTACAACAAAGATTAAAAAACAAAAATTTTATTAATGTTTCATGTTTTATATTTTTTTATATTATGAAATAATGATTGTTTATTTTTATAAAATTAAAAAAATTGATTGATTTTTTTATTAAAAAATAAAACAAATTTTCATAAATTCATAATACAATTATTTTAATATAAAAATATAAGTATGATTTTAAATTAAAAATTTTATTAATAACAATACATGCTGTATACAATAATATTTTTAATATAAATTAATAAGAAAAACAAAAATAATACTGAATAATATTTTATATGTTATAAAATAGTTTATATCTTTTATTTTAAGAAATAAACATTTATTAATATTTTATGTTTATAAAATTAATCTGTAATACTTTTATTTTAATCTATAAAGATGGAATATCAATAAAAAGTACTTATGTTTTCTTATATTTTTTTCTAAATTTATGCAGCTAAACAAAAATTAATATTTATATAAGAACATATTTAATTATTAATATAAATATATTTTGAAATTTAATAAAATTATTTAATCTATAAATATAAAAATATAAAAAATTATCACATTAAAAATGTATTATATCATATTTTAAAAATACTGAAATTTATATATAAATGTATACATTTTTATCGAAATTTTTCAAAATGAATCATAAAAATAGTAATTAATAATAAAAATGATTTTTTTACGATGTTTACTTTTTTAATAACATAAAAACACATGTCAAAAAAAATAATTGGTGCCGGCTACCGGATTCGAACTGGTCACCTACTGATTACAAGTCAGTTGCTCTACCAAATGAGCTAAGCCGGCAAACTTAAAAAATAAATATGATGATTATTTTTTTATTATTTACAAACAAAAAAATTAATCAAAAATATATTTTATATAAAATTGTACATAATATAACATTAAAATATTATAAAATCTAAACATTTTTTTAAAATATCTATGTGCATAGTGCATAAGAATTTAAAATTAATTCAACTTATTAAAAAATTCTAGAATATTTCTGAAAACGCATATTCATAATTATTTGAAGCACCTTTTTTATAATCAATAAAATATATTTTATTGATTATAAAAAATATATCTTTATTATACAAAACTATTAAAATATATCATGGATATTTTTTATAATTATCTTAAAATTAAATATTATTAAAATAATAAATATAAAAATTTTATAAAATTAAATATATTACTTTATTTATATAAATTCATGGTCATTGCTTTAATAATATTTATAAGTAATAAGTAATATTTTTAATATATTATCAACTTTATAATATTTGCAATAAATAATTATATTATAACATAATTTTAATATTTTTTATAATATAAAAAAATAAAAAATATGACATACAAATAATTACAAAAATAATAATATTTACTATTTTAATTTAAAATAAATAAATCAATCTAATTTTAATTAGAAATTAATACCGCTGATAATAAAGTAAATAAAAAATCATGATATACACTTTATAACTCCATAAAAATAAAAAACTACATAACATAATTTTTAAAAATTATATGATGAATAAAATTTCCTCATTAAAATATTAGTTCAGTGTTTATTAAAATAAAACGCTATTTATGAATAATTACTTAAAAGATAATTACAATATTTTTTTAATCTTATAAAATTATTAATCATGCAAATTTATAAATTAAAAATAATAAAAAATTTTTATGAGATTAATAGTAATTAAATATTAACATATGGTGATTTCTGAGAATCACTTATTATTTTTAAAATTATATAGATTCAATAACACGTTGTATACCAACTACATGTTCATTTTTAGTAGTATGTATTAAAGTAACACCATGTGTATTTCTTCCAACAATACTCACTTCTAAAACACGTATTCGAACTAAACGCCCAGTATCGGTAATAATCATAACTTGATCTTTTTTATCAACTTCAATTGCTCCAACAACATGACCATTGCGTTGATTTACTTTAATAGAAATAACACCTTGAGTAGCACGTGATTTTATCGGATATTCAATTTGTTCAGTACGTTTACCATAACCATTTTTTGTAACAGTTAAAATATCACCTTTACTACGGGGGATAATTAATGAAACAACTGTATCACCTGATTGCAATTTAATACCTACAACACCAGCTGCCGTACGCCCCATAGGGCGTACGGCATTTTCTTTAAATCGAACTACTTTACCAGAAGCAGAAAACAGCATAACTTCATTTTCACCTGTTGTTAAATCTACACCAATAAGTTCATCTCCTTCATTTAAATTAATTGCAATAATTCCTGAAGTTCTTGGATGACTAAAATTTTTTAATGAAGTTTTTTTTACTATTCCACTTGCTGTCACCATTAACACGTAATGATTTTCATTAAACTCATACACTGGCAAAATTGCTGTAATACGTTCATATTTTTCTAATGGTAATAAATTAACAATAGGTCTACCTCGAGCTCCACGATGTGCTTCTGGCAACTGATACAGTTTTATCCAATAAAGACGACCGCGACTAGAAAAGCATAAAATTGTATTATGAGTATTAGCTATTAATAAAGATTGGATAAAATCTTCTTCTTTAATTCTAGCTGCTGATTTACCTTTACCCCCCCTTCTCTGTGCTTCATAAGAAGATAATGGTTGATATTTTATATATCCTTGATATGATAACGTAACCATAACATCTTCTCGATTAATCAAATCTTCAACATTTAAATTAATACTATTTTTATTAATTGCTGTACGTCGTACATCAGGATATTGTGACTTAACAGCTAATAATTCTGCTTTGATAATTTTTATTAATCTTTGCGGGTTTTTGAGTATATCTAAAAGTGATTCGATCTGTTTTAATAAATTATTATACTCATTTAATATCCTTTTGTATTCTAAACTCGTTAATTTTTGTAAACGCAAATCAAGAATTGCTTGTGCTTGTATTTCAGTTAAATAATATTGACCATATTTTATGCCGTATTTAATTTCTGCTAATTTTGTTTGTTTAATCTTATTATTTATGTTTGCTAACATCGAAGAAAGATTACCTAACTTCCATGGAGTTCTCATTAACACTAATTTTGCATTATGAGAATTTAATGCTTCTTGAATAAGCGGAATCATCGAATTAATATTGACCAAAGCTACTGATAACGCTTCTAATATATGGGCACGTTCACGTGCTTTTCGTAATTCAAATATTGTCCGTCTAGTGACTACTTCTCTACGATGCTGGATAAAAGATCCAATAATTTCCTTTAAATTTAAAAGTTTAGGTTGAGAATCACATAAGGCAACCATATTAATACCAAATGAAACTTGAAGTTGTGTCAGAGAATACAAATTATTAAGTATAATTTCTGCTACTGCATCGCGTTTTATTTCAATAACAATACGCATACCATCTTTATCGGATTCATCACGTAATGCACTAATTCCATCAATACGTTTATCTTTAATCAATTCAGCAATTTTTTCGATCAAACGAGCTTTATTAACCTGATAAGGAAGTTCATTAACAATAATGGTATTGCGTCCACTGGTATTGATTTCAATATTAGCACGACCACGTATACAAATTGTTCCACGACCTGTTTGATACGCATCGATAATACCGCAATGACCGTTGATAATTCCGGCAGTAGGAAAATCAGGGCCAGGTATATATTGCAATAATTGTTCAATACTAATTTTTTCATTATCAATATACGCTAAACAACCATCAATCACTTCATTAAGATTATGTGGTGGAATATTAGTAGCCATTCCAACTGCAATACCTGAAGCACCGTTAATTAACAAATTGGGAATGCGGGTAGGCATGACATCAGGGATTTTTTCTGTACCATCATAATTAGGTACAAAATTTACTGTTTCTTTGTCTAAATCCTCTAATAATTCATGCACAATTTTTGCCATACGCACTTCAGTATAACGCATCGCAGCAGGAGAATCACCATCAACAGAACCAAAATTTCCTTGTCCATCAACTAGCGTATAACGCATAGAAAATGGTTGTGCAAGACGAACGATAGCATCATAAACAGCACTATCTCCATGAGGGTGATATTTACCAATAACATCACCAACTATACGAGCTGATTTCTTATAAGGTTTATCCCAATTATTGCCTAAAATATGCATTGCATATAATACACGACGATGCACTGGTTTTAATCCATCTCGTACATCTGGGAGAGCACGACCAACGATTACAGACATCGCGTAATCCAAATAAGAATCTTTAAGTTCTTCTTCAAGATTGATTGGCATAATTTCTCTTACTATCTCACTCATGGATCCATTATCCTGTCTTTTCCTTATTTATTCAGAAATAAAATTATACTATAAAAACATGAATTTATAAAATCAAAAATATATAATATATCTGTGTATAAAAAATTTAAAAAATTTACACAAAAAATAATTAACTTATCAACATAAGAAACAGCTATATTATGAAAAATAGAAAACATTCAGATACAAAAAAAAATATTGATTACAATGAAATTAAAAAATTTAGTTCTATAGCATCTCAATGGTGGGATAAAAATAAATCATCTTTACATCAAATTAATCCATTACGTTTAAACTATATACTAAAACATACAAATGGTATTTTTCAAAAAAAAGTGCTTGATATAGGCTGCGGAGGAGGTATTTTATCAGAAAGCATGTACAAAGAAGGGGCAATTGTCACAGGAATTGATGTAACACCTCAAATGATTGAAAATGCTAAAATACATGCATTAAAAAACAATATGAAAATTCAGTATATACAAGAAACGGCTGAAAAACACGCAAAAAAAAAACCTAAAAATTATGATATAATAACTTGCATGGAAATACTGGAACATGTCCCTTATCCTGAATCAATCATTAAAGCTTGCGAAATATTAGTCAAACCTGGCGGACATGTATTTTTCTCTACTATTAATCGTAATAAAAAATCATGGTTATTTGCTATTATTGCTGCTGAATACATTTTAAATATTGTTCCTAAAGGGACACATAACATAAAAAAATTCATTCAACCTTCTGAATTACTCAGTTGGATCGATAAAACTTCTTTAGAAGAACAAAACATCATAGGACTAAACTATAATCCATTTATCAATAAATTTTATTTAGGAGAAAATATTGATGTGAATTATATATTGCATGTATCACGAAGAAATATATAAGAAATATTATAAAATTTTTTTATAACTTGATAAAAATAAAAGATTAAATTATATTGTAACAAAAATCAAAAAAATATAAAAAATAGTATTTTTTATGAATTTAAGTATTATCTATAAATAGATCCCTAACTTTATCGGTATATCTACTATATGCAAGAAAGTCTTTTAGTAACAAAACGTAATGGCCATAAAGAACTCATTAATCTAGATAAAATTCATAAAGTCATCACTTGGGCTTCTGAAAATCTAAAAGATGTATCTGTTTCACAAGTAGAGTTGCACTCACAAATTCAATTTTATAACGGAATAAAAACTGCTGATATTCATGAAACAATAATTAAAGCAGCAGCAGATCTTATTTCTTCTAATACACCTGATTATCAGTACCTTGCAGCCAGATTAGCAATTTTTCACTTGCGTAAAAAAGCTTATGGAAAATTCGAACCTCCTAAATTATATCAACATGTAAAAAAAATGGTTAATATAGGAAAATATGATAAACATTTGTTGATAGATTATTCAGAAACAGAATTTAATAAACTTGATAATTTTCTAGATCATTGGCGTGACATGAATTTTTCTTATGCTGCAGTTAAACAATTAGAAGGAAAATATTTGTTACAAAATCGTATCAGTGGACAAATTTATGAAAGTCCACAGTTTATGTATATTCTTATCGCGGCTTGCCTTTTTGCACGATATCCAAAAAACATACGTTTGCATTATATTCATCTTTTTTATGATGCTATTTCAACTTTTAAAATTTCACTGCCAACTCCTATTATGGCAGGAGTACGTACTCCTACTAGACAATTTAGTTCTTGCATACTAATTGAATGTGATGATACACTTGATTCTATTAATGCAACAACAAGCGCTATTATTAAATACGTATCTCAGCGTGCAGGAATTGGCATTAATGCAGGAAATATTCGCGCGTTAGGCAGTCCTATTCGTAATGGAGAAGCCTTTCATACAGGCTGTATTCCTTTCTATAAACTCTTTCAAAGTGCCGTAAAATCATGCTCTCAGGGTGGAGTACGTGGTGGAGCTGCTACATTATTTTATCCACTTTGGCATTTAGAAATTGAGAGTTTACTTGTATTAAAAAATAATCGTGGAGTTGAAAATAATCGTGTACGTCATCTTGATTATGCTGTACAAATAAATAAATTAATGTACGAACGTCTTATAAAAGATAAAGAAATTACATTATTTAGTCCATCTGATGTTCCTGGATTATATCAAGCATTTTTTAATAATCAGAATGAATTTGAACGTTTATACTTAAAATATGAAGCAAACCCAAAAATACGTCAAAAACGCATTAAAGCTATTAATTTATTTTCCTGCATGATGCAGGAACGTGCATCAACAGGCCGGATATATATACAGAATGTCGATCACTGTAATACACACAGTGCATTTAATCCTAAAGTTGCACCCATTCGTCAATCTAATCTGTGTATGGAAATTCTTTTGCCAACAAACCCTTTAAATGATATTAAAGATACAAAAGGTGAAATTGCGCTCTGCACTCTTTCTGCTTTTAATTTAGGTGTGATTAAATCATTAAATGAACTTGAAAAATTATCAGTATTAATAGTACGAGCATTAGATGCAGTACTAGATTATCAAAATTATCCTGTTCTTGCAGCCAAAAAAGCTTCCATGAACCGTCGCACTTTAGGTATAGGTGTTATTAATTACGCTTATTATTTAGCAAAAAATCAAGTACGTTATTCTGATGGCAGCGCCAATAATTTAACTCATAAAACTTTTGAAGCTATACAGTATTATCTATTAAAAGCATCGAATGAACTGGCAAAAGAACAAGGACACTGTCCATTATTTTATGATACTACTTATGCTAAAGGTATTTTACCTATTGATACTTATAAAAAATCATTAGATAAATTAACATCAGAACCACTGCATTATGATTGGGAAACCTTAAGAACTAATATCAAGAAATATGGATTACGTAATTCCACACTTTCTGCATTAATGCCATCAGAAACTTCTTCACAAATATCAAACGCCACTAATGGAATTGAACCACCAAGAGGTTATATTAGTATTAAAGAATCTAAAGATGGAATCTTACGTCAAGTAGTTCCTGAATATAATAATTTAAAAAATAATTATGAATTATTATGGCAAATGCCTAATAATATTGGTTATTTACAACTTGTAGGTATTATGCAAAAATTTATTGATCAATCTATTTCTGCAAATACTAATTATGATCCAACCCGTTTTCCTAATAAAAAAGTTTCCATGCACCAATTAATAAAAGATTTATTAATGGCTTATAAATATGGTATAAAAACACTTTACTACCATAACACACGTGATGGTTCAGAAGATTTTGATGGAGGTCTTAAAAAGACGATTGAATTTACTGAAAACGATTGCAATAGTGGCAGTTGTAAAATATAAAAGGAGATTAACTTGGAATATCAATATACAACATTTTCACAAAAAAAAAATAACCAATTAAAAGAACCTATGTTTTTCGGTCAACCTGTTAATATTATACGATATGACCAACAAAAATATCCAATTTTTGAACAATTGATTGAAAAACAACTTTCCTTTTTTTGGCGTCCAGAAGAAATAGATGTGTCTCGTGATCGAATTGATTACCAATCACTGCCTGAACACGAAAAACATATTTTTATCAGTAATTTAAAATATCAAACATTACTGGATTCTATTCAAGGAAGAAGCCCTAATGTTGCATTACTACCACTTATTTCTATCCCAGAATTAGAGACATGGATAGAAACATGGTCATTTTCAGAAACTATTCATTCTCGCTCATATACCCATATTATTCGTAATATTGTAAATGACCCATCAAGTATTTTTGATGATATAATCACTAATAATGAAATTTTAAAACGTGCAAAAGATATTTCTATTTATTATGATAATTTAATTAAAATGACCAGTTATTACCATATGTTAGGCGAAAACCAGCATACTATTAATGGTAAAAATATTTTTATTTCTCTACATGATTTAAAAAAACAACTCTATTTATGTTTAATGAGCGCAAACGCATTAGAAGCTATTCGTTTTTATGTAAGCTTTGCATGTTCATTTGCTTTTGCTGAACGTGAATTAATGGAAGGTAATGCAAAAATTATCAAATTGATTGCCCGCGATGAAGCATTACATCTGACTGGTACTCAACATATTTTAAATCTTATGCGTTCAGGTAAAGATGACCCTGAAATGTTTGAGATTGCAAAAGAATGTGAAAAGGAATGCTATGAATTATTTGTACAAACAGCAAAACAAGAAAAAGCATGGGCTGACTATTTATTTTCTGGTGGTTCTATGATTGGCCTTAATAAAGATATATTATGTCAATATATTGAATATATCACCAATATCAGAATGCAAGTAGTTGGACTGAAATTACCATTTCAGACACGTTCTAATCCTATTCCATGGATTAATACCTGGTTAATGTCAGATAATGTACAGGTAGCACCGCAAGAAGTAGAAATAACTTCTTATTTAGTAGGACAAATTGATTCTCAAATAAATATTAATGAATTATATAATTTTGAATTATAAGGATTATGGAAAAGCATAAAATTTTTGTTCTTTATGAAAAAAAAATAAAAATTTTATTCTGCAATAAATATCACACTAGTATTCTTGATACACTGGAAAAAAATAATATTTATATTAATTTTCAATGTCGAAAAGGATTTTGTGGTATTTGTCGAACTTATTTAAAAAAAGGAAAAATAAAATATCATAATTTACCTATTGCATTTATCAATAATAATGAAATACTACCTTGTAGCTGTCAACCAGTAACTGATATTTTTATTATTGTATAAAAGAAAACAAAATGATTTAATTCATAAAATCAAAAATATTTTTATCTTATATTTCTAATATTTCCACATAAGAAATATCAACAAACAATAGTAATAAAAATTTTATGAATAATCATTTTAATATCAAAATAAATAAAAAATAAACTAAAAAAAATTTAATAAAATTACTAACTAATTGATAAAATATTAATGATTTAAATGTTCTATATTCACATATTTTGTTTCATTTACATTTAAAAAGTATTATTCAATTATTTACAATAAAATTAATGTGTAATCATAAATACTCGAACTTATTAAACTCTTTTTTTAATCAAAAATGAAGGACACCACCAATAAAAAAATTATCTGCAAAAGTATGTTTAATATCAGCACTATTATCTTTAATTTTTATAAAACGATAACCGACACTCATGATTAATGATTTTATTATTTCATATGTAATTCCAATGTTTGCTTCTTTATAAGAATAATTATTAAAAGTAAAAACATAAGGTAAACCATAAATTTCACTGTATATACTAAAACATGGCATAATATATAAATTAGCACCAATACCAGAAGCAACAGAAAAAATGAGGCTACGTTTATCTTTCAGTGATAAAAAATAAGTTTTTTCAGAAAAATAAGCGCTAAATGGCCCAAATGGAACACCAAAAGCCCCCCCGAAACTAAGTAATTGCTCATCATAATTGTTGCGCATTAAATTACCGTTAATTTCTAAATAAACCCCTTTATTACCAATGCTAGCAGAAAATTCAGTAAAATCTTTTCCTATTTGAGTACCAAGAACAATTGCATGCAAAAAATCTATCAATAAAAAACATCCGACTATTATTAATAGTATTTTTTTTATCACTAGATGCCTTATCATTTAGATAATATTTATTTTATAATTAAAATATTATAAAAATCTTCATAAGAAAAATCAAAATTGCAACAAATTTTAAATATGTATATTTAAAATTTGTTGCATATCTAAAATATTATTTTATTAAAAATGTATTACATCTTTAATAAAAGATATCTTTCAAAATAAACTATAAAAATAAAATGTAATATTCATTAATAACAAAAAAACTATTTTTTATTAAAAGCTAAACAGCGAATAATACTGAAAAGCAATATATATTAAAATATTAAAGGATCACAAAGAAAAAATATATATCATTTATTGATAAAATATCATTGATAATCATCTTAAAATTAAAAGAAGGAAATGATTTTATAAAAAATCAAAATATGAAAATATACCTTCAGTACCTCAAATGATAATAAAAACATAAAAAAGAAGTTTGAAAAAAATATTTTAACTTTATCAAAATAACTTAACAAGTGATTTCATCTAAAGATAATTGGAATCCTGATACAAAATTTTTCATAAAATACTGTATTTCATCAGTATAAAATTCAGTCAATATTTTTTCAAGTCGTCTTTTAGCTATATTAAATTCGCTATTTCCAGCAGATAATTCTTCTAAACATTTTAAATATGCACAAAGCGCATCTGCGGATTTAATAATTCTATACTCTTTTTCAGAAAAATATTCATCATTCAAAATAATAAGAAATTCTTTCTGTAATTCTTCTGGTAACATTTTAATAAGTTTTTTTTGCGCATATTTTTCAATTTTTTTATATTCATTGGCAATTTTAGTATTATGATATTTAATTGGGGTCGGTAAATCTCCAGTAATAACTTCACTAGCATCATGATACATAGCTAATACCGCAATACGTTCAGCATTTATATGTCCATTAAATTTACGATTTTTAATACAAGCCAATGCATGAGCAATAAAAGCAACTTGCAAACTATGTTCTGAAACATTTTCAGTACGCACATTACGCATTAATGACCACCGATTAATCAATTTCATGCGAAAAAGATAAGCAAAAAAATGACTCATATATTTTTCCTGTATTAAATTACAAAAAGAATGTTGAATTTATTTTTTAATCAATTTTATTTTAAAAACATATTTATACAAAGTTTATATATTTTATGTAAATAAATCTTAATATTATTTATAAATAACTAATTTTTATAATTTATTACATCTAGAAATCATATAAAATTCAATTTCAGTTATTTAAAAAATATGTAAAAATAAATAATTTAAAAAAAATATTTTTTATATTATTATTAATTATTAATTATTATTAAAAATTAAAAAATATTATACCAATCTATACAAAAAATCAAAAAACTATTCATAACAATTGTTCTTTTTTTCTTAAAAATTTAATCATTACTTACTAAAATAACAAAAATACTAATTTTTTTATTTTTTATTCTTTTAATATATAAATATTTTTTAACATTTTTAAAAATCTAATTTGTTAGCACTATAATATTAAAAATTCAATTAAATAATTTTTAATGTATTTTTTTAAAATTAGATAACATGTAATTTGCTATTATCTCAAGTGAGAAACACATCACAAAATAAATAACAGCAACAAATAAAAAAATTTCCATTGAATAAATCATTTCTCTATTATTTATTTGAGTTGCTAAAAATGATAACTCTGCAACACCAACAATATATGCCAGAGAAGTATCTTTGATCAAAGCAATTAATTGATTAATAAATGATGGAACCATCATAAGTAATACTTGCGGTAATATAATATTCCATAATACTCCAAACATTGAAAATCCTAATGACATGCCTGCTTGCCATTGTCCTTGAGAAATAGCTGCAATACCTGATTTTACTACATATCCTAAATAAGCTGCATTAATCAAACTTAGAACAGAAATAACAGTTATCAATTCAGGAATATCAGTTCCTAATAAAATAGGCAATAAAAAATAACTCCAAAACATCAAAAGAATGATCGGTATAGAACGAAAAAAAGATAAAAAAACTACTAACAAATTTACCCATAAACTTCTTAATATTGTTAATAAAATCCCAATAATAATTCCTAAAATAATAGATATACTTCCTGCCAATAAACTTATTAAAAGAGTTAACGCTGCACCTTCTAAAGGTCCATCAGGATATGTTCCAAATAAAATATAACGCCAATTATCTACAATAACTTCAAAATTCATATGAATATTTCTTGATTAAGAAGCGCTTTTGATACCATTGTGATAAAATTTCTATAATAATCATGATAATGATATAAAAAATTGTTGTAATACCAAAAACTAAAAATGTTTGAAAATTTTCATTCTCAATTTGACGAGATACATAAGAAAGTTCAGCTACACCTATTGCCATCGTTAATGAAGAATTTTTTATAATATTCATATACTGATTAAAAAAAAGTGGTATAGCAATTTTAAATGCTTGAGGAAAAATAATATAATACATTACTTGAAAATTGGAAAATCCTAATGCTAATGCTGCAAATTTTTGTTCAATCTTAACAGCATAAATACCAGATTTTAATTCTTCAGCAATAAAAGGAGCAGAGTACAGAATTAATCCAATCATCCCTGCTAAAAATTCAAATGACGGCCATACCAATCGAACTCCAATAATTGAAATTTGATGCGGTGTATTTAACCATTCTATTATAAACTTAGGTAATATATTTATAGCTGCAAAATACCAAAAAAAAAGCTGTATTAATAAGGGTGTATTACGAAATAAAGACATATAAATAGTTATCAAATACCGCAAAAAAAATAGCTTGCTTTCTTTCATCAAAACCAAGAAAAAACCTAATAAAGTTGAAATAATTATTGCACACAATGATATTTGAATGGTAACAAGAAAACCTTGAAAAATTAAATTCAAATAATCAATTCCTAAAAAAAATTCTAAAGAATTAATAGAAAAAAAATTAAACATTCTGTAACCTGTTCATTATTAAATTATTCTTTTAATACTCAATAAAAAAATTATTTATTCAATACTGCAAATTTAAAATTACCACGAGGTAATGCTGTTTTAGTATTTAATCCAAACCATCGATTATAAATTATATCTGCCTGACCATTATTTTCTAACTTTAATAAAGCATTATTTACAGCTTCAATTAATTTTTTTTCACCTTTAGCTGCTACTAATGCTTGATATTCACATGTAATACTAAAAGATGATATTTCATAATCTGCTTTTATGGTTTCTGGCAAAGTACCTAATAAACCAATTAATTTAGCATCATCTTGAGTAATAGCATGTACATTACCATTACGCAAAGCAGCAAAAGCAAAAGGAGTATCGTCGTAAGATATCACTTTAGTTTGTGGATAACGTTCACGAAGTATAATTTCTTGTACTGTGCCTTTATCAGCACCTATACGCAATGGAATAATATCGTTAATTTCTTTTAATACACCTTTACGTGCAATAAATTTTTGTTGGCTTCTAAAATCAGGAATTGAAAAATCAACTTGTTTAGCACGTTCATTAGTAATAGTAAAATTAGCACTAATCAAATCTACTTTACCAGATGTTAATAATGCTATTCTATTAGCTGGATTAGTAGAACGTAAAAACACTTTCACACCAAAATCTTTAGCAATAGCTTGCGCAATATCAACATCATAACCAACAATCTTTTTACTTTTAGGATCAATAAAACCAAATGGTGGATTACTATCAAAAACAGCAATACGAATGATACCGAGTTTTTTAATACTTTCTAATCGATCTGCTTTTAAAAAGCTACTAAAAAAAGTTATTATTGCAGATAATACAATTATAATAAAATAAGTTCTCATTTAAGTATTACCTTCTAATTTTAAAAATTTAATAATATTTACATACAAAATATCAAAACATGAATTCATACTAGACATACAATAATACACAACTCTATATTTTTTTAAAACAAAAAGACGCTTAACAAAATATGGATAATTCAAAATAGTGCAATCTATAAATAACTATTTTAGCAAAATAGTGTTTTTAAAAACTTTTTATCAAAAAATCTCTGAAATGGTATACTTCAATAATACATATAAAAATATTTAACATAAAGAAATCTTAAAATTTACAGAAAATATTTTTTAACGTATTCTTAATTATATAAATAATATTTTTATATTTTAATTACTTTTTATTAAAAATTTAAAAAACATGAAATGCATTTAAATTTATAAAAAATCATATGCTTTTAATAATTATTAATATTTACATAATTCTTGATAAAATACGATTCAGATATTAATTTATTTTATAAATATGTGATAATTTATGTTTTTTATTTCATAAAATCATTCTATTTTTATTATAAAAACCTATTTTAATGATATTTTATATTAAATTTACTTCTTAAAAAACATTATATGAATTAAAAATAAATATTTTAAAATATCAAAGTACTATGAAAAAATTAACATATTAAAATTTTAATGTTATTTTAACTTATCTTTATTATCTAAAAAAACATTATAAAATAATAAGAGTTTTTTTTATAACAAAAATATACAAAAATTATTATTTATTATTTTTAATATTATTACTTTAAATGTATTTTTATACTAAAAAAAATAATTTATTTTTTAAAAAATGATATGTTTACTAAAAAAATATCTTATATATTAAACAATTAATTAAATTTTTTTTAAAATACTTGCAAATAAAAAAGATATTCTTAAAAATATTAACAAATAATAGAATAATAATTAATTTACAGCTTTAATATTAAAAATACATTATTTTATTTTTCTGCTTTTAAGAATTTAAAAATAATATATGTTATTATGTTTGCAATAAAAAATCAATTTTAGGAAAATAACATTTATAATTTATATAAATAATATAATTCATATATAATTTATTTAAAAAATATTAGTTATTATTTATAAATAAAATAACAAAAATATATTGAATTGCTAAAGTTTATATTTTTATTTTTTACAATTTTTTATAAAAAATAAATCCAAATTATTTTTTTTAATTTTTTTATTTATAATATATTGTAAATAAAAAAAATATAAATAATTAATGTATTTAATACATAAATAAAATAACAATATCATAAAATTCTTTATATCAATGAAATCTTAAAACACATTAAAATACTTTAAAAACACTCAAAAAACATAAAAAACTTAATTTTATTTATTTTAAATATTTATAAAAAATTATATAAAATATCAAATCAAAATAAAAAATTTTAATCTATTATTAGATTAAAGGAAATATCATAAAGAAAAATAACATATAGAATTATTAAGCAAAAAAAATTGTGTATTATTTCATAAATAAAAAATTTTTAAAAATTCCAATTGATAGTATAATTTCTTTAAAATCATGTTCTTTACTGAATCTAAAAATAAAATAGATATCACATAAATTAATTACAAATAATAAATTTCATCAAATATTTTTCATTTTAATATTTAATGTTTATGATGAAGTATAATCTAGTACAAAAACAGAACCTAAATTTCTCAATTGGTTATATAATTCAGATGACTTAGATCATACTCAATAATCTGATATAAAAATAAGAATTTTCTAAATCCATAAAAAACATTTACTATATAGTATGATACCTATTTTTTTTAGAAAAACTCATAATTTTTCTTATAAGATAAAGATTTAGATAAATAAAAACTCTAAAAAACTTTAAAAACTGTAAATTTACCATTTCTTGATAAGATTAATTTTATTATTTAGAAATATTTCTTATATACTTATATTTAATTTACACTTACCAAAATATATAACTTCTTCATTTTGTGCAAATAAACAGTTTAATTTATTTACTTAACATAGCAATACTACCAAAATATAAATTAATAATTTTCTGAAATTAAATGGTTTTTAAAAATCATCAACTTTTAATTTCTAATTTAATAATCCACAATTTACTTTTCAAATATTCCTTTAAGCACAATGATTACAGAACATTCTTGTAACTTCTTAAACGATAAAGAATAAATTATCTTTACCTAAACAAATCTTCCAATACCTTAAAATTTGAATATAATCAAATTAATAATATTATATGTTAAAATAGAATCTATTTTCTTAGCATAAATAAGATGTACTATAGTATTTCAAAACCTATTATTTATTTAAATAACGTTTAAGTAAAATATCTAGATGCATATCATCTGCAATAATAATATTATTGATTGTTTTGCATATTTTTAACTACAGCAATTTTTTAAAATTAACATATTGAAGTATTTTTAAAATACAAATTAAAGATATTAATATAATAACTAATTTCTATTAACTTTAAAAAAATAATAAGATTCTTTCTAATATCATTAAAATATATGTTTTACTTATGACCCAATTATTAAATATTTAGAATTATTTATAGTACTGATATATTTATCATAACTTTATTATACTAATGTATTTAAGCATGAAAGCTTCAAAATGAATCAATAACAATTTGTTTAAAAAAAATCATAATATGTATGTTTAATTTTTGCAGGCTATTACAAATATAATGTTAAATTTTCTAAAAAATCACTGCATAAAAGTAAATATATAAAATAAATTTTTACAAAATAAATTTTAAATATTTTTATTAGCCTATAAAGATCTTATTAATTTACTTATCATTTAAATATCATGATAAACAAATTTTTTAACTATATAACTACAAAATATCAAAAATTTATTACTAAATTATTTGATATGAAATATATTAATATACAAATATTTTTTATTAAATTTTATTTAAAAATTTTTGATGACTATATACTATATATTTTTTAATAAATAAAAATAATTAATGTATTTAAAAAATATCAATTTTTTCATTACAAAAACAATTTATTTTAAATATATATTTTTTATTAATAGAGGTACATTAAAAAAACATAAAAAAATACTAATATCGCATGTTATTAATTATTATTTTATTAATAAATTTTTTTTATATTAAACAATCAAAAACATTAAACTTTATAATAAATTAAGTATTATATTAGAGTAAAATTTATAGCAAAATAGTGAAAGACTTTCAATACAAATAATTTAGATTTTCATAAAATTAAAGTTATTATTTTTTATAGCATATTCATCAACTTACAAAATATAAATAAATAATGCATTATGCTTAATAGTTTTAGGAAAATAAATTTATAAAAAAATGAATAATATTTTATTGATTATTGCGTCTAAAACTATATGATCACAATCAAAGAAAAAACTCTAAAATAGCAGTTATTAAATAATTTATATAAAATATAAAAATGTAATATTTAAATTTTGTTTTTAATGATATTTTATATTTTTTATAAATATTAAAATTAATTTTAAGCGAACAGTAAGTAATTATAAACTATAAAAATATCGCACATTATACTTGCATGAACACTTTTATTATGTTATTACATATCGTTTTAAAAAATATTGAGTTTTGTTTTTAATAATAAGTAGCTATCATAATTAAAAAGGACACTATAAATAGTTTTATAAAAAATATTTTTTAATTAATATTACATATATTTATTATTGCTTATATATTTATTATTTCAATTGATCAGAAAAATCTATCAATAATTTAACAAAATTATATGGATGAGAAATAAAAGGTGCATGAGCAGCATTTTTCATAATAATAGAAGAAGATTTTGGTAACCATTTATCTATAATTGATGATATTTTTTTAGGTACTAAAGTATCAAGATCTCCATAAATACGCAAAAAAGGTCCTTTAAAAGTTAACAAAGATTTTCTTAAATCAGTTTTTTGTAAAATGTTTAAACCTTTTTTTAAAACAGCTGATGAAGGCAATGGTTGTTTTAAAATTAATATTTTTAATAAATTTATGTCTTCATCCACTGAATTAGTATCTAATATTTGTAATTCAAGAAATCGTTCAATAGTACTATTAAAATTAAGTCGTAATTGTTGTTCAAAATTTTGAAGAATTATTGATTTAATGCCAGGCCAATTATTTTTCTGAACAAAACAAGGAGAAGAAGCTACTGTTATTAAGCCAGAGATTTCTTTTGGATGCTTTAATGCAATCATGCTAGCAATTAATCCACCCAATGACCAACCTAACCAAATAGAATCTTTTGGTGCTTGTTTCCAAATAGTTTCAGTAATTTCTTCTAATGAAAGAGGTGGAAACATATGATTGCGACCATAACCTGGCAAATCAACAAAATGAAAACAAAAATTCGCACTAAATTCTACTTTAACAATAGTTCTCCAAACTTCTGAATTTAATCCCCACCCATGTAATAAAACAATATCTTGCTTTCCTGTGCCAACCTTCTCCCAAAAAAATGTACTCATTTTTATTTTCTCTAAAATACATTATGAATTGCTTTGTTATTTATAAAAATGAAAAATTTATATGAATCCTTTTTTATGAAAAATGAATTTATTATTTTTTTCTTTATATAATATTTTTTTTAAAAAATGAACAATAATTTATTACAATTTTCAAAAAAATAAAATTATTTATAGTAATTATTGTATCCATAATATTTATTATGCCTAAATAATTTTAGAAAAATAGTATAAATATTAATAATACTTCAAAAAGTTTTTGTTTTACATAGCACAATCTATTAATTTTTTTATTCAATATTTTTATATTAATAACATAATTACATTTAAAAAAATACATCTAATAATTAATACTGTATAATATACAAAAATTAAAATAAAAAAATTACAAAATACAATACTTTTTTATTAATAAAAAAATCTAATTTTTTAATATTTTTTTGATTAAATTAATCTTGAATTATATTAAAAAACTTGCAAAAATAAAATAAAATATCGTATAATTAAAAAATATAATAAAAATATTACTAAATATAAATTATGATTAATATTACAGAAGAAGCACAAATACACTTTAGAAAACTATTAAAAAAAAAAGAACCTGGTACACAAATTCGCATATTTGTCATTAATCCCGGGACTCCATCTGCTGAATGCGGCGTTTCTTTTTATCCAAAAAATACCATCGAAAAAAATGATATCGAATTTAAATTTGATAAGTTTTCAGCATACGTGGATAAAATTAGCCTTTCTTTTTTAAAAGAAGCAGAAATAGATTTAATAAAAGATCAGACAGGATCCCAACTAACCATAATAGCACCACATGCAAAAACAAATATAATTTTAGATAAATCCACTTCATTAACTGAAAGAATTAAGTATGTCATAAAATTCCAAATTAATCCACAATTAGCAGAACACGGGGGACACGTTTCACTAATAAAAGTCAATCACGATGGATATGCAATTTTAAAATTTGGAGGGGGCTGTAACGGTTGCACAATGGCAAATTTTACCTTAAAAGAAAATATTGAAAAACAATTACTAAATATGTTCTCAAATGAATTAAAAGGCATCAAAGATTCTACAGAACATAAGCATGGTGATCACTCCTATTATTAATTATAATGCAAATGTTGTATTAATATAATATTAATAGTACAAAAATTAAAAATCACTATTTTGATAGTTTTCAGCATTTTTATATATAAAAATTCAACTATTCCAATCATTAATTTAACTTAAAATATAAAAATTTTATTTTTTTCTAAAATAACAAACAAAATTTATCTTTTTTTAAATAAAAAATGCAATTTTTTAATATAAAAAATAAAATTAATAAAGTTTTTTTGCCATATCTAACCAATTCTTTTTAAATTGACGTTTCATATTTTTTACTACATCAATAATATTATGATGAACAAGTTTATCATTCTGAATGCCGACACAACGATCAGTATGCCCTTCTAAAAGTAACTGTATGGAATAAGCTCCCATATGAGATGCGAGAACACGATCATTAGCTACTGGAGTGCCACCACGCTGAATATGACCTAAAATAGTAGCTCTTGTTTCATGTTTTGTTGCTCTTTCAATATATTTTGCTAATTTATTAACATCACAAATATCTTCAGTAATAGCTACGATAGCATGACGTTTTCCTTTTAGTAATCCAGATTTAATTTCTTCTAATAATTCTTCTTTATAAAAAGGGATTTCTGGTAATACTATAAATTCACAACCTCCAGCTATAGCTGCAGACAAAGTCAAATTACCACAATGACGACCCATTATCTCAACAATCGAAATACGTTTATGAGAAGTAGAAGTGTCACGCAAACGATCAATTGCTTCAACAATCGTATCTAACGCTGTAAAATAACCAATAGTATAATCAGTTCCTGCAACATCATTGTCAATAGTTCCAGGTAATCCAATACAAGAAATACCAGCTGTAATAATCTGTTTTGCACCCCTATAAGAACCATCCCCACCAATAATTACTAAAGCATCAATATCATGTTTTTTTGTATTAATAATGGCTTGCTCTCTTATTTTTTTGCTATTGCGAAATTCGGGAAAACGAGCAGAACCTAAAAAAGTACCACCACGATTAATAATATCCGAAACACTAAAACAATCAAATTTTTTAATTTTATTTTCATAAAGTCCCATATAACCATCATAAATACCGTACATCTCTAGACCTTCAGAGAGGCCTGTCCTCACGACACTACGTATAGCAGCATTCATTCCAGGCGCATCACCACCACTAGTTAAAACACCAATTTTTCTTATTTTTGTTTTATTCATAGTGTCCTTTAAACTAAAAATTTATTTTAAATTTATAACATTGAATATTTATTTTATGATAATTATTATAAATTAAATTTATTGTTTTTCTAAAGAGAATTATGATATTACTAAGATAATAAAAATATATTCATAGAATGAATTTATACTTTTAAATATTATGATAAAACATTCATTCAAAATATATTAAAAAATAATTTTACAATATTTTAAATATTATACGTATATAACTTATCAAATAAATGCTAACAATATAATAAGATTTAAATCTCATTTTTAATTCTAAAAATACATACAAAAATATCATATATATATTTATATTATAAAAAAGTATTAAACCAATATTTATATTATAACTATAATTATATACTCATAAAATTATTACAATTTTTTTATTATTTGATAAACACTCATTACTTCTTATATAAAAATTACATATTTTTTAATATCTATTTTCAGATAGACAATTTTTATACAATACTTTATATATTTCAAAAAGATACACATCTTTTAAAAAAAATATCAACAAATAATTCATTTAATCAAAAATTTTATTTTAAGAAATTTATATTATCTTAAATAAATAACACTAAATTATTCAATATTTTGAATCTGCTCACGCATTTGTTCTACTAATACTTTTAATTCAATTGCAGAGTTAGTAACTGCAAGATTAATAGATTTTCCAGCTAATGTATTTACTTCACGATTAAATTCTTGCATTATAAAATCTAAACGACGACCCACAATTTTATCTTTATTTAAAACATTACACGTTTCTATTACATGAGCCTCAATTCTATCAAGCTCTTCATTAATATCAATGCGTTGAGCCAATATAATTATCTCCTGCGCTAAACGATTATCATCTATTTGAATCTGTGCTTCTTGTAACTTATTTAATAATCGTTGCTTTTGTAACTTTAAAATCTCAGGCATCTGACAACGAATTTTTTTTATTTCTTTATAAACAGCATGCAAACGTTTTTCAATAAATACTTTTAACTTTTTTCCTTCACTTTCACGATTATAAATTAAATTATCCAAGGCAGATTCTAACTCTGCTAATAAACAAGAAGAAATAACATCTAAATTTTGTGTTTTGTTAACTATAATTCCAGGCCACCGAAGAATGTCTAATGGATTTATGTTGCCTATATCAGCATATTTTTTTATTTTATTAACTATATTAATTAATTCTTTCATTAATTTTATATTTAACATGAATGCATTTTTTTTATCCATATTCATTTCAAAATATAATTTGCATTCTATTTTTCCTCTTGTCAACCTTTCACGCAAACGATTGCGAATCAATGGCTCCAAATTTCGCAAAAATTCAGGCAAAAAAATACATATTTCAAGATAACGTTGATTCAAAGACCGAAGTTCCCAAACTGCATGCCCCCATTCATTTTTTATATCTAATCGTACAAAAGCTGTCATACTACGAATCATATACATTTTCCTTAAAAATAATTATGACATTATTAAAAAATAAACTTTAAATAACAGCATAACATAGGCATTCAATCTTTAAGAACGTATAATAACTACACATATATTATTGATAATATTATTTTTAGCATAGAGAGAAATACAATGCGTACAAAAAATCGAAAACCTGAACAAGTGCGTCCTATTACAATAACACGAGAATATAGCAAACATGCTGAAGGTTCTGTTTTTATTGAATTTGGTAATACCAAAGTATTATGCAATGCAACAATTACAGAAGGTGTTCCCAGATTTTTAAAAGGACAATCACAGGGTTGGATAACAGCAGAATACGGCATGTTACCACGCGCAACACATTATCGTAATATACGCGAAGCTACAAAAGGCAAACAAACTGGCCGTACTATGGAAATACAACGTTTGATTGCACGTGCTCTACGCGCTTCGGTAGATTTAAATCAATTATTTGAATATACTATTATATTAGATTGTGATGTAATTCAAGCTGACGGCGGTACCCGTACTGCTGCAATTTCTGGCGCTTATATTGCTTTATATGATGCATTAAATAAAATGTTAACAGAAAAAAAAATAAAACACAATCCTCTTAAATTCATGGTTGCTGCAGTTTCTGTTGGTATTGTAAATGGTCAAGCGATGTGTGACCTAGAATATAGTGAAGATTGTGTAGCAGATACAGATATGAATATTGTTATGATGGATAACGGAAAAATGATTGAAGTGCAAGGTACTGCTGAAGGCAAACCATTTAGTCATGATGAACTACTATTATTGCTTGCCTTAGCAAAAAATGGTATACAAAGTATTTTTAAAGCACAAAAAAAAGCAATAAAAACAAACTAAATACTAACTAATTTTTTTTGATATTTTTGTACTTTTCATTCTTATTTATTTTAACTAACTTTATAAAAAGTTAAGTGAAACATTAGCATCTTAAGAATATCTTATTTAAGAAATATTTAATAATATGAATAAACACATTATTTTTTCTAATATTTATATATAATTGATTTTATTAATTCTATTTGTCATATATATTATCTAAATTTATTTATCTAAATTTTTAAAATCAAAAAAACAAAACACAAGATTTTGAAAATCTAATATCAATATTATTTTATATCTCATAATAATTGTAATTATCTAAAAATTTTAATTATTTTATAAAATTTAATAAACCTGCATTATATTTTATAATTCTTATATATTCTTTACTTTGCAACAAAAAATAGATTTTATCACATGATATTAGTTAATCTTTAAATAAATTATATAATTACACTTTAAAATAATGACTATTTTGATATCTTTAATAAATATTAAAATAACTGATTAAAAAATTACTACTATTACTCTCTATCATTGTATTTTTTTAAAATAAGAAAAACACACTTTTATATTTTATAAACAAAAATATAAATTATTTATATTTTAAAAATAGAAAAACTATTGATAACCTGAATGACCAAAACCATGAATATTGCGTTTTGTTTTTTTAAAATCCTTCACAATTACAAATTCTACTTGAACAATTGGCACAAAAACCATTTGTGCCACACGTTCACCAGGTTTAATTATAAATGTTTCATTACTACGATTCCACACTGAAATCATTAATTCACCTTGATAATCAGAATCTATTAAACCAACCAAATTACCTAATACAATACCATGTTTATGACCTAAACCTGAACGAGGAAGAATGATTGCAGTTAATCCTTTATCTGCAATGTGTACTGCTAATCCAGTAGGTAATAACTCAGTGTTGCCTGGTTTAAGATAAAAAACTTTGTCTGTACAAGCTCGTAAATCTAATCCAGCAGAACCTTCTGTTGCATAAGCAGGTAAAGGAAATACATCTCCTGCACGAATATCAAGAACTTTAATGTTTATTTTTTTTTTCATAATGTTTAAGTATCTCACTAAGTAAACGATGACCAAGCTCTAATTTATGACTATATGGCAAATACATTTCTTTATTTTCCCAAAACAAATACAAAGCATTATTATCTGAATTAAAACCATGCGAAGATGATGAAATATCATTTGCACAAATAAGATCTAACTTTTTTTCTATACGTTTATTACGTGCGTATTCTTTTATATTTTCTGTTTCTGCTGCAAAACCAACAACATAAGGACGATGTTTTAGCAATTTACCAACACTGGCTACAATGTCAGGATTTTTTACAAAAGTAACACTGATTTCATTTTCCTGTTGTTTAATTTTTTCTTTTTTAAATGTTTTTGGGCGATAATCACTAACTGCAGCACAACCAATAAATATTTCTTTTTGATGAATTATATTATGTACTTGACGATACATATCTAATGCACTTACAACATTAATTCGTTCAACACCTTTAGGTGTTGATAAATGAACTGGTCCAGTAATTAATGTGACTTGAGCACCCCTTTCTGCAGCTGCTTGAGCTATTGCAAAACCCATTTTTCCAGAACTATAATTGGTTATAAAACGCACTGGATCTATTTTTTCTTGTGTAGGGCCTGCTGTAATAGCAAAATGCAATTTTGAAATATTTTTTTGATATTGCAAAGTATATTTTGCTAACTTACCTATTATCAGGGGATCTAACATTCTACCAGGTCCAATGTCACCGCAAGCCTGCTGACCTTCATCAGGACCCCAAACTAAAATATTACGATCTTTAAGTATTCTTATATTCTGTTGAGTAATTTTAGCTTGATACATATTTTTATTCATCGCTGGTACTACAGCGATTTTAGCCTTTGAAGCTAGACAAATTGTTGTTAATAAATCATTAGCCATACCAATAGATAACCGAGCCACTAAATCTGCAGTTGCAGGAACTAATATAATTAAATCTGCCCATTTTGCTAATTCGATATGATTGATTGTAGCATTCATACTAGGGTTTAAAAAATCATCAACTACTGGATAATCAGAAATACTTTGTAATGTTAATGATGTAATAAAAAATTTAGCAGAATGAGTCATTATGACTCTTACTTTAGCCCCATATCTACGTAAAAAACGAATTAATTCTGGTGTTTTGTAAGCTGCTATACTACCACTAATACCAATGATGATATGTTTATTGAGAAGTCCTTCCATATTATTAGATATCCAAAGCAGATAGTACGATTACTGAATATCCCATAAATTCTTATTTACTTCTACTATCAAGTTATATGTTATAAAAATAATAACAACAATAAAATATTATTTTATATTTATATGCTATATTAATAATATAAAAAAATAAATTTATAAATCAAAAATTAATTTGTTACATTTTGACAAACTTTTTTAATCAACTATGAATCATTTTTAGTAATTTCAATTTTATACTTCAAAAAACATACAGCATATTTTTGCAGAAATTATTATAATTATTTATGTTTAAAAAAAATTAGAATTTAAATAATATTTTTTTATAAAATTTTTAAATATTAAAATACTTGTTAAATTTTATTTAAAAAAACAAAAGTGTTAAGTAGTCAATATTTAATTTTAATTAATTTATTTTCAAACAAACAAAGAAATTTCTAAAAAAATAATATTTTTAAATGATAAAGTTTATTTTTTTCATAAAGCTAAAAATTTAAATTTCAGTATAATATTTTTTTAAAGATATGATTTTGGTTAATCTTTTTTTTAAAAAACATAATCATTAAAAAATTATGACGCAAATAATGTATTTTTTTTGATTGAAAACTTGAGCAAAATATCAAAATATGTATAATATCTTTTTTATCTGAAAATAAAAAATCAATTTAAAGATAAATTAATTGAATGAAGTATTTTTTTATATATAATCAAAAAATAACAAATTACAAATTTTAAAAAATAAGTTATCTGGAGCAGTAATAAAAATGTCACGAATTTGTCAAGTAACTGGAAAACGTCCAATGAGCGGCAACAATCGATCACATGCAATGAATGCAACTAAACGTCGTTTTTTACCAAATCTGCATTTTCATCGATTCTGGTTAGAATCAGAAAAACGTTTTATAAAACTCCGTGTATCCGCAAAAGGAATGCGTATCATTGACAAAAAGGGAATAGAAAACTCATTGAAGCAATATAATAATATCATACATACTAAAGATTATTAAAGCGGGAATCCTTTCAAAAATGGCAAAAAGCATTCGAAATAAAATAAAATTAGTTTCTCCTGAAGGTACAGGTCATTTTTATACTACAACAAAAAACAAACGTAACATGCCAGAAAAATTAAAAATAAAAAAATTTGATCCTATTGCACGTAAACATGTACTTTATACAGAATCGAAAATTAAATAATTAGATTTTCGACATATACACTTGTACAATTATAATAAAATTATATTATATAATCAAATATAACAAAAATAATCTTCTATTTTTATAAAATAGAAAACAATAACATTTTATACAAACTAGATATATTATACTATTCTTTTTTGTAAAATAAAAATGAACACAAAAGATCAAACTTTTTAAGTAAAAAAATATAGAATAGCTATAAATTTTTATAAAAAATCACGTTAAAAAACATATTTTTTCACCTTAAAAATACGAAAAATAAAACTTTTATATAAATAGATAAATATAATAAAATTTAATAGGATATAATTTCAAATATTATTAAAAATAAAAATTATATTAATTTTAAAATTTATACAAATTATTTTAAAATCACAAAAAAATAAAAAACATAAATAAAAAATTAACGTGTATTCAAATTAACGTGTATTCAAATTAACGTGTATTCAAGTTATTTGTTTACATTATAAAATCAAAACAAAATTTTTTTTATTAAAAAATATTTATTATTTTATCTTATTATTAAAATTATTGATTAACATTCATGAATATAACAATAAATAACATTAGAGTTTTTATAAAAACTACTTTATTTGCTTCTTTTTTAAAAGAAAGATTTTTTAAAATTAATAAAAAATATAAAAATGTTATTTTCTAAGTTTATGGCGTCCCCTAGGGGATTCGAACCCCTGTTACCGCCGTGAAAGGGCGAGGTCCTGGGCCTCTAGACGAAGGGGACATTAAATTCTTTTAAAAAAAGAAAAATAATTTCATGCACAATATTTGTTATAAATAAAAAAATATAGAAATTAGTTTTTTATGACCTTAAATGCATTAAAAAATATTATTTTAAAAATTATATGAACACTTTGAATAATTTTATTTTTATTAAACTAATTATTTCTTCATTAAAATTATTTGTTAATAATTTCTTTTTTATCTTAAATCAAATGACTTTAAAATAGAAATGATAAAAATTTTTTCAGAAATTCTAAAAAATAGAAATTAAAAAAATATTTATCATATTAATGTACTATTATCTTGTGGTCAAATAAAACAATCGTTTAAATTTTATTTTGTAATTCAAAATAAAGTTATAAAAGTATAGCATAATTTAAATCGAACATCGCATGATATATATGATTTTAATACACAAAACAATCTTCATAAAGATAATATCTAAAAATATTTTTTGAAAAATGCATATTTTTATTAATAAATAGTAAAATAGAACAAATAAACAAAAAAGCTTAATAAAGCTATTATATTATTTTTTATTTTTTATATCAAAAATTAAAGCACAAGTTTATCAAAAAAATACAAAAATTGATATGTATATATTGTATATCATAAATTATAAATTAAAAATTGCAAAAAATATTGGTATGCAAATTAATAATTTATTCATAAAATAATATAGCAGTTAAAAATAAAATAAATATTTATTATCTTTTACAAGATTCACTATTTTATTACATACTATTAAACTACATATATCATAATTTTATGTATTTTTTAGATAAATTTGATAAAAATTAAGAATTTACAATATAAAAAACTCAATTTTTATTTATATTTTTTAAAATGTTTTTAAAATTTTTTTATAAAATTATAAACAAAATTTATAGCAATAATTTTGTTGATAGATTTTTAAAATAATTTATTACATAATAACAAATCAAATATTCATTTCTAATTTTTATTTTTTTAAAAATATATCTTTAAAATTTTATTTTTTTTATTAAAAAATTGCACATCAAAGATATGAAATATAAAGATTTTTTTAAAAATAATATTAATTATAATTTCTTTTAAATTAGTTATTTGTAGTATCAAGATAATGATCTGTAAATAACAAGTTTTATAAAAGATAATAAAAATATTTTTAAATATTAAAAGCAAAAATTAAAAATTAAACATAAAACGATATTTTCATAAAATACAAAAATATTATATGAAATAATATTTTATCTTATATAGAAAAATTATTTGCATAAAATTTTATTATTTTATTAAAAGTTTCTTGATTTAATCAGTGATATTTTTTAGATAATTTATGAACTAAATTAACAAAAATTTTTATATTTTTAGATATTGTATCCTGATTAATCCCATGTCCTAAACTAAAAACATGCCCACTACCTTGACCAAATTGTTTTAAAATCATTGCAACTTCACGCTCAATTCGCTCTGATGAAGCATATAATACCGCAGGATCCATATTACCCTGTAAAGCTACTTGATTACCTACACGAAAACGCGCATTATCTATACTTGTCATCCAATCAATACTTAATGCATCACAACCTGTCATTGCCATTAATTCTAACCATTGTCCACCACCTTTGGTAAACAAAGTAATTGGTATTTTATATCCGTTATATTCGCGATATAAACTATCAATAATTTGTTGAATATAATATAATGAAAATTCATTGTATGCAGATTTTGTCAATACCCCGCCCCAAGTATCAAAAATTATAATTGACTGAACTCCTGCTTGTATTTGAGCATTAAGATAAAGAATAATACTTTTAGCTAATTTATCTAATAATACATGTAATATTTTTGGTTCCATATACATCATTTTTTTAATATAACTAAAATTTTTGCTGCTTGTTCCTTCTACCATATAAGTTGATAATGTCCATGGACTTCCAGAAAAGCCTATTAATGGTACTTGACCATCCAGTGCTTTAAGAATAGAACGTACAGCATTTATGACATAACTTAATTCCTGTTCAGGATCAGGAATAGGTAATTTATTAACATCAGAAAAATAACGAACAGGACGTTTAAAACAAGGACCATTTTTTTTTGAAAAGTAGAGACCTAACCCCATCGCATCTGGAAGCGTTAAAATATCTGAAAAAAGGATTGCGGCATCTAATGGAAAATGAGATAAAGGTTGCAATGTTACTTCACAAGCTAATTCGGGATTTTTGCACAATGATAAAAATCCACCAGCTTTTTTTCGAATTATTTGATATTCAGGCAAATAACGTCCGGCTTGACGCATCATCCATATTGGAGTCATATCAACGGGTTGTTTTAATAATGCACGTATATAACGATCATTCTTTAATCGCAAAAAATAGACTCCATAAAAACTATAATTCTTTTATATTAAATTTTATTTAAATTTTAATGATTACATAAAAATATAAACAACACAAAATATTATCAAATAAATTTCATTTTTATAAAAATGTTTTATAAATAAAAAGCATTAAAAAATATACCTAATAAAATTCTTAATATTGATGCTTTAAAAAAACAAAATATCTAATCTAATTTTTAATGAATATCTTTATTAGAAAATCCAGCATTTAACAGCTCAGCTAAATTAGCAGTTGCTTCATCAGCAGTTACTTGATGATGTGATGACGGATTAATCATCTTACGAAGACGACCTCTTCTATCTTGATGATACGCATATCCTGTACCTGCAGGAATTAATCGACCAACAATAACATTTTCCTTTAAACCACGAAGTTCATCTTTCTTACCAGCAACCGCCGCTTCAGTAAGAACACGTGTTGTTTCTTGAAATGACGCAGCAGAAATAAAAGACTCTGTTGCTAAAGAAGCTTTAGTAATACCTAACAAGTCACGACTAAAGGTTGCAAGTTTTTTACCTTCTTCTTTTAATTTTCTGTTAGCTATTTTAACACGTGCATACTCAACTTGCTCGCCCGCTAAAAATTCAGAGTTACCAACATCAATTATGGTTACCTTACGCAACATTTGCCGAACAATAACCTCAATATGTTTATCATTAATTTTTACACCTTGCAAACGATAAACTTCTTGCACTTCATTAGTAATATAACGTGCTACAAAATGAGCACCACGCAAACGCAAAATGTCGTGTGGAGATTCTGGGCCATCAGAAATGACATCACCACGCTCAACTCTTTCACCTTCAAAAACATTAAGTTGACGCCATTTAGGAATCATTTCTTCATATGCTTCACCACCAGACAAAGGCATAATTACTAGGCGACGTTTACCTTTAGTTTCTTTACCAAAAGAAATAATACCTGTAATTTCAGCTAAAATGGCAGCTTCTTTTGGTCTCCGTGCTTCAAAAAGATCTGCTACGCGTGGCAATCCACCAGTAATATCTTTAGTTCCTCCAGATTCTTGTGGAATGCGAGCTAGTGTATCACCAATATTAATTATTGCACCATCATCTAATTGAATGATGGCCTTACCAGGTAAGAAGTATTGTGCAGACATATCAGTGCCGGGGATTAATACATCATTTCCTTTTTCGTCAACAATACGGAGTGCAGGACGTAAATCTTTACTACCAGTAGGACGTTCAGCAGTATCCAAAACAACAATAGATGACAAACCAGTTAACTCATCTGTTTGACGTATAATAGATTGTCCATCTGACATATCAGAAAAACGAATAATACCAGAAACTTCACTAATGACAGACATGGTATGTGGATCCCAATTAGCAATTATTTCTCCAGTATTTACTACATCACTATTATCTTTATTAAGTTGAGCACCATAAGGTACTTTATAACTCTCTTTTGTCCTCCCAAATCCATCAACCACTCTAACTTCTGTATTACGAGAAGTAATCACTAAGTTACCTGCAATATTTTTTACAAATTTAGCATTAACTAACTTAATATTACCTGTATTTCGCACTTGAATGCTAGATTCAGAAGCATCACGTGATGCTGCACCACCAATATGAAATGTTCGCATTGTCAATTGTGTACCTGGTTCACCAATCGATTGTGCAGCAATAACACCTACAGCTTCACCTTTATTAATGATATGGCCACGCGCTAAATCACGTCCGTAACATTTTGCACAAACACCAAAATCAGTGTCACAACTTACAACAGATCGAACTTTAACGCTATCAATTGAATTTGCTTCTAATTCATCACATCCTTGCTCACTTAATAAAGTATTACGTGGTATTAAAATATCAGCTTTACCAGGTATCAATATATCTTCTGCTGTCACTCTTCCTAATACACGGTCACGCAAAGGTTCTTTAACATCACCACCTTCGATTACTGGTGTCATTAAAATACCATCATGAGTGTTACAGTCATCTTCAGTTACAACTAAATCCTGAGCCACATCAACTAGACGACGAGTTAAATACCCTGAATTTGCTGTCTTTAATGCTGTATCGGCTAAACCTTTACGAGCACCATGAGTAGAAATGAAATATTGTAATACATTTAACCCTTCACGAAAATTAGCTGTAATCGGTGTTTCAATAATTGAACCATCTGGTTTTGCCATCAAACCGCGCATACCAGCTAACTGACGTATTTGAGCAGCAGAGCCGCGGGCACCAGAATCAGACATCATAAAAATATTATTAAATGACACTTGTTTTTCATTTTTTCCAAACCGGTTCATAACTGTTTCAGTTGATAGATTTTCCATCATTGCTTTTGCAACACGCTCATTAGCAGCAGCCCAAATATCAATAACTTTATTATAACGTTCGCCAGCAGTTACTAAACCAGATTGAAACTGTTGCTGAATTTCTGCAACTTCAGATTCAGCTTCAGCAACAATGCTAGCTTTTGTATCAGGTATAATCATATCATCAATACCAACAGAAGCACCAGAACGTGTAGCATATGCAAATCCAGTATACATAATCTGATCAGCAAAAATTACAGTTGGTTTTAATCCTAAAATACGGTAACAAGTATTTAACATTTTTGAGATTGCTTTTTTACCTAATGGTTGATTAACTAAAGAATATGGTAAACCTTGAGGAACTATCATCCATAAAATAACTCGACCAATTGTAGTATCAATCAACTGAGTTACATCTTTTATATTATCATTGTCTCGTAATTTTTCTGTTATACGTACTTTTACTCGAGCATTTAATGATGCAAATCCTGTACGATAAACTCTTTCTGCTTCTTTAGGTCCAGATAATACCATACCTTCACCTTTCGCATTCACACAATCACGAGTCATATAGTATAACCCAAGAACAACATCTTGCGATGGTACAATGATAGGTTCTCCACTTGCTGGAGATAAAATATTATTTGTTGACATCATCAAAGCACGAGCTTCTAATTGAGCTTCTAAAGTTAAAGGAACATGAACCGCCATTTGATCACCATCAAAATCAGCATTGTAAGCAGCACAAACTAATGGGTGTAATTGAATTGCTTTACCTTCAATCAAAATAGGCTCAAATGCTTGAATTCCTAAACGATGTAATGTTGGTGCACGATTTAGCATTACTGGATGTTCACGAATTACTTCATCTAAAATATCCCAAACAACAGATTCTTCTCGCTCAACCATTTTTTTTGCTGCTTTAATTGTTGTTGCTAATCCACGCAACTCCAATTTACCATAAATAAATGGCTTAAATAATTCCAATGCCATTCTTTTAGGCAAACCACACTGATGCAAATGCAAATATGGACCTACCGTAATTACAGAACGTCCAGAATAATCAACACGTTTACCAAGTAAGTTTTGACGAAAACGTCCTTGTTTACCTTTAATCATATCAGATAAAGATTTTAGAGGACGCTTATTTGAACCAGTAATAGCTCTTCCTCTACGACCATTATCCAATAATGCGTCAACTGCCTCCTGTAACATTCTTTTTTCATTACGTACAATGATATCAGGTGCCGATAAGTCTAATAATCGCTTTAAACGATTATTTCGATTAATTACTCGACGATATAAATCATTCAAATCAGAGGTTGCAAAACGACCACCATCTAATGGAACCAATGGACGCAAATCTGGAGGTAATACAGGAAGTACATTCAAAATCATCCATTCTGGTTTATTATCAGATTGCATGAAAGCTTCTAATAATTTAATGCGTTTAGTTAATTTCTTACGTTTAGTTTCAGAATTAGTAAAATTAAATTCTTCACGTAAAGTATCACATTCTTTTTCTAAATTAAGATTTTTTAACAAAGATTGAATGGCCTCTGCACCCATTTTAGCATCGAATTCATCGCCAAATTCTTCTAAAGCATCAAGATATTGCTCTTCACTTAAAATTTCTCCAGATTCTAAACTTGTCATACCTCCTTCAATAACCACATAAGATTCAAAATAAAGAACACGCTCAATATCACGCAATGGCATATCAAGTAAAAGACCAATACGTGATGGTAATGATTTCAAAAACCAAATATGTGCTGTTGGTGATGCCAGTTCAATATGCCCCATACGTTCTCGACGTACTTTACTTTGAGTAACTTCGACACCACATTTTTCACAAATTACACCTCGATGTTTTAATCTTTTATATTTACCACATAAACATTCATAATCTTTTACTGGTCCGAAAATACGTGCACAAAAAAGACCATCACGTTCAGGTTTGAAGGTCCGATAATTAATAGTTTCTGGTTTTTTTACTTCACCAAATGACCAAGAACGAATCATATCTGGAGAAGCCAAAGTAATTTTAATCGCATCAAATTCTTCAATTTTAGTTTGTGCTTTTAAAAATTTTAATAAATCTTTCACGAAATGGGCTCCTGTCGGAGTTAAACCTGCTAAGAAGTGGCTTGTAAAAATCACTTCCTCCTTAAAAACTAACTATAATAATTTATAAAGCAAAACATTTAACACACTTTAGTATATCATTAATTAATCATCTTCGAGATCAATATTAATACCTAACGAGCGTATCTCTTTTAGTAATACATTAAAAGATTCCGGCATCCCTGGTTCCATCTGATGATTACCATCTACGATGTTTTTATACATTTTAGTACGTCCATTAACATCATCAGATTTAACTGTAAGCATTTCTTGCAAAGTATAAGCAGCACCATATGCTTCTAAAGCCCAAACTTCCATTTCACCAAAACGTTGACCACCAAATTGTGCTTTACCACCTAAAGGTTGTTGAGTTACTAAACTATAAGAACCCGTTGAACGTGCGTGCATTTTATCATCAACCAAATGATTTAATTTTAACATATACATATAACCAACAGTTACTTGACGCTCAAATTTCTCACCAGTACGTCCATCATACAATGTAATTTGACCAGAAGTTTGCAATTCTGCTAAATTTAATAATTCTTTGATTTCTTTTTCTTGTGCACCATCAAAAACTGGAGTAGCAATCGGCATACCTTTTTTTAAATTATGTGCTAATCTCAATACTTCTTCATCTGAAAAAGTATTGAGATCAATTTTTTGACGAGGATCATCTCCTAAATTATAAGCTTTTTGAATAAAATTTCGTATTTTTTTTACTTCCTGTTGTTCTTTTAACATTATATTGATTTTATCACCAATACCTTTAGCAGCCATACCCAAATGGGTTTCTAAAATCTGTCCTATATTCATACGAGATGGAACACCCAATGGATTTAAAACAATATCAACAGGGTTACCATTTTTATCATAAGGCATGTCTTCAACAGGATTAATTTTTGAGATAACTCCTTTATTACCATGCCGACCGGCCATTTTATCACCTGGTTGAATTTGACGTTTTACTGCTAAATATACTTTAACAATTTTTAATACTCCAGGCGCTAATTCATCACCTTGAGTAATTTTACGACGTTTAGCATCCAATTTTTTTTCAAACTCAGCTTTAAGTTCATTATACTGCTCAGTTAATTGTTGCAATTCATATTGTCTTTCTTGATTTTTTAAAGAAATTTTTAACCAACTAACATACGGTAATTTCTGTAATTCGTTTTTTTCAATTCCACCAGCAATTAAAACTGTTTTTATACGAGCAAATAAGCCTGATTCAAAAATGCGTAATTCTTCTGTCAAATCTTTTTTTACATCTCGCAATTGCATATTCTCAATTTCTAAAGCACGTTTGTCTTTCTCTACACCATCGCGGGTAAAAACTTGCACGTCAATAACTGTGCCCGATACACCATTTGGTACTCGTAATGAAGAATCTTTAACATCAGAAGCTTTCTCTCCAAAAATTGCACGTAATAATTTTTCTTCTGGAGTTAACTGCGCTTCACCTTTCGGTGTTACTTTACCTACTAAAATATCACCACCATTAACTTCGGCACCAATATATACAATACCTGATTCGTCTAATTTAGATAATGCAGCTTCACCGACATTTGGAATATCTGCAGTAATTTCTTCAGGGCCTAACTTAGTATCGCGAGAAATACAAGCTAACTCTTGAATATGAATAGTAGTAAAACGATCTTCTTGAACTACTCTTTCAGAAATCAAAATAGAATCTTCAAAGTTATAACCATTCCATGGCATAAATGCAACACGCATGTTCTGACCTAGTGCTAATTCACCTAAATCTGTTGATGGACCATCAGCCAAAACATCGCCGCGTTCAATGAATTCACCTAAAAAAACACATGGGACCTGATTAATACAAGTATTCTGATTAGAACGCGTATATTTAGTTAAATTATATATATCAATACCAGCTTCACCTGGATAACTTTCATTTTCATTTACTTTAATAACAATACGTGAAGCATCAACATATTGCACTTTTCCTCCACGTTTTGCTACCACTGTTACCCCTGAATCAACAGCAACAGCACGCTCCATACCAGTACCAACTAAAGGTTTATCAGCACGCAGGGTGGGAACTGCCTGACGTTGCATATTTGCACCCATTAATGCACGATTTGCATCATCATGCTCAAGAAATGGAATTAATGAAGCCCCAACAGAAACGATTTGTTGAGTAGAAACATCCATATATTCAACTTGATCACGATTAAATAGACTAGATTCGCCTTTGTTGCGGCAAGTAATTAATTCTTCAAGAAATCTACCATCATCATCTAAAACAGTATTTGCCTGAGCAATAATATTGTTACCTTCTTCAATGGCTGATAAATATTGAATTTCATTAGTCACTATACCATTCTTAACTAAACGATAAGGTGTTTCTAAAAAACCATATTCATTTGTTTGTGCATATACAGATAACGAATTAATAAGTCCAATATTTGGACCTTCAGGTGTTTCAATTGGACAAACACGTCCATAATGGGTTGGATGTACATCACGAACCTCAAATCCTGCTCGTTCGCGTGTAAGTCCACCAGGACCTAATGCTGAAATACGACGTTTATGAGTAATTTCAGAAAGCGGATTATTTTGATCCATAAATTGTGATAATTGACTGGAGCCAAAAAATTCTTTTATTGCAGCAGAAATTGGTTTAGGATTAATCATATCTTGAGGCATTAAAGCCTCAAGATCTCCTAAGGATAAACGTTCTTTAACCCCGCGCTCAACACGTACTAAACCAATTCGAAATTGATTTTCAGCCATTTCACCAACTGAACGAACACGCCGATTGCCTAAATGGTCAATATCATCAACTTCACCTTTACCATTACGAATATCAATGAGTTTTTTCATGACATCAATAATATCTTGTTTATCTAAAATGTTTAATCCTTTAATTATATTACGATCTAAAGATCGATTAAATTTCATTCTACCTACAATAGAAAGATCATAGCGGTCTTCAGAAAAAAATAAATTTTCAAATAAATTTTCTGCTGCTTCACGAGTAGGTGGCTCACCTGGGCGCATCATACGGTAAATTTCAACTAATGCAGTTAAACGATCATAGGTTGGATCAATACGTAAAGTTTCTGAAATATATGCTCCATGATCTAGGTCATTTGTAAATAAAGTATCAATATTTTGATAACCTCCTTGCCTTAAACGCACTAATAAATCTAACGAAACTAGTGTATTAGCTTTACAAATTAATTCGCCATTTTTTTCATTAATATAATCTTTCGCGATAACTTTACCTAAAATATATTCAAAAGGAACTTCGATAAATTTAATATTATCATTTTCTAAATCACGAACATGTCGTATAGTAATACGCCTACCTTTCTCAACGTATATTTTATCATTTACTTGAATATTAAAAGAAGCTGTTTCTCCACGTAAACGTTTAGGTATTAATTGCATGAATAACTTATCTTCATGTAATTCAAAAATCGTTTTTTCAAAAAATATATTAAGTATTTCATTGGTACTATAATTCATTGCACGCAAAATAATTGTTGCAGGTAATTTACGTCGACGATCAATACGTACAAAAAGATTATCTTTAGGATCAAATTCAAAATCTAACCATGAACCACGATAAGGAATAATACGGGCATTATATAAAACTTTGCCAGAAGAATGAGTTTTACCTTTATCACTATCAAAAAAAACACCAGGACTACGATGTAATTGAGAGACAACAACACGTTCTGTTCCATTAATAATAAACGTACCGTTTGCTGTCATGAGTGGAATTTCACCCATATAAACTTCTTGCTCTTTTATATCTTTCACTGTACCTTGTGGTGCTTCACGTTCATAAATAATAAGACGTAGTGTAACCCGCAAAGGAGCAGAATAAGTAACACCACGAATTTGACATTCTTTTACATCAAATATAGGTTCACCAAGACGGTAGCTAACATACTGCAATTCAGCATTACCACTGTAACTCTGAATTGGGAATACAGAATGAAATGCCGCTTCAAGACCATTCTGTTTTTTAAAATCTTTTTTAATAAACTTAGCGAACGAATTGAGTTGAATAGATAAAAGATAAGGCACATTCAAAACTTGTGGACGTTTACCAAAATCTTTACGAATACGTTTTTTTTCAGTATAGGAGTAAACCATAGGGTTCCTCGTTTGCTAATTAGTTATCAATTGTGTCCTCAAAAAGACAGCATCTATAATATTCTATTTTTTTTAAAGATAGATTATATTTTATAATATTTATTTTATTAATTGTGAATTATTTTACTATATATGTGTTATATTTTCTTGTATATAAATAAATAAAAAGTATAACAAAAAATGATAATATAGTATATTTAATTGTTTATCTCAAAAAAAATGAAATTCTACAATAAATATTAACTATTTTAATATCTTAATTTTAATATCCTAATATATTTTAAGCAAAAAAGCTGGTGATTTTTAATCACCAGCCGTCAGCCTTATAAAATACAGGCTGCGAACCTAAAATCAAATTTATTTAATCTCAACAACAGCCCCAACTTCTTCCAAAGATTTTCTTAATGTTTCAGATGCCTCTTTAGTTATTCCTTCTTTAATTGTAACTGGTGCTGACTCTACCATATCTTTGGCTTCTTTTAGTCCTAATCCTGTTGCACTACGAACAGCTTTAATTACTGATACTTTATTACTACCGATAGCAGACAAAATAACATCAAATTCAGTTTTTTCTTCAACAACTTCAGTAATACTACCAGAAGTAACTGAACTTGTATCCGCAGAAGAAACACCAAATTTTTCTTCCATCATTTTTATCAATTCCATAACATCTGTTACAGACATTTTTGAGACTGCATCAAGAATTTGTTCTTTAGTTAAAGACATAATAAAATGGTCCTGAAATTTAGAAAATTTTTATATTTAATAAAAAATTATATCTAATTTTTTATCATTTTCTTATCACATATTATCATCATAATACGAACTAATTTACCTACAGAAATTTCTTTCATGACTGACATTAAACGCTGAATCACTTCTTCATAAGTTTGAATACTCGCCAAACAATCAATTTTATTACCTGGGATAAATTTACCTTCAAAAGCTGCTGCTTTAATTTTAAATATTGGATTTTCTTTCATAAATTCTTTAAATAAACGAGCTGCTGTACCTGGATGTTTTGTAGAAAAAGCAATTAAAGTTGGACCAATTAATACTTTCTTAAGACAACCATAATTAGTACCTTCAAGCACACGACACATCAATGTATTACGAACAACATGAAGATAGACCCCAGATTCACGACATACTTTACGAAGTTTAGTCATTTTATTTACAGATATACCACAAGAATTCGCGATCACTGCAGAAAGAGAATCCTCAGCTAATTTACTAACTTTAGCAACAATCGTTTTTTTTTCTTGAAGATTGATTCCCATGAAATTTTACTCCTGGATTTAACAAATTATCCCGGGACTTAGATATCTCTAAAAATATTTTATTTTTTTAGTATTCGGCAAGAAGATCAAAAAATTAACATCGTCTTTCTACAATTTAAGTAGAACATTAAAAGCACTTATTTATGTTTGCAATCTTATAACAGAAATTTAAAAAAGATTTCAACAAAACTAACTTTTATTTTTTTAAGAATATATTTTTAAACAAGATATAAGCTTACATCGTAAAATTTTATACATATTTTACAAAAAGGTAAAGATAAAAATAATATTTTATACATTTCTTTTATTTTACACATTTCTTTTATATAGAAAAACACTTTTGATTAAGCACAAGGCTGGGACCCATCGTTGTAGACAAACTGATTTTTTTTATATAAATACCTTTACTAGAAGATGGTTTTATTTTTTGCAAAGCTACTAATAATGCTTCAATATTTTCTTTTAAATGTGCATTATGAAAATTAATTTTACCTATAGTCGCATGAATAATACCATTTTTATCATTACGACAATATACCTGACCAGATTTTGCATTTTTAACTGCTTTTGTAATATTAGTAGTTACTGTGCCCATTTTTGGATTCGGCATTAAACCACGAGGGCCCAAAATATGAGCTAATTGTCCAATAATTGGCATTGTATCTGGAGATGCAATCACAATATCAAATTTTGTGTAACCAGTTTTAATTTTATCATACAAATCTTCCATTCCAACCAATTCAGCACCAGCAGCTTTTGCTTTTTCAGCATCAAGACCTTGAGCAAAAACCGCAACACAAACCTTACGACCTGTACCATGTGGTAACATAATTGCACTACGAATATTTTGATCAGATTTACGTGCATCAATACCAAGATTAACTGCAATATCAACACTTTCTATAAATTTAACACATGATAACTCTTTTAAGAATATAATGCCTTCAGTAACATCATATACTTTATTCAAATTAATTTTTTGATAAATTTTATGCATACGTTTAGTTAGTTTACTCATAAATTACTTATCCTCTATTACTAATCCGATAGAACGAGCAGTTCCTTGAATTGAACGCATCATTGATTCAATATTCTTTCCTGTCATATCTTCAGATTTTATTTCAGCAATTGCACGAATTTGCATAAGAGTAATCTTGCCTACCTTATCTTTATTAGGTTGAGCTGAACCAGACTGAATATTAACCATTTTTTTTAACAAAACTGCTGCAGGAGGTGTTTTAGTAACAAAAGTAAAGGAACGATCTGAATAAACAGTAACAATTACAGGAATTGGTAAACCTTTTTCTAAGTGATCTGTTTTGGTATTAAATGCTTTACAAAATTCCATGATATTAACTCCTTTTTGTCCTAAAGCTGGACCAACAGGAGGACTGGGAGTTGCCATACCTGCTGCGACTTGTAGCTTAATATAAGTTTGAATTTTTTTTTTAACCATTTTTATTTTTCCTTAACTTAAAGAACAAAAATTCAATTTTTTATATAAAATTATTAATATAAAATTTTGCAAAGAAATAAGAATATTATTTCATATATCAATAATATTTTACATTTTCTCAACTTGACTAAAATCTAGCTCTACCGGGGTTGCTCGACCAAAAATAGAAACCGATACTTTGAGACGACTTTTTTCATAATCGACTTCCTCAACTACACCATTGAAATCTACAAATGGGCCATCACTAACACGTATCATTTCTCCTGGTTCAAAAAGTGTTTTTGGTCTTGGTTTGTCCCCTATTTCTTGTAATCGATGCATAATCGAATCAATTTCTTTATCACTAATTGGAGAAGGGCTATCTGGGGTACCACCAACAAAATTCATAACACGTGGTACACTACGCACTAAATGCCAACTATCATTATCCATCATCATTTGCACTAAAACATATCCTGGAAAAAATTTTCGTTCACTTTTACGACGTTGCCCATTTCTAATTTCCATGACTTCTTCTGTTGGGACCATTACTTCACCAAATTTATCTTCCATTGCATGTAATTTTATGTGTTCTCGCAATGATTCTGCAACTCTAGCCTCAAAACCAGAAAACGCTTGAATAACATACCACCGTTTTTTAAAGCATTCTGACATTTTAAAACCTCAGACTTATAATAAATGACACTAACCGTAACATTATACCATCTAACCCCCAAAGAATCAGTGACATAATAATAGTGACTAAAACAACAACTAATGTTGTTTGTAATGTTTCCTGACGATTAGGCCAAATAACTTTGCGTATTTCCATTTTAGCTGCTCGCATAAATCCTAAAATCTCTTGTCCTTTTTTTGTCCATAAAACAAGCCCAATAGAAAAAAACGCCATAATAACTACCATAACAGTACGTAATATAGTACTATATTCTCGGAAATAATAATTGCCAACAATAGTAATAATTAAAAAAAATCCTACTAATGTCCATTTTAGTATATCAGAAACGCGTCCGTTTTCTTTCAGCTTACTATTAAAACCCATAAAATCAACCTACTTACTATGATAGTATGATATAATGAATATTTATTTTTATGCGGAAACGATTCATAGTTACACGAAAAAATAACTTAATTTCGATTAATATGAAACGTTATGCAATAAAGCATTATAACATGTATTTATTAGATAAACATGCAATAATTTTTATATTTAATGACAATTATTTTTTTAATAATTAAAATCTTTTATAAAATATTTACATAGATACAAGTTAAAAAATAAAAATAAAATTAATATGTAACTTTTAATTTTTAATAAACAGCAGAAAAAGTGTCCTCGATAAAAAATATCAAAATTTTATTTTTGAATATTTTAATAAAAATAAATATCATAAACACTCTACAAATATAATGACATTTAATCAATTATTTTCATAACATATTGAGAAAATAGTATTCGGGAAAATTTACATAAAGAAAATGGAAAGCACCTGAAGACTATGAATATTATATCTAATAATTATTAAAATCATATTTATAAATAAAGTGCAATTTTAAATACATAAAAAAGATCAAAAATACCATAAAATTTTATTTTCTAAAAAATAATTATGCAGAAAATTAATAATACTTTTTGTTTATACTAAAAAAATTTAATAATATTATTTATAAAATAAATAAATTATTATCATAATGAACAATGATATTTAAGTGCTTTTTCATAATTTATTCGAATATATTAAACTTCCTTAAAAAAGAAGTTTAATATATTATTAATATTTTATTTGATCTAATGTAATCTAGATATATCAAAATAACAAATTATACATTTTAAATAAAATCTAATATACACCAATTTTTAATACTAGATATATACCATGTGATCCAGGTTTTTTTAAATTTTCTAACTTCCTAAATCATAATTTTTTACATTAAAAATAAAAAATTATTTATTTTTAATAAAATTATTTATTTTAATATTACAAAAATAATCTAATAACCATAAAAATCTAAAATTTATAAACATATAATTTTTATTATGCTAAAATTCCATATAAAAATATCTATAAATAAAATCAAAAATATATTACATAAAGGGCATCATTTGATGCCCTTCTAAAAAATCACTATATTTTTATGTATCTTAGGAAATAATTTTAGCAACGATACCAGCACCTACTGTACGACCACCTTCACGAATTGCAAACCGTAATCCTTCATCCATAGCAATCGGTGCTATCAAAGTAACTTTCATATTAATATTATCTCCTGGCATAACCATTTCAACACCGTCTGGTAATTCAATCGTACCAGTTACATCCGTTGTTCTAAAATAGAACTGTGGCCGATAACCTTTAAAAAATGGTGTATGACGACCTCCTTCATCTTTACTTAAAATATACACTTCTGATTCAAATTGAGTATGAGGATTAATTGAATTTGGTTTAGCTAATACTTGACCCCTTTCCACATCTTCACGCTTGGTACCACGTAATAAAACTCCTATATTCTCACCGGCTCGACCTTCATCCAATAATTTTCTAAACATTTCTACACCTGTACAAATTGTTTTAGTGGTCTCTTTCATTCCTATGATTTCTACTTCCTCACCAACTTTAATCACTCCACGTTCAACACGCCCTGTAACTACTGTTCCACGACCAGATATCGAAAAAACATCTTCTATTGGCAACAAAAAAGGTTTGTTAATTGCTCTTTCTGGCTCTGGAATGTAATTATCTAATGCATTTGCTAAATCAATAATTTTTTGTTCCCAATCAGGATCACCTTCTAAAGCTTTTAATGCAGAACCTTTAATAATCGGCGTATCATCTCCTGGAAAATCATACTGAGAAAGGAGTTCTCTAACTTCCATTTCTACTAATTCTAAAAGCTCTTCATCATCAACCATATCGCATTTATTTAAAAAAACAACAATATATGGAACTCCTACTTGACGAGCTAACAAAATATGCTCACGAGTCTGTGGCATCGGACCATCTGTTGCAGCTACTACTAGAATAGCTCCATCCATTTGTGCTGCACCAGTAATCATATTTTTTACATAATCTGCATGTCCTGGACAATCAACATGTGCATAATGACGTTTAGATGTATCATATTCTACATGAGAAGTAGAAATAGTAATGCCACGTGCTTTCTCTTCCGGTGCATTATCAATTTGATCAAATGCACGAGCATTACCACCATATTTTTTTGCAAGGACTGTACTAATTGCTGCAGTTAAAGTTGTTTTCCCATGATCAACATGGCCAATTGTACCAACGTTAACGTGCGGTTTTGAACGTTCAAATTTTTCTTTAGACACGACTTTTATTCCTTATAAAGTTCTCAATAACAAAAAAGAACTAAATCAAATAGTTAATATAAAAAAGCTGTTATTTGGCTTTACGTGCCCCAATAATTGCTTGAGCAACATTCACTGGTGCTTCATTATATTGTAAAAATTCCATTGAATAAGAAGCACGACCTTGAGTTTGTGAACGTAAATCTGTAGCATAACCAAACATTTCTGATAATGGTACTCGAGCACGAACTGTTTTAATAGTTCCTATATCTTCCATACCTTCAATGATTCCACGACGACGATTTAAATCACCAATAACATCCCCCATATATTCTTCAGGAGTTTCAACTTCAACTTGCATTATGGGTTCTAGTAATACCGGATTGGCTTTCATAAAACCTTCTCTAAAAGCCATGGAACCTGCAATTTTAAACGCCATTTCTGAAGAATCAACTTCATGGTATGAACCATCATATAATGCTACTTTTACATCAACAACAGGGTAACCAGCTAAAACACCATTTTTCATCTGTTCTTGAACCCCTTTATCTACTGATGGTATGTATTCTTTAGGAATAACACCACCAACAATTTCATTATGAAATTCATAACTAATTTCATTAACTCCTTCCAAAGGTTCAACGCGAATCCATACATGCCCAAATTGACCACGACCACCAGACTGACGTATAAACTTACCTTCCTGTTCAACAGATTTACGAATAGTCTCACGATATGCCACTTGTGGTTTTCCAACATTTGCTTCAACTTTAAACTCACGACGCATACGATCAATCAACACCTCAAGATGTAATTCACCCATACCAGCAATAATTGTTTGACCTGATTCTTCATCAGTTGATACACGAAAAGATGGATCTTCTTGTGCTAAACGACCCAAAGCCATTCCCATTTTTTCTTGATCAGTTTTAGTTTTAGGTTCAATAGCAACCGAAATAACTGGTTGTGGAAAATCCATGCGCTCTAAAACAATTGGTTTATCCAATGAACATAAAGTATCGCCTGTAGTAACGTCTTTCAGTCCAATAGCAGCAGCGATATCACCTGCTCTCACTTCTTTTATTTCTTCACGTTTATTAGCATGCATTTGCACAATCCGACCAAAACGTTCTTTTTTATTTTTTACTGAATTAAGAACAGTATCGCCTGATTTTACTACACCAGAATACACACGAAAGAAAGTTAAATTTCCTACAAATGCATCAGTTGCAATTTTAAAAGCTAGTGATGAAAAAGGCTCATCATCACTGGGATTACGTTCTGAATAATGATGTATATTATCCATCAAATCACCTTTAATTGCTGGAATATCAGTTGGTGCTGGTAAATATTCAATAACGGCATCTAGCATCGCTTGTACACCTTTATTTTTAAAAGCAGAACCACAAGTAACTAAAATAATTTCATTATTTATAACTCGTTGTCGTAATCCTTTTTTACTTTCTTCCTCCGATAATACTTGAAAACTAAAATACTTTTCCATCAATTCATCTGATGCTTCTGCTGCAGCTTCAATTAATTTGTTACGCCACTTTTCAGCTAGAAATTTCATATTTTCTGGTATATCATCATATACAAAAGTAACACCTTGATCACTATCATTCCAATAAATAGCTTTCATTTTAATTAAATCAATAACACCGCTAAATGATTCTTCTACACCAATAGGTAACTGTAATGGGATTGCTATTGCTCCAAGGCGAGTTTCAATTTGTTGAACAACCCGCAAAAAATTAGCACCCATGCGATCCATTTTATTAACAAATGCTATACGAGGCACTCGATATTTATTAGCCTGACGCCAAACAGTTTCAGACTGTGGTTGAACACCACCAACTGCACAATACACCATTACCACACCATCTAAAACACGCATAGAACGTTCAACTTCAATGGTAAAATCAACATGTCCTGGTGTATCAATGATATTTATACGATGTTCATCAAACTGATTTCCCATACCAGACCAGAAAGCAGTAGTTGCAGCTGAAGTAATGGTAATACCACGCTCTTGCTCCTGCTCCATCCAGTCCATAGTTGCTGCGCCATCATGAACTTCTCCTATTTTATGACTGACTCCAGTATAAAAGAGAATACGCTCAGTTGTTGTGGTCTTACCAGCATCAATGTGAGCACTTATGCCAATATTACGATAACGCGTAATGGGAGTTTTACGAGCCATGTTTTCCTCTCTCGTGATTATTCAATTCGTATAAAAAGCAATGTGCACATTGCTACTCTCTTACGAAGGATAAGTAACAAAACTTACCAACGATAGTGAGCAAATGCTTTATTAGCTTCTGCCATACGATGAACATCTTCACGTTTTTTAACAGCAGTGCCTTTATTTTCAATTGCATCACTTAATTCATTAGCTAAACGCAAAAACATAGATCTATCAGCACGTTTACGAGCAGCAGCAACAATCCAACGCATAGCTAACGCGTTACGACGCACAGGACGTACTTCTACGGGAACCTGATATGTTGAACCACCAACACGACGCGATTTTACTTCCACCATTGGTCTAACATTTTCGAGTGCTATTTCAAAAGTTTCCATATGATTTTTTTTAGCACGAAAAGATAAAGTTTCCAGCGCTTTATATACAATTGTTTCTGCAATAGATTTTTTGCCATCAATCATTAAAATATTAATAAATTTAGCTAATAATTCTGATCCAAATTTTGGATCTGGCATAATTTTACGTTGACCGATTACACGACGACGTGGCATGAATACACTCCGTTTCAAAATATAAGGATTACCGAAATCTTTATAGTGTTCTTAAAAATTACATGTTTAATATTTGTATTATTAATAAAATTTTATACTAGTTTAGTTAGTTAATAGAATTCTAATTAATATAATTCTACATTAAGTTTTTTGCTTTTTAGTGCCATATTTAGAACGACCTTGTTTGCGATCTTTGACACCAGAACAATCTAGCGTACCCCTAATTGTATGATAACGAACACCTGGTAAATCTTTAACTCTACCACCACGAATTAATATTACTGAATGCTCTTGCAAATTATGACCTTCACCACCAATATAAGAAGATACTTCATAACCATTAGTTAAACGAACACGACATACTTTACGTAATGCTGAATTAGGTTTTTTAGGTGTAGTAGTATATACACGAGTACACACACCACGTTTCTGAGGACAAGCTTCTAGTGCTGGCACATTACTTTTCATAATTTTTGAACTACGTGGTTTACGAACTAACTGATTAATTGTTGCCATTAGAAACTCCTGATCTTTATTTTAGCAAGCACAAATATTTTCCTCCTTATCACAAACACAAGGAAATCTGAATACGCAAAATTTTATTGCTGACAGAAACAGGTGTCAAGATATACAAAATGATAATTAATCACCAAGAAAAATATTGTGTATGTTTTACGGTTAATTTTACAAAATCAATAAAAGATATTTGATATACATAAGATGAAATATATGGTATTAATCCTCTTGCTTCAACATCATCCTGTAATGCAAACACACGGATTCCTTTATTTTTAAATTGCATTAAATAATAATTATCATTATTAGTTAGAAATGTTTTATGTCCCATTAAAACACCATCTTGCATTAATAATACTTCATCTTCTTTCATTACTAAGCTAATTAATGAATTAATGTCAGTATAATAAGGGGAACTAGAAATGCCATATAACATATATTAATCTTCTATTACTGTTTTTAAAAGCATTAATTAAAAAGTTAAAACGACATCATAACCTTTTAAATTATGTTTAAGCTGATCAACTGAAAGAATGGTTACAGGGAGTACAAAACAACTATCGCTAGAAAATCCTCTTTTTTCAAGATCTTCCTGACAAATGTAACGATTATTAATATTATAAAATGATAATAATTTATATGTTACAATATAATCACGTGATAAAATTTTGCTAGGGTTTTGTTTTGCTAATAATTGACAAACACCATCAGAAATAAAAAAGATACCTATGTTTTCAGTCAAAACAGAAGTTGCTAGTAATAAATCTAATCCTTCACGTCCACTAGAAATCCCATGAGGCACACTCATAAAAATAAATGCTATTTTTTTTATCATTGTTGTAATTTTTTAAAATTGAATTGTACGGTCACAAATAAGCATTGCTTCCACTAGTTTAGTTAAACCACTTAATACAAAATTTTTATCTAAGTTAGAATATAAATCAATATGTTTTGTTTTTATTTCATTAACAACACCTCGTCTTAATGCTGCTGCAAAACAAATGTTTAATGTACATCCTGTTTTTTTCATCAATTTTTTCCATCCACTTAGTAAATTAAATTCATCACTAGCTGGTAAATTTAATTTATTACCATTATAGACTCCATCCTGATAAAAAAAAACTGTTTTAAGTGTATTTCCACTAACAAATAAACCATTTGCAAATTGCCAAGCATTAGTAGCTGTCTGTGTTCCATATGGAGCGCCAGTGACTAATAAACAATAAGTTAATCTTTTTTTAAAAACAACACTCATTTTAAACTCATCATAAACAATATTAATTTAAATACAAATCAAATAATGGATTATATTTATTTAAAAAAAATATGAATCATACTATAGTAGATATTATTTTATAATAAAAAACAACAAAATAAAAATATCGGATAAAAAATTATCAGAAATATCAAACATTATATTTATGCATACTAACATTTAATTATTTATACAAATTATTCATACAAATTATTTATACAAACAAATTTACATTTTGATAAATACATTATTAAAAAATAAAAATCTTCATATGAGAGATAAAATCTTTTTTTTAAATAACTTTACTTGTTAAAACGTGTTAAAATTACTTAATTGATAAAAATAACTAGATTAAAAATAAATTATACTCTTTTTCTTTAAAATTTAAATAAGTTAAAAGAAATTATATATAATATTATGCAATATTTGAAATCAATATTTTCATAATTACCTATTTTGTATCAAAAATAATTTTAAATGCATTAGTTAAGTAATATATTCAATTAAAAATACTTTTATTATAATGTTATTAGCTCACAAATAAAAATATAAAAAATTTATACCTAATTTTAGATTTCTAATTTTATGATTTATAAAAAAATATTATGAAAAAAGTATATAATACATAAATAAGAATCACAAAAATAAACCAAAAAATTTAATCTACAAAATTTATTACTTTTTATAAACTAAATAAAAACTATAAATTATTTTCAGTTACAAAATCATTACACATAACTTTAAAAAAAATTCTAAAATCTTTTTTATGTAATAATCTTCCTACCAAAAATGCTTATATTGCTACTTTTATACGATATGACAATAAAACTAAATAATACAAAATTTTTACTAAAAAATACCTTTTAAGAATATCTAAAAGATTATTGAAGAATATTTGACGGAATAATACTGAATCATTTTTTTGATCTTATTGCTTATGAAAAAGTACTCATTTATTATTTTTCTTTAAATAATTTTATACATTCATCCTCATTTAAAATTTTTATTCCTAAATTATTTGCTTTCTCAAATTTTGAACCATAATTTTTTCCAAAAATTACTAAATCAGTTTTTTTAGAAATATTTTCCATAACTTTAGCACCAAAAAAAATTAATTTGTTTCTTAATTGTTCACGTGTTAAAAAACTAAATTTTCCTGTTAAAACTATATTCTTTCCTAAAAATTCAATATTTTCTTTTTTTGTGATTTTAGCTTTTTCAATTTTTCTTACTGAAAAATTAATGCCAATTTTATATACCAACTCATCAACAATATTACGATTTTTCTTTTCACAAAAAAAATTAATGATATTTCTAGCTACTATTTCTCCAACATCCTGTATTTTTTTTAGTGATTCCATATCTGCTTGTATTATTAATTCTAATGAATTATAATGATCGGCTAAATGATTAGCTGTAACTAAACCAACTTCTTGAATACCTAAAGCATAAATAAAACGCGCCAATGTAGTTCTCTTAGAGTTATGAAGAGAATTAATTAAATTTCTTTGAGATTTTAAACCTATACGTTTTAATTTTGATAATATTTCAAAATTTAAACAATAAAGATCAACAACTGTATTTACATAATTTTTATCAACAAGTTGACTAATAATTTTTTCTCCAATACCTCTAATATTCATTGCACTGCGTGAAACAAAGTGGCTCAATGTTCTTTTACGTTGTGCAGAACAAATAAGACCAGAAGTACAACGAATTCTAACCTGACCTTTAATACGCTCAAGATCTGAACCACACACTGGACAAGAAATAGGAAAAATAATTTTTTTAGTATTAATAGGTCGACATGAAGTAACTACATTAATAATTTTAGGGATTACATCACCTGCTCTGCGAATAATAACAGTATCCCCGATACGTATTTTTAAACGTTTTATTTCATCAGCATTGTGAAGCGTTGCATTAGTAATCATAACACCAGCAATTTCAACAGGTTCTAATCTAGCAATTGGTGTAATAATACCTGTACGTCCAACTTGAAACTGTACATCATTTAATATAGTCATTTCTTCTTGAGGAGGAAATTTGAATGCTATAGCCCAACGGGGGGCTCGAGAGATAAATCCAATTTTTTTTTGTAATGTGAATGAATCTACCTTAATGACTATACCATCAATATCAAAACCCAAACCTAAACGAATATTTAACATTTTATGGTAATATTCTAAAACCTCTTGACTATTTTGACAAAATTTTATTTTATCGCTAATTGGTAATCCCCATTTTTTAAATTGCATTAAAGATGCGTATTGACTCTTGAGTAACACATTTCCAAAAAATGTACCAAAACTATAACAAAAAAAATTTAATAATCTTTTAGAAGTAATACTTGTATCAAGATGACGCAATGAACCGGCAGCAGCATTTCTGGGATTAGAGAATCTTTTTTTATGACGTTCTTCTTCTTGATTTAATTTTTTAAAACTTTTATGCGTCATAAAAACTTCACCGCGAATTTCAATAAGTTCAGGAATATTTTCACCTTTTAAATACATTGGAATAGATACTATTTTACGAACATTATCAGTAATATTTTCACCTATTTTACCATCACCACGTGTTGCAGCTTGTATTAGTTTACCATGTTTATATATTAAGCTAACAGCTACACCGTCTAATTTAGGTTCACAACAAAAGCTCAATTGAATATTATTTTTTAAATATGAATGTACACGTTTATTAAAAGCTAAATAATTTTTTTCATCAAAAACATTATCTAATGATAGCATAGGTATTTCATGATGTACTTTTTTAAAAAATCTTAAAGGTAAAGCACCTACACATTGCGTAGGAGAATCACTGGTAATAAATTCTGGATATAACAACTCTAATTGTTTTAATTCTTCCATCATTTTATCATATTTCTTATCAGATATTATTGGTTGAGCTAATACATGATAATGATATGCATAATGAAGTAACTGTTCTTTTAAGATTCTAATTTTTTTTTTATTATTTATCATAAGAAATATTTCGAAATAAAAGATAAAAAATCTATTTTATATCACAAAATTTGCATAAAATCATTGTAGCAACACTTCAATCAATATGCCAATACCTATAGGTCAGTGTATTTAAAATAAGAATATAATATAATTGATTTTTTTATATGATCATTTTACGCTCTTCTTTTTGGGTTAGGCATAAAGAAAGCAATCTTGTGTAATACTTATGAAATATTAATTGAAAATTTAACTTGAAATGATCATATGCAGGTACATCATATAATATATCATGCGCATAAATACTAGAAAGTTTTGAAATGAGATATTATTTTTATATCAAAAAATCTAATTTATATTTTTTCTAAAAAACTAAATTTTACTAATACAATGCTAGAAAATCAATATAACTATAAAATATTTTAGCTAAAATTAAAATAACAAAACAAAAAAAATTTAAAAAGATTAGCATTTAATACTTTTAACTTGCACAGTAATCACATATATAAAAAATCTTCTTCATTATCTGAAGAACTTTTTTATCATACCTATGTGCAAATTGTAATCTTTTAAAATTTATGTTTTGCACTTTTAAAAGTACATTCTTTTTTTATTATTATTTTTTTAACTTCATACTATTGTTTCTTTATTAAAAAGATAAATAATTTTCATTTTTTAATTAGTTTAATCTTGTGTTTATAACATCTTTATACATAAAGACACTATTATTGACTTTTATTTTTATTAGATAATTAATATGTTTTACTTCACAATTTTTTATTGTACTTACTAAAATATTCACTACAAATTTTTCTTACTATATATTATGATTTACATAAAAATATAAATCAATTGCATGAGTATTCGCATCTTTAAAAATAAGATTTTTTTAAAAAACCGCATGTTAAAATTGCTTATAAAAAAAATACTCTTGATCATTTCTCTGCACATTATATAATACTATAATTATCATAAGCATTAAAACTATCAACTACTAATATTACTAAAATATAAATATTCTTAATCTTTATATACTTGCTATATTATTAATATTAAATAACAATCGTTAAGATCCTTATAAAAAGATTATTAAAATAAGTAGCAATACAAAAAATATTAAAAAATTTCATATATATAAAAAATACAATTAATTAATTTTTTTGTAGTTTTTAAAAAGTAACATTTTCATTTAAATAAATTTAAAAACTGTATACTAAAATGAATAGGTATATCTTAAATCTTTAAAATATAAAAAATTTAAAAAAACAAAAATGATAACTTAAAATTAAAAAAAATTAAAATTTAATGTCATAATATTTTGTATAAAAAATATTAGCATAAACATGTATCATTTATCTATTGAAATTGAAAATTACTAATTTTTAATACGCTAATTTTCAAAAAATTTTACAAAGCAAAGAAAACCATATTTTAAATCATATATCATATATTTATATGAAAATTAATTAATTTAATGTTTAACCAAATCTATGATTGAAAAATATTTTTTAATTTTAAATTGAAATTTTAAAAAAATTCTGTATTAACTTTTTATCATAAAAAGCATATTTACTATTTTATATTATTGCTCTATTTATATAACAACAAATTAGATTTTTATTAAAAAACACTACTGTATCTTCTATAAAAACATTTTATGTGTCTTACTTCTTGTATACATATTAAATCAATAATCTTCATAATTAATCGATAATCTTATTTATATAAATTATAATTATATTAATATTAAATGTTTAAAAAACAATTTTTATTTTTTGCTATTTTTGCAAAAATATCTAAAAATAATCATTGTATAATATTTAGCTTTAATTTTATTTAGAAATTTATTTTAAAGAATAAAAATTCTATTTTATTTAATAAAATAATTATAATCACTGTAATTTTTCTCTTTAAGAAATAGTATCAAAAGAAATCTTAAAAAATAAAAAAACTATTTGTTTTTTCTGAAAAACCCTGAAAATAATATTTATATTCATTTAATTAATTAAACTAATAAGTACATTCTTTTATTTATTTTTTATAAAGATATCATTTCAATAAAAATATACTGATGTATAAATATATATACTGATGTATAAGTACATAGAAAAATATTTATTCAATAATGTTTTTTTAAAATATATTTTTTTAAAATTATATAAAATTAAGTATATTTTATCTTAGGTTATTTTTTAAAAATATCAAAAATATTACTGTTCTATTGTATGTAAAATAATTTCTTTAGATCTATAAAAAATTGATTTTTTATAAAAAATCAATTTTCGAAAACGAAATATAGTAAACTCTATACACGAATTATATTATTACCAGATGATGATACCTAGATCCCAAAAATTATTATTTAGAAATAAAATATTTATTTTTCTTAACTTTTTATTATAAATAATTTAATAATTAATAACATAATAAGCATAAAGAATTACAAAGATCATAAACAACAAAACATGTTTCATAATAAGTATTACATATATATAATATATATAAATTAAAAATAATATAGTTCTAATATTAGAATTACAGTTTAAACAAAACTGATTTTCTTAACTAAGAAACAGTATTTTTAATATATATTTTAAATATTATATATTACAAAAAAGTATCTTTTTTTTTGAAAGATAGAAAAAATAATATTTTTTAAAAAATCACTTACAAAATATTTAATATATTTTATATTTTAAATGTAATTTAACTATATGTTAAAATTATCTTCTAAAATCATGTTTAATATTTTAAATATCAATTATTTTAATAATAGGACTTCAAAAAAATATTTGAAATAAAGCAAAGAAATTATAATATTTGTATATAATTTTAATATTCATAACATATATGTTTCATAATAGAAAAAAACTGTTCTTGTATTTTCTTAGGAAAGCAGCACGCAAATTCAGATTTTTTTAATTAAAATATGTTATATTACCAAAAAACATATTAAATTTTTTGAGGGGAAAATAATATGTTCCAACAAAAAGTCACCATAACCGCATCTCATGGTTTGCATACTCGTCCTGCATCTCAGTTTGTTAAAGAAGCCAAAAATTTCTCTTCTGAAATTACGTTAAAACTTGGTAATAAATCTGCAAGTGCTAAAAGTTTATTTAAATTACAAACACTAGGATTAAGTCAGGGGGCCGTTGTAACTATATCAGCAGAAGGTGAAGATGAAAAACAAGCAGTAGAACATCTAGTAAAAGTTATGGCTACATTAGAATAAATACAAAAAAAAGTTATACAATAAAAAATTTTTTAATTTATAAATTAAAGAAAATATTAAAAACAGGATCTATATTTAACTATTAATTTTATAAACATAATCCTATCAGCTAAATATTATCCGCCCATTGTTAATAAGGTAACAATATTTATGATTTTAGGAATTTCAGTATCACCAGGTATCGCCTTCGGAAAAGCATTAATTCTAAAAGAGGAATTAATTGTTGGCAATCAAAAAAAAATTACTGATAACCAAATTAACAATGAAATTAATCGATTTATTATTGGAAGAAAAAAAGCAGTACAACAATTAAAAAATATAAAAAAAATAGCTGAAAAAAAAATAGGTGAAGAAAAAGCAGAAATATTTGAAGGTCATATCATGTTACTAGAAGATGAAGAACTAGAACAGGAAATTTTGTCTTTAATAAAAAAAGAACATAGAACAGCAGATTCAGCAACCCAAAAAGTTATTGAAGAACAAGCAATGGCATTAGAAGAATTAAATGACGCTTACTTAAAAGAACGTGCTACTGATGTTAGAGATATTGGTACACGTTTATTAAAAAATATTCTAGGCTTACCAATTATTGATCTAAGCACAATTACTGAAAAAATAATTTTGGTTGCTAATGATCTTACTCCTTCTCAAACAGCACAATTAAATTTTAAAAAAGTACTAGGCTTTATTATTGATTTAGGAGGAAAAACCTCACATACTTCAATTATGGCGAAATCTTTAGAAATTCCTGCTATCGTGGGTACAAGTAATGCTACAAATCAAATTAAACAAAATGATTATATTATATTAGACGCGATTAATAATCATATTTATCAAAATCCATCTAAAAATCAAATTAATAAATTAAAAAATATCAAAAAAAAATATTTATCTGAAAAAAATGAATTAAAAAAATTTAAAAATCTACCAGCTATTACTCTAGATGGGCATCAAGTAGAAGTTTGTGCTAACATTAGCAATGTTTATGATATAAGTAATAGTAACTGTATTGGTCTATATCGAACTGAATTTTTATTCATGAACCGTAATACTTTGCCAACAGAAGAAGAACAATTTCAAGCCTATAAAACAATAGCAGAAACTTTATATCCAAAAACCATTATTATTCGTACAATGGATATTGGAGGTGATAAAAATCTTCCTTATATGAATTTACCAAAAGAAGAAAACCCTTTTCTTGGTTGGAGAGCTATTCGTATTTCTCTAGATCGAAAAGAAATTCTTCATTCTCAATTACGAGCTATATTAAGAGCTTCTGTATTCGGTCAATTACGTATTATGTTTCCAATGGTGATTTCTGTAGAAGAAATCAGAAGTTTAAAAAAAGAATTACAGATCCTTAAAAATCAATTAATTAAAGAAAAAATAGCATTTAATAACGCAATTGAAGTAGGAATCATGATTGAAACACCAGCAGCAGCAATTATGTCAAACCACTTAGCAAAAGAAGTCGATTTTTTTAGTATTGGTACTAATGATTTAACTCAATACACACTAGCAGTTGATCGTGGAAACAAACTTATTTCACATTTATATAATCCAATGTCTCCTTCTGTATTAAAATTAATAAAAATAGTCATTGATGCTGCACATGCAGAAGGTAAATGGACTGGTATGTGTGGTGAACTAGCCGGTGATGAAAGAGCTACATTATTACTTCTGGGAATGGGATTAGATGAATTTAGTATGAATACTATTTCGATTCCAAAAATAAAAAAAATTATCAGAAACGCAAAATTCAAAGATACAAAAAAATTAGCTAGAGAAGCACTAAAGCAATCAACAGCAAAAGAACTAATGGACGTTATTGAAATATTTATAAAAAATAATATATCATAACTAGATGTTTCATCTAAACTAATTTTAATAAAAATAAAGGAACATTAATGAGCATATTCAATAAAGTTAAATCACTTGTTTCAGAAAACAAAAATAATGTCATTAATATTATTGCACCGATTTCAGGTCAAATTATTAAAATAGAAGATGTTCCAGATGTTGTTTTTTCAGAAAAAATTGTTGGAGATGGAATTGCTATTAATCCATCTGGTAATAAAATTGTAGCTCCTATCAATGGGACTATCAGCAAAATATTTGAAACAAACCATGCATTTTCTATGAAATCAGACAGTGGTATTGAATTGTTTGTACATTTTGGTATTGATACTATTGAATTAAAAAGTGAGGGATTTTTTAGAATAGCAAAAGAAGGACAAAAAGTAAAAATAGGTGATTTAATACTAAAATTTGATCTTTTTTTATTGAAAAAAAAAGCAAAATCTACACTAACACCTGTAATTATTTCTAATATGGATGAAATAAAAGAACTGAAAAAATCTAGTGGATCTATTATTTTAGGAGAAACAATTATCATGAAAATAATAAAATAACTACTTTTATAAAAATAATTATTTATGAAAATTAAACTTTATATATGCAACATTATACAAAAAAACTAATAAACATTTTTATATTTTTTAAAAAAACTTTTTTAAAAAAATAAATAAAGTGATTTTTACTTGATTAATAAATTTGTATCAAATTTTCAATTATATTGTAAAAAAGAATTGCTTATTACATAATTTTTATAATCTTAAAAAAATATTTTTAAAAATTATAAATATTTTTACTGCTTATACTATATAACAATCAAATTTTAAATAAAATATAAAAAAATATATACTTAATAAAGTATATACTTACATAATAACTAATTTTTATTAATATTATTTTTAAATTTAATATCAGAATATCTTAAATTTTTTTATCTCAATATAAAAAAAAGACCAAAAAATATTACTAATCAAAATACAAAAAAAGAAAAAATAAAAATTTACTAGTTTAATTTACTTAAAAGAATAATTCTTAAATTTGATTTTTAAATATACCGAATAAAATTTTTATTTACAATAAAATACCGATAAATACACAAAACATCAAAATATCATAAATTAATAAAATAAATATTATTAATTAAATAATATTTATCAGATTTATTAAAATAACAAACACATATTATTTATATCTAATATAAGCATTTTATATAAATTTAATATTGTGAAAATATATAAATAAATATTAAAAAAAATTACAAGATTTTATTTATAATTTTATTAAAAACAATAAGTATATTCATACTTAAACACTGTTACAACCAAATAGAATTATAAAATTGATATATAAAAAAAATAATTTAAACTTATTTAATTATAGAAGTATAAGTTAAAAATATTTTTTAAAAAAGCCGCAAAAAATAACATAATTATTAAATTATTTTTTTAATATATATTTTTTAATATTTATATCATTTTAGTAAATTAATATATTTAAAAATAATATTTCTTATAAAATGATTTTTAAACAAAAATTTAAATTTACCAGAATTAAAATTCTGTTTTTGTCTCCAATTATTCAAATATACATTTAAAAAACTTTTTTATAAATGATCAAAAGATCATCAAAAATTATTTTTTTAAATTATTGATATTTGATAAAAATATTTATATTTTTACTCCAATGATAAATTATTTTTTATTAAATAATAAATTGAATTATCGAAAACTAAATATTTATATATATACTGCATAACTAAAAAAGGTAAAATTTTTTATTATTTAATATAACATATTCTTATAATCCATAATTATAAAGATGCAATTAACTACAAAAAACAAAAAATGAAGAAAAACTCAATTTTATAAGTATTTATAATAAGTTTTATATTTTATCATTTTATAAAAATTATAATCTATATAAAATAATGTTTATTAACAATAACTATATATAAATAATATTTTCTGTATAATTAAATAAATACAATTTTATTATCAATAATTTATTTATGAATACACCAAATATTAATAATATTAAAATATTTTTTCTTAATTTGCAAAATAAATTTTGTCAAAAATTTGAAGATATTGATGGCAAAGAAAAATTTAAAGAAAATCATTGGAAAATAAAACAAAAAAAAGAAGGACGCAGTCGTATTATAAAAAATGGATTAATTTTTGAACAAGCAACTATTAATTTTTCACACATAAATGGTGAAAAATTACCATCTTCTGCTACAGAAAAACGTTTATCTTTAATTGGATGCAAATATCAAGCAATGGGGGTTTCCTTAGTTGCTCACCCAATTAATCCTTATATTCCAACAGCTCATTTAAATGTTCGTTTTTTTATTACAAAAAATAAAAATACACCATTAACATGGTGGTTCGGTGGTGGATTTGATTTAACACCATACTATGGATTTGAAGAAGATATTATACACTGGCATAAAACTGCACAATCTTTATGTAAGCCTTATGGCAAAAAAATCTATGAAAATTATAAAAATTGGTGTGATCAATATTTTTTCATTAAACATCGTAATGAACCACGTGGAGTAGGCGGATTGTTTTTTGATGATTTAAATCAACCTGATTTTAAAACTTGTTTTAATTTTACTAAAGACGTAAGTAATGGATTTCTTGATGCATATTTGCCAATTATAAATAAAAGAAAAAAAATAGTATGGAGCAACCGTGAACGTCAATTTCAACTATATCGAAGAGGTCGTTACATAGAATTTAATTTAATGTATGATCGTGGAACAATATTTGGACTACAAAGCAATGGCAAAACAGAATCAATTTTGATGTCTTTACCACCATTAGCACGTTGGGACTATAATTATAGTCCAACATCAAATTCAGAAGAAGAAAAATTATACAAATTTTTTTTAATACAGAAAAAATGGGTATAGGTTCTAAAAAATGCACTTTCTTAAAAAATTAAGTTTTGATATTTATATTTTTTAAAAGTAAACTTACTAAATTAATTTTAAAATCCTTTTTTTTATATTAAAGATATGGGTTATAACTCTTTTTAAATTCAATACGAATAGGAGTCCCTATCATATGCAACTTTTTACAAAAATAATTACTCAAATAACGTTTATAAGCACTAGGGATATCACCTCCTACTTGATTGCCATGTATTAATATAACAGGTGGATTATAACCTACAGCATGTGCATATTTCATTTTCATTCTACGTCCTCTTATTAATGGCGGCTGATGTTTTTTCTCTGCTATATTAATCATTCGAGTTAACAAAGAAGTGCTCATTCGACGTGTTGCAGATAAATATGATTCATTAATGGATTGAAACATATGATCAATACCACTACCGTTTAAAGCAGAAATAAAATGAACTCTAACAAATTTAATAAAATTTAATCGTAAATTAAGAATACTTTTGATAGATTTCCGCTCTCTCCACGATATAGCATCCCATTTATTCATCACAATTACCAAAGAACGACCAGTATGCACAATAATATCTAATAAAGATAAATCTTGATCGAAAACCCCGTCTTTTGCATCCATTACTAATAAAACAACATGAGCATATTCGATAGATTGTAATGTCTTTATAACTGAAAATTTTTCATATTTTTCAGTTATATTTTTCCTTTTACGAATACCAGCAGTATCAATAAGTATATATTTATATTTTTTTCTTTCCATTGGAATATCAATACTATCACGAGTTGTACCAGGCATATCATAAACTACTACGCGATCTTCACCTAAAATACTATTAATTAATGTTGATTTTCCAACATTTGGTCGACCAACAATAGCTAATTTAATTGGCAACAAAAATGGATCAAAAGGATTTTCTTGAGTATTGTTAATAACATTCTTTTTTTCTCGAGAGAGAAAATCAAAACTATTACTAAATTTTAAAGGTAATCGTATTTCATCTATTATTTTTTTTTTATAACACGAAGAAATAACTTTTTTTATGAGTGAAAAAATACCAAAACCATACAATGCTGCAATCGGATAAATATTTTTTATGCCTAGAACACAAAAATTGCTGAATATATTATTAAAATCACAACCATCTGTTTTATTGACAAGAAGATAAATTTCTTTATTAGAACTACGCAAATTTTTCATAAATTTATAATCTAATGATATAATTCCAGAATTAATATCTACTAGAAAAAAAATAATATCAGCTTCTTGAATTGCTAACAAAGATTGTGAAAATATATGTAATTGTATTTTCTCTTCTGAACTATTAATACCACCAGTATCAATAATAATAAATTCCTGTCCTAATAAAAAAGCTCTACCATATTTTCTATCACGTGTTAAACCAGGTACATCAGCAACTAATGCATCTCTACTGTTCGTTAATCTGTTAAATAAAGTAGACTTCCCTACATTAGAACGACCTACTAATGCAATTATTGGTATCATATTGACAAATAACCTCAAAAAAATAATAAGCATTCTTATTTAAATTTTAAAAATAACCAAATAAAATTTAAATAAAAATTTAATGTAATTTTTAAATTACATATATCATATAAAAACATTAAACCATTAAGACTGAAGTAAATAAAGAGTTCCGTCCTTCGCTTGAATTAACAATTTATCGTTAACAACAATTGGGCGACTTAATAAACCAGAAGCATTTAATTTATTTTGTCCGATAAATTGACCATTATTAATATTTAACCAATAAAGATATCCTTCTTCATCACCCATAACTAAAAAATTATTATAAATACTCGGTGCAGTTAAATTACGATATAATAAAGCATTTTGTACCCACAAAATAACACCATCATTTTTACGAACTGCGAACACAGAATCATTTTGATCTACTAAATAAATAGTTTTATTATCAATAGTAATATCATGAATTGACCCTAAATTCAGACTCCATATAATTTGACTAGAATGCAGATTAATAGCAACTAAATTGCCATTATATGCAATAGCAAAAATAAAACCTAAATCAACATCAATAACTGGTGTCATATTCACATCATGCAAAGGAGCAATTTTATGTGCACCATCAACATTATTAATATATTTCTGCCAAAGAATTTCTCCTTGAGACAATGTTATTGCAGTAATTCGACCATTATTACTACCAACAATTGCAATACCATAAAATATGCTAGGAGCAGATTTGCCTCTGATAGATAATGTTGAATAATTATCTAAATGAATGCTCCATTTAATTTTTCCATTTTTGACATCTAAAGCCTGTAATACTCCATTACTGGTATGAGTTAAAACTAAACCATCACTAACTACAGGTTGTGAAATTGCTTCTCCAGCAACATCAGTAATCCATGCAACTTTTCCATTAAACTTATTTAATGCAATTAATTGACCAGTTTCTGCTCCCATATAAAGTTGATCTTCTGCAACAGTTAATCCAGAAGAAAGTAATATAGGTTTATCGCTTTTAAAAAGTTTAATTTGATCTAACAAATCAATTGACCATAATATATTACCTGAACTAAAATTTATTGCTTTTACAATACCTCTACGGTCCGCTCCATAAACAACAAAATTATCATAAACAGGCAAAATTTTTGAATAATATTTTCCAGTACCATGTCCTACTAGATGTTTCCAAATAACAATAGGAGTTACTTGATTATTAAATGCAGAAATAGAAGAAACGAGTACTATTTTTTTTTTGCTTGCACATCCAATTAACAAACTGATTATTGATATGATAAAAAAAAATATTTTGATTGCTTGCATTTCGACATTCCTCTTTCTATAACAAACTATTAATTTTTATTTTTAATATAGTTTTCATATTTTCAGATCCATCTGATTCTAACGCTTTTAAATAAGCTGCACGAGCAGCAGGAATATCATTTTTTTTAAGAAAAATATCACCTCTTATATTTTCTACAATAATATCCCAACTTTTCTCATCTACTTCCTTTAAATAAAGTAGTGCTTTTTCTGTATGATTTAAGGCTAATTGCATACGAGCTAATCTAATATTAATCAAATTTTTTATATTTTTTATATCAGTTAATGTTAATGCTTTTAATAAAGCTTTTTCTGCATTTAAAATATCATTTTTTTCTACTAAAATTTTTGCTTCTTCTATTTTACTCAAAACAGAATAAATATTTTTTTCTGCATTTAAAAAAGTCTTATTGTTAAAAAATTTTTCTTTAAACTTAAGATACGATTGAGAAGATTGTTTTCCAAAAAAATAAGCTTGCGTCTTCAAAAAAGATACATACAATGATTGCCAATTATAATAAATAAGAATTAACAGATTTAATCCAATAATAAATCCTATAATTAATATCTTTTTTTTAATAAAATAATATTTAATCATCTTCATTTTTTTATAAATCACATAAAATTTCATCAAATCTTTTTAACCTAAAATTTCTGTTAAACGTACAACTAAACATTTCTGAAAAATTTTTTCTTGTTTACCTGTATGTAAATTTTTTATTGTAACTGATTTAGATTGATATTCATCATCACCTAAAATAAGTGCAATTTTTGCTTTATATTTATTAGCTTTTGCTAATTGTTTTTTTAAAGTGCCACCACCATGATGAGTAATTAATCTCAAGGATGGCATCTGATCTCTTATTTTTTCTGCTAATGTTAATATTGCATGTTGACTATTTTTTCCATAAGATATCAAATAAATATCAATAAGCGGGCACTTATCTATAAAATCTGGATTTGATTCTTTAACTAACAATACTGTGCGTTCCATACCTATTGCAAAACCCATAGCCTTTGTTGTTCGTCCACCCAGTTGTTCCACTAACTCATCATAACGTCCACCAGCACAAATAGTACCTTTAGCACCTAAAACATTGGTAACCCATTCAAATACAGTATAATTATAATAATCTAATCCCCGTACTAAACGAGGATTAATTTGATATTGAATTCCTGCTATATCAAGTAATTCACATAATTTTAAAAAATGTTTTTTAGAAACATCATCAAGATAATCAAAAAGTAGAGGGGCGTCATGTAATAAATCCTGAATTTGAGGATTTTTAGAGTCGAATATGCGTAACGGATTAGTAAACATGCGACTTCGGCAATGTTCATCTAATTTATCTGCATTTTTTTTTAAGAAAGTTAATAAAACTTCAGAATATTGTAACCGTGATTTTAATGAACCAAGTGAATTTATTTCTAAAGAAAGATGTTTGCTAATTCCTAATTGAGACCAACACCTTCTTGTCATCATTATAATTTCAGCATCAATGTCTGGTCCAGATAAACCGAACACTTCGGCACCAAACTGATGAAATTGACGATAACGTCCTTTTTGTGGACGCTCATAACGAAACATTGGTCCTAAATACCAAAGACGTTTTGGTTGATCATATAAAAATCCATGCTCAATACCGGACCGTATACAACCAGCAGTATTTTCTGGACGTAATGTTATTAGATTACCATCTCGGTCATGAAAGGTATACATTTCTTTTTCAACGACATCAGTAAATGTACCAATCGCTCTAGAAAATAAAATATTCTGCTCTACAACTGGCGTACGTATTTCAGAAAAACCATAACTAACAAGAATTGTCTTTAATATGTTTTCAATTTTTTGCCAAAATTGAATATTAATAGGAAGACAATCATGCATACCGCGGATAGATTGAATTTTATTTATCAAATTATTTATTTCTCTATATATAATAAAAATTAATAATTTCCATTTAAAAAAGCAAAAAATAAAGTTTTACAAAAACTAGTTTTTTATTAAAAAAGTTTTATTTTTGTTTTATATTAATTCTATGTTTTTTATTTAATATTAATGCTTTTTCTCTAATTTTAGCTTCTAATAAATCTATTATTTTATCATTATCTAAACGCTCTTTTTGACGTATACCATTTTCGTAAAAAGCACTTTTTAGTTTTGCTCCTGTAACACCAAAATTAGCTAATTCTGCTTCGCCAGGTCCATTAACAACACAACCAATTATTGAAATATCCATTGGGGTAATAATATCTTCTAACCTTTTTTCTAAAGCATTTACTGTACCAATGACATCAAACTCCTGACGTGCACAAGTTGGACAAGCAATAAAATTGATACCTCTTGAGCGAATACGAAGTGATTTTAAAATATCAAAACCAACTTTTACTTCTTCAATGGGGTTATCGGCTAATGAAATACGCAGTGTATCACCAATACCTTCAGATAATAAAATACCCACTCCAATAGAAGATTTTACTGAACCGGCTCTTTTTCCACCTGCTTCAGTAATACCTAAATGTAATGGCTGATCAATTTTCTTAGCTAATAAACGATAAGCATTTACAGCTAAAAATATATCTGAAGCTTTAACACTTACTTTAAATTGATCAAAATTTAATTTATCTAGTATATCAACATGACGCATAGCTGATTCTACTAATGCTTCTGGGGTAAGTACGGTATATTTTTTTTTCAGATCTTCTATTAATGATCCACCATTAACACCTATTCGAATAGGAATATTCTTGTCACGAGCACAAGCAATCACTTGATGAATCCGTGTTTTATTACCTATATTACCAGGATTGATTCGTAAACAATCTACACCATATTCAGCAACTTTTAATGCAATGCGGTAATCAAAATGAATATCAGCAATAATAGGAACTTTTGCTTCTTTTTTAATCAATTTAAACGCTTCAGCTGCATCCATTGTCGGTATAGATACACGAACAATATCTACACCAACTTTTTCTAATTCTTTAATTTGTTGAATTGTTGCAACAACATTTGTTGTATTTGTATTAGTCATAGATTGTATTGTAATTGGTGCACCATCACCAATAGCAACATTACCTACGTAAATACGTTTTGATTGACGCCTTTTAATTGAAAATTTATACATCTCTTAATCACCTTCAAACATAAATATTAATAATTATATAAATCATAAAAATCAAAAATAATTAATGATTATTATCATTTATTACATTTAACATTAATATATCGTTTTATGAGATATTATTGAAATTCTGGCAAGAGTAACTCTACTGAATAGACGATCAGTTATGTTTAGTTATCAAAAAATAACACATATCAATATAATTGCTTTTTAACTGACATAATTAATAATAATGATCAATTGTATCAAAACTTAATTGTTAAAAAAGGCAAATACTTAACGCAAGTTTTCAAAAACTATACTTTATTTTTTTAAAACTGCTGTTTTTAATAATACTGAAGTACAAAATTAATATGAATTTTTTTTAAAATTACTTAGTATGGCTACTTTTTTATATTAAATCTACATTAGATATGGTTTACAAAAAAATAATATAAATATTATTTTTTTAAAAAAAAATATCAAAAAACATTTTGTATTTATTGTAAATAAACATCACTATTAACTAATTTTACCAGGTTGCACATATTTTTATCTTTATACTATAGTCTATTTATAAAATAAAAGATTCCTAATTATACTTCTTTGTACTTACCGGTTTACTTTTCATATAAGAAGAAGAATGATTTTCAAAATCAGACATCCCAACCTGATTTCTTTTAGCCATGACTTTAATTTCTTGATTCTCAATTTTATAATCTTGCCACCACCAAATACTTATCATTGCAATAATCATAGCCATAATTAACCAAGTAAACTTCATTAACCAACCTTCTCTTTTTTTCTGCATTTTTCCTAAAGAATAAGTATGTACAGGTGACATTGTTATGGAATTTTTCGGTGCATTGACTTCTAATAAATCCAGTATTTCTTTTTCTGGAATTTTAAGCAATTTTGCATAAGAACGAATATAACCCCTAAAAAAAGTAGGATCAATATCATTAGAATTATTATCTTGTTCTATTGCACGTACTATACATACTTTTAAACACAGTTTTTCAGCAACATTTTCTAATGAAAAACCGAGTGCTTCTCGTTCTTTTAATAAACGCTTCCCTACAGTAATTTCCGTTTTTTCTATTTTAGATGTAATATTCATATTTGCAAAAATGGATTTTATAAATTTGTAAAAATAATGATTCATTTAAATAAACATTATTATATTATAATTACTAAAAAGTTGCATAATAGTATTTTATATTATTTTTACTTTAATCATTAAATAAACATTTCATGAAAATTTTTTATAAAATTTTATTAAAACTAAAATCATAATATAATTATAAAAATAAAAAGAAATAATTTTTAATTTAAAAAGTATTTCAAATTATTTAAATATCCAAAAGATAACACGTATTTTATTGCAAAAAAAACCGTAGTCAATGTTTTTAAACTTACTAATTACTATTATAATCACTAAAATTAAAAATTTAATCATACATAAATTACAATAAAAAATCAGATTTTTTTATTAAAATAGAGTCACTAATAAGATTTTTTTTTAATGTACGTTTTGTACGATCAATAACATCTCCAGATAACTGACCACATGCTGCATCAATATCATCACCACGCGTTTTACGAATTATAGTAGTGAAACCATGTTTTATTAATATTTTTGCAAAATTTTCAATACAGTTATTTGGAGTAGGAGTATATGATACTCCTGGAAATACATTCAATGGGATTAAATTAATTTTACTAGGAATATTTTGAAGACATTTAACTAATTGATATGCATGTTTAACAGTATCATTTATATCTTTTAACATTACATATTCGATAGTAACACGTCCTTGATTGGCATTTGATTTTTCTAAATAACGTTTAACACTAGCAAGAAGAGAAGCAATATTGTATTTTTTATTGATTGGTACAATTTTATTACGCAATATATCATTAGGTGCATGCAAAGAAATTGCTAAAGCAATATCAATCATATCACCTAATTTATCAAGCACAGGTACAACACCAGAAGTTGATAAAGTGACCTTTCTTTTTGATAATCCAAAACCAAAATCATCCATCATAATTTTCATAGCTGGTATAACATTATTTATATTCAATAAAGGTTCACCCATTCCCATCATTACAACATTAGTAATATTATTCTGATTATTATCAGAAGCAATAATTTTATTTGCTCTCCATAATTGTCCTATAATCTCTGAAACAGATAAATTACGATTAAAACCTTGTTGTGCTGTTGCACAAAATTTACATGCAAGTGCACAACCAATCTGAGAAGAAAGACAAAGAGTCGCACGATTCTTTTCAGGAATATAGACTGTTTCTACTTTTTGTTGACCTACACTAATACCCCATTTTATTGTACCATCAACAGAATGCTGTTCTTGAACAATTTTAGGCATACGAATTTCTGCAATTGATTGCAATTTAATCCGTAATTTTTTATTAATATTGGTCATTAAATTAAAATCATCACAATAATCATGATAAATCCATTTCATTATTTGATCAGCCCTAAACGCTTTTTCTCCTAAATCCATAAAAAACTTTTGCATTTTTTTACGATCCATGTCCATCAAATTAATTTTTCTAGAACAAGAAAAAGAGATGGAATTTTTGAATTCTTTAGATTTCATGAGTTTTATGTTCTAATATATAAAATATTTATCATTATTTAATCAAAAATTATTATAATAAGAATACATAGTAATCTGGCATTTATCCAATATTTAGTTATTCTAATAGATGACTGTATTGTTATATTAACGAGAGTAAATTTCATTTTCTTTAAAGAAAAAATTAATTTCTTTTTCTGATGAAATAATAGAATCTGAACCATGTACTGCATTTTCGCTCAAACTATCTGCATAATCAGCACGTAATGTTCCTGTTAGAGCTTGACTTGGATCGGTGGTTCCCATTAAATCACGATATCGTTTTATAACATTTTCAGCACTTAAAACTTGCAACATAATAGGTCCTTTAACCATACAATCAATTAAACTATCAAAAAATATTTTATTTTGATGCTCAGCATAAAAATTTTTAGCTGTTTCACGATTTAAATATACCATTTTAGCAGCAATAATTTTAAAACCAGCCTGTTCAAAACGAGAATAAATGGCACCGATCATATTTTTTTTAACCACATGTGGTTTAATAATAGATAATGTGCGTTGAATTACCATTCAAATTCTCCTAAAAATTATAGTTTTATATGAAACTTTAATTCATAAAAATAAAAATTCATATTTATTTTATAAATTAATAGACAGTTTTTATTTTATATTTTTTACAAAGAAAATTCATGAATTTCTATATTGTTAATTTCTACATTATATAGAATATTTCATAATATTTGTCTTACTAAAAATAAACAAAATAACAAAAATATTTTTTTTATAAAAAACTTTAATTACTATTTATTAGTAATTAAAAAAATACTACAATAAATCATTATTATTAAAGTAAATAATTAATAAAAATTATTGTATTAAAATTATCATTAACATTTTTAATATATAACAAATCATTTTATTCATTTAATAATAATTTATTGATAAATCAATTTTTAAAAAACTTGTATAAAAAAAATTGGGATAAAATTTACAGGTAATGAGCAAAGATTTAAAATTAGTTACTGTTAATAATATAGCTATCAATATTTTAAATTAATTATTTTTTCTAATCGATTTATATATAAAATACTTTTCAAATGATAAAAAACTTTAACTTTATCATATTTTTAAAAAAGAATTATAAATTATAAAATTCATTTTAAGACTAATGTTTCATAAAGTGTTTACATAAAATAGGCTTTTTCTACTTTCATTAAAAAAAACATTAAGATTATTAAATTAATATGGCTGAAATAAAAAATATTCAAATTAAAAAATATAATGATTAATAGCATAAAAGTATTTTTTCACATAAAAATATTGAAGTATCATATGTGTAAATAACAAAATATAAGAAAACAATTTTTTTATTTTGCTTTTATGCAACTAATAATTCATCTATTTGCAATAGATCTTCAACAAATAAAAACTTAAATACGATAAATTGTTTTCTTAAAAGATTTATATTTAAAAAAATTAAAACATATTTCAGAAAAAATATCAAAAAATAATTTTATATATTTATGCTTTTTCTTAAAAAATACTTTTTTTTCAAAAATGGCAACTTGTATTTTCATTATAAAAAAACAGATATTTCAAAACAATAAATAAATGTGCATAATTATAAATCATTATTTATACTAACAGTACATTGATTATCTGATTTTACAATATTTAATTCAGTCAATGATTTTATAGTCATTGAAATTTCTGATCTTCTCGGCATATTCAATTGCGCATTAAGCGCAATAACTTGACATCCAGCATCTAATGCAGAATAGATTCCAGCTTCTGCGTCTTCAAATGCAATACAAAAATTAGGAGGTAACCCTAAGAGTTTTGCACCTAATAAAAAAGGATCCGGATACGGTTTACCTTTTTTAACTTTTTCGACTGTAACCCAATGAAATGGTTCAGGTAATCCTGCAGCTTTAATACGATTAAAAGCGATGGACATTGTAGAAGAAGTAACAATTGTCCATGGAATAGAAAATTTATTTAACGTTTCAAGCAAAGAAAGTGCTCCGGGCATTGCTACAATACCCGATATATTTTTTGTTTCCATATTTTCTAACCAATGAAAAATTTTTTTAATATCAGTTTCATCTGTATTAGGCATAAAATGACGAATAGAAGTTATCGCAGGTTTTCCATGAATATATTTCAAAACATCTGTTTCTGAAATGCCAACTCGATTACTAAATTCTTTCCAACAAAATTCAACACTTGATAAAGAATCAACTAATGTACCGTCTAAATCAAACAAAAATCCTTTACAAGTCAATATCATTTTCATGATTTCTCCTGAGAAATAAAGCATATATTTATATAATTTCTAATTAATTTTTATATTTCAAAAATATCAAAATTAGTAGTAATACATGATACTATAAATAAAATTCATATTTATATTCTTACAAAGTTGAATTTCGTGATACTTCTTTTAAAAAAGTTATTAAATGTAATTTAAATTTATATATTCTTAAAAGTACATCAATAATTTTATGTAAATAGTTTTATAAAATAAAAATTTTTAAAAATATTAATAAAAATATAAATTTTTCAAATTTTTGTATATAATAATCAAGAACAATCCCATCCGAATCTATAATTTTATAAAAATACTGATTTTGTTTATTTTTTAATATATATAGTATATCTAATCATAAAGAATTTTTATAATGATATTCATGACTTTTAAAAATTACTAAATACTAAGAAAAATGCTTTGACGTACTTATTTTAAATTACAAAAATATATTTTTATAAATTCATAGAAAATACTAATTAATAAAAATCACGCATAAAATAAAAGATAACATTAGAATATTTTTAATATTACAATAATTTTTATAAAATTAACAAAACAATTTTTACTTAATATCAATAAAATTTACTCCAACCATTTAAATATACTTTATAATTTTACTAAATATTTTTTATTTATTATAAAATTATATTTTATAACACTTCAATTTATAAAAAACATAAAAACCTAAAAAAACATTTATTTTTGAAATAAATTTTTATAAAAATTTAAAAGCAAAAAAAATATAATAAATAAAGTTTATATTTTGTCTATTTTTAGATTTTAATTCATAATATTAATAAATTAAAATTTTAATATTTGATACTTAACTAAAATTTTATAAATATTTTAATCTTTTTATACTTAAAATAATACCAGAAATGGTATTAATAATTAAATATAATACTAAGAAATCAGTTGCTAAAGTTATCTTATATGAATATATAAATTTTTATTAACCTTAACTTCCTATCATCAAATTTTTAAAAAATTTTATCATCAACAATAGGAGGAAGATATGCAAAATAAATTAATACTTGTTTTAAACTGTGGTAGTTCTTCACTTAAATTTGCCATTATAAACCCAACAAATGGTTTTCAAGAACTATCTGGTATAGCAGAATGTTTTTATCTAGCAGAAAGCAAAATAAAATGGCAAATAAACGGCACCAAATATGAAGTTTCCTTAAGCAAAAAATCTGGACATAATGAAGCAATAGATTTTCTGACAAACACAATCCTTAATAAACAACAAAAATTAATAAGATTAATTTCCGCCATTGGACATCGCGTTGTACATGGTGGAGAAAAATTTCATAAATCGACTCTTATCAATCATGAAGTCATTAAAGAAATAAAAGCATTTATACCATTTGCTCCACTACATAATCCAGCAAGCATCATTGGAATTCAAAAAGCTAAAAAAGCATTTCCACATTTAAAAAATAAACAGGTTGCCGTATTTGATACTGCATTTCATCAAACTATGCCTGTTGAATCCTATTTATACCCTCTCCCATATTACCTTTACAAAAAACATGGCATCCGTCGTTATGGCGCTCACGGTATTAGTCATTATTATGTCACAAAAGAAGCAGCAAAAAAACTTCATAAATCTATTCATGAATTAAATATAATTACATGCCATTTAGGAAATGGATCATCTATTACTGCCATACTAAATGGAAAATCAATTGATACTTCAATGGGACTAACACCACTAGAAGGATTAGTAATGGGAACACGCAGTGGAGATATTGATCCATCAATTATATTTTATCTTCATAATGTCTTAAGGATGAATCTAAAAAAGATTCATCTTTTATTAACAAAAGAATCTGGTATACTTGGATTAACTACAGTGACTAATGATTATCGTTATGTAGAAGACAATTATTATAAAAAACCAGAGGCAAAACGTGCAATGGATGTTTATTGTCATCGTTTAGCTAAATATATCGCAGGTTATTCTACATTAATGCAAGGAAGATTGGACGCAATTATTTTTACTGGAGGGATTGGTGAACATTCGTCTATCGTGCGAGAGTTGACACTGAAAAAATTATCTTTAATTGGTATTAAATATAATCATGAACGCAATTTATCCATACGTTTTGGTGAATTAGGAACAATTACTGCTGAAGATAGTATTCCTGTTTTTGTTATTCCCACTAATGAAGAATTAGTTATTGCTCAAGATACCAACCATCTAATAACATAAAAATCAAATCAGCTAATATTGCCTATTATTAATATTACATTAAAGATTTGTAAATATTAAACTTTTCAAGAGGTAACCGTGTCTCGTACAATAATTTTAATACCAACTGATATTAATGTTGGTTTAACTAGCATTAGTTTAGGACTTATTCGAGCAATGGAACAAAAAGGAGTAAATGTAAGCGTTTTCCAACCTATTGCACAACAATACCTCAAAAATAAAGATCAAAATATTGAAATTTTACGCACACATTCTAGCAAAAAAATCAATAATCCTTTAAAAATGAGTAATGTAGAATCATTGTTAGCTAATGATCAAAAAAATATTCTAATGGAAGAAATTGTCGCTCGTTATCATAAAAATACCAAACTTGCTGAAGTAATTCTAATTGAAGGTTTAATGCCAACTAGACAACACCCTTTTGCTCAATCTTTAAATTATGATATTGCTAAAACACTTGAAACTGATATCGTTTTTGTAACAGTACTTAATCATCACACATCAAAACAATTGAAAGAACATATTGAATTAGCCTGCTCAGAATTTGGTGGTTTACAAAACAAAAATATTACTGGAGTTATTATTAACAAATTTAATGCACCTATTGACGAAAATGGTTACACACGAACTGATTTATCAGAAATATTTGAAGGATCTAATCTAAAAAAAACAGAAAAAATAGATACAAATCATTTTAAAAGAAATAGCCCATTACCAATATTAGGTTGCATTCCTTGGAATTTAGATTTGATAGCTACACGTGGTATTGATATTGCGAATCACATCAATGCTACTATTATAAATGAAGGAGAACTAAAAAAAAGAAGAATAAAATCAATTATTTTTTGTGCTAATGGCATATCTAATATGATTCATTTATTTCGTCCAGGTTCATTACTAGTAATATCTTCTGATCGCCATGATATAATCATATCTGCTTGCTTAACCGTTATGAACGGTATAGAAATTGGTGCATTATTATTAACTGGAGGTTATATAATTGATAAATCTATAAAAAAATTATGTTATCCTGCCTTTCAAACTGGATTACCTGTATTAATGGTCAGCATGAATACTTGGAATACTTCATTAAGTTTACAGAACTTTAGCTTAGAAGTATACGCTGATGATCATGAAAGAATTGAAAAAATACAAAACTATATTGCTTTGTATATCGATCAAAGATGGATTAACTCATTAACTGCTAATTCTAATCGTCCTAAACGTCTCTCCCCTCCTGCGTTCCGCTATCAATTAACAGAATTAGCTCGAAAAGCCAATAAACGTATTGTATTACCGGAAGGTAATGAGCAACGTACTGTAAAAGCTGCTGCTATATGTGCTGAAAGAGGCATTGCTACATGTATTTTACTTGGCGACCCAGATGAAATTAAAAAAGTTGCCGCAACCCAAGGTATCGAATTAAAATCAGATATTGAAATTGTAATCCCTAAAGCAGTACGAAAAAATTATATTAAACGTTTAGTGGAACTACGAAAACATAAAGGAATAACTGAAATTATTGCACGTACACAATTAGAAGATAATGTAGTTTTAGGTACAATGATGCTAGAAAACAATGAAGTTGATGGTTTAGTATCCGGTGCTATTCACACTACAGCTAATACTATTCGTCCAGCATTACAATTAATCAAAACTTCTCCAGGTAATACACTTGTTTCTTCTATATTTTTTATGTTATTACCTGAACAGGTCTTAGTGTATGGTGACTGTGCTATCAACCCAGATCCTACAGCTGAACAATTATCTGAAATAGCAATACAATCTGCTTATTCTGCTCAAGCATTTGGTATTGAACCACGAATTGCGATGATTTCCTATTCTACTGGTAATTCTAGCAGTGGTAGTGACGTAGAAAAAGTTCGAAAAGCTACACGCTTAGTTCAAAGAAAACATCCTAATTTACTAATTGATGGTCCACTACAATATGATGCTGCTATTATGGCAGATGTTGCTAAATCAAAGGCACCAAATTCACCTGTAGCAGGTCAAGCAACAGTCTTTATTTTTCCTGATCTTAATACTGGTAATACAACCTATAAAGCAGTTCAACGTTCAGCAAATTTAGTATCTATTGGACCAATGTTACAGGGCATGCGCAAACCAGTAAATGATTTATCTAGAGGTGCATTAGTAGATGATATAGTTTATACTATTGCGCTAACTGCAATTCAAGCATCACAAAATTAAAATTTTTTATTTTCTAGTTATTTTAAAATTAAAAAATATTGATAGTTTTTTTAGAAATATTTCATGATATTTCATAAAAAATTATAATTTTAATTGTTATATATTAATAAAAATTTTAACATTGTTTTAAAATTGAATTTATAGTTAAAAACTATCTTCTAGAAATACTTTTATAAAATCTTGATGGATTATGTATTATAATATAATCAACATAAAATTATCAAAAAATACAATATAACCTCTCAAAAAAAATATAAATCCATAAATTCATATTCGCGAAAAATGTATTTTAATTAAATATATTTAATATACCATCATCAAGATATTTTAAAAATATTTGATGCCAACAGTTAACTAAAAATAAAATATCAATTATTTTGAATAAGTTTTAAACATAACATTTAATATATATATGAAATAACAAAAATGGCTTAATCATTACAAATATAAATGGATAAATAAATACATGAAAATTCTGATTGATGAAAATATAACTTACGCAAAACAATTATTCAAAAAAATCGGTGAAGTTAAAACAATTTCAGGTCGTTTAATTTCTCAATCTATACTAAAAAATTTTGATGCTTTAATAGTACGTTCTGTTACTCAAGTTAATCAAAAATTATTAGAAGATACTAACGTAAAATTTGTTGGAACTGCAACAGCTGGATTTGAACATATTGATAAACAATGGTTAAAAAAGGCAGGGATAACTTTTATTGCTGCTGCTGGTTGCAATGCTATTTCTGTTGTTGAATATGTTTTTTCTGCTTTATTGGTGATGGCTCAAGATCATTGCTTTGACTTAAGAGAAAAAACAGTAGGCATTATTGGAGTAGGGAACATTGGAAATCTTCTTAATAAATATTTAACAACATGGGGGGTAAATACATTGCTTTATGATCCTCCTCTTGCGAATATAACTAAAAATAATAAACGGTTTTGTTCATTAGAAAAAATAATTAACGAAGCTGAAATATTAACTTTTCATCCTGATTTAAATAAATCAGAACAATATTCATCATATCATTTATTAAATGAAGAATTACTAGATTCTATACCAAAAGGTCGTATTTTAATTAATACCAGTCGTGGATCAGTGTTTAATAATCAAATATTGTTTAATACATTAAAAAATGGAAAAAAAATATACATTATATTAGATGTTTGGGAAAATGAACCTTTTTTATTACTACCTTTGTTAACTTATACTAACATTGCCACTCCACATATTGCCGGTTATTCTCTTGAAGGAAAAATACGGGGAACACTGCACATATTTAATGAATTTAGTAAATTTTTAGGAAAAAAAGCATATTGCATCCAATTAAATGATTTATTACCTATTCCAGATTTTCATCAAATTAACTTTAATGGAAAATTAACACAAGAAAATCTAAAACGCTTAATACATTTAATATATGATGTACGTCGTGATGATTCCTGTTTAAAAAAAAATGCACATATTAATGGTGCATTCGATAATTTACGCAAATATTATCCGAACCGACGAGAATGGTCATCTCTTACTGTTAATTGCGATAATAAATATACAGCTGATACATTAAAAATGTTAGGATTTACTACAAAATTACTTTTATAAAAAAGTTTTTAATATTCTGATAAAAACGCTATTATATTTGCTAAAAAAATATTTTATACTTACTTATTTTTATAATTTTTATTTTTGATTAAATTATTAATTAAATTTAAAAAATAATATTTTTATTGGGTAAATTAATATATATGATTGTCAATATTGATAAGCATATAAATGCTAAAACATTATATATTTAATTTTTCATATTTTAAAATAAATAATTTATTATTTATTTTAAAATATAAAGAATTATACACATTAAAAAATAAACAATAATAATTCAAAATTAATCATTTACAATATTTAACTAAATATTAGTTTAGCTTTTATTAAAAAACTACAAAAATTCATAAAAATATTAATATATTGGAGAAATTGCTATTTGCTAAAAACAAAAATTGCACTAGGTATTGAATATAATGGACGTCATTATTATGGTTGGCAGCGTCAAAAAAATAAGGAAACTATACAGGAATGCTTGGAGTTCGCACTAACAAAAATTGCTAATCAGTGTATTAAAGCTTATTGTGCTGGACGCACCGATGCTGGCGTACATGCTACAGGTCAAGTTATACATATTGAAACGTCCGCTGTGCGAACAAACTCTGCATGGACTATAGGAGTTAACAGCTATTTACCACCTGATATCACAATACGGTGGGCTAAAATTGTTACCTCAGATTTTCATGCTAGATTTAGTGCTACAGCTCGTCGATATCGTTATATTATTTTCAATGATACATGTCGACCAGCAATATTAGCAAATGGAGTTACACATTATCACACACCATTAAATGCAAAAAAAATGCATACTGCTGCTCAAGCATTAATTGGTGAAAAAAATTTTTCTTCATTTAGATGTATAGAATGTCAATCTAAATCTCCTTTCCGTAAAATCACAAACATTCAAGTTCATCGATACCATAACTATATTATAGTTGATATTACAGCTAATGCTTTTCTTCATCGTATGGTGCGCAATATTGTTGGTAGCTTAATTGAGATAGGTTGTGGTAAAAAAGATATTACTTGGATAACAGAACTTTTAAAGTTAAAGGATAGAAAAAGAGCGGCAGCAACTGCAAAAGCGGAAGGACTTTATTTAGTTTACGTTGATTATCCATTAAAATATCAATTACCAAAAAAAATAATAGAACCTTTTTTTATACTAAATTGATCAGTATAATTTTTATATAAAAATTATAATTAATTATTAATATATGATATATTTTTATTATAACATTGCATAATTATACATTTATTTTAATTCTTTGAAAATTTTAAATATTTTTTTTAAAATATCTTCTTCTTATAGAAGAAAGCATATTTTTAATTTTAAATTATTTAATAAATTTATAAAATAATCAAATTATTTTACATTTATCAAAATATATCTTAATTAATTTTTAATAAAAAATTTTATATTTTTATTTATAATAATTTTTTTCTATTTAGTATTTTATGTTCTTTTTTAATTATTTTTATTAGAAATAAATATGTTATAATACATAAAATTATTCTATTTAAAATATCTAAAATACAAAGTTAATAAAATTATTAACAATAATAACGTATATTATATTTATAATAGTTATTATAACATTATTTTTAAAGAATACTAAAAATACATTACTATAATAGTACATTTATAAAAATACATAATAAAAAAAGTAATGATTCATTTAAATATAACTCTATATATTTCACATATAATTATAATTACTAATATTATTATAAGTTTTATAAAAAAAATTAAATCAAAAGGTTGATTTATGAGCTGGATTGAAAAAATTCTTAATAAAACTAATATTACCAGTCAAACACGTAAGGCAAATATTCCTGAAGGAATATGGACAAAATGTGATAATTGTAACCAAGTACTTTATCGAGCTGAATTAGAAAGCAATTTATTAGTATGTCCAAAATGTGATCATCATATGCGTATTGCAGCACGAAAACGTCTTCTATCTTTTCTGGATAAAAATAGCACAAGTGAATTAGGTATTGAATTAGAACCAAAAGATATTTTAAAATTTCGCGATTCAAGAAAGTATAAAGATCGCATATCAGCTGCACAAAAAGCAACACATGAAAAAGATGCGTTAATTGTAATGCAAGGTACCCTTAAGGGAATCTTAATCATTGCAGCTGCTTTTGAATTTTCTTTTATGGGGGGTTCAATGGCATCAGTTGTTGGTGCTCGCTTTGTATGTGCTGTTAACAAAGCATTAGAAAATAATTGCCCATTAATTTGTTTTTCAGCTAGTGGAGGCGCTCGAATGCAAGAAGCATTAATATCTCTGATGCAAATGGCAAAAACCAGTGCAGCACTAGCAAAAATAAAAGATAAAAAACTTCCATATATTTCAGTGCTAACTGATCCAACAATGGGAGGGGTATCGGCAAGTTTAGGAATGTTAGGAGATATTAATGTTGCAGAACCCAAAGCACTTATTGGTTTTGCCGGACCTCGTGTTATTGAACAAACCATGCATGAAAAATTACCAGATGGATTTCAAAGAAGTGAATTTTTAATTGAAAAAGGAGCAATTGATATGATTGTAAGAAGATCTGAAATGCGCGATAAATTAGCTGAAATAATCGCTATTTTAACCCATAAAACAATTAAAAATACAAAAAAAATGGATATTATTAATATATTTAATGATCTGGAATCACCATATTGTGATAAAGCAAAAATCGATAACTAATTTGATTTAAAATAAAAAATAAAAAATAAAAAATTTTATCGTGCCTAATATACATTCTTCTTTAGATACTTGGTTAACTTATTTAAGCAATCAACATAAAAAAATGATTGACATGGGTATTGATCGCATTAATGTTGTTGCCAATAATTTGAATCTTTTAAATCCTGCACCTAAAGTTGTCACTGTTTCAGGAACAAATGGAAAAGGTACAACTTGTCATATATTAGAATCCATTTTAATTGAGACAGGACTAAAAATCGGTGTCTACAGTTCTCCTCATCTTCTAAATTATACTGAACGCGTTAGAATTCAAGGTAAAACTTTATCTGAAATGGAATTTTGTCGGGTTTTTTCTTATATTGAATCCAAACGTGATGACATAACATTAACTTATTTTGAATATGGAACTTTAGCTGCTTTGCAATTATTTAAAGAAGCTAAACTGGATCTTGTAATTTTAGAAGTTGGTTTGGGTGGACTATTTGACGCAACTAATATAATTGATTCTACTGTTTCTGTTATCACAAATATTGCAATGGACCATATTAATTGGTTTGGCAATGATCGTGAAAAAATTGGATATGAAAAAGCAGGTATTTTTAGAAAAGGAAAATATGCAGTTATAGGCGAATTAAATATGCCAAAATCTATTAAGAAAGTTGCTGATACACTAGGCACTAAATTGTTTTGCTATGGAATTGATTGGAAATTTAAAAAAGAAAAAAATCAATGGCAATGGGCATCTATTAATCATAATTTCCAAAAATTATCTTTACCAAAAAACATTCCATTAATAAATGCTGCAACAGGATTAGCTATCCTTTCTTGCTTAATAAAAGAAAGCAAATATATTGCGCAAACTATATCATTAAAAGCTATCAATAAAGGATTGATTAATGCAAAATTACCTGGACGTTTACAAGTGATTTCACATCAACCTTATGTTGTTTTAGACGTTGCGCATAATCCACACGCGGCACATTATTTAGCAAAAAAAATATCTCAACTACCAAGAAAGAACGATACTAAAGTTTATGCTATTGTAGGGATGTTAATAGATAAAGATATAAAAGGCACATTATCTTGTTTAATATCACAAGTAGATAAATGGTATATAGCTTCATTAAATGTCTTACGTGGCGCTAATGCTGAACAATTAGCAAAATATGTTGAGTCTCCATTTAAATTTGATACAGTAAAAAATGCTTGGTTACAAGTTATGTTAAAAGCCACCAAAAAAGATATAATAATAGTATATGGTTCATTTCATACTGTATCTGAAGTGTTGATGTTACACAACAGGAACCTAAAAAACAATGAAAAATAAATTTAAGAATCGTTTAATAGGATTAATTTTTGTTGTCATAATAAGTATAATGATATCACCAATCTTGTTAAATAGGGATAAATATAATAAAACTGAATTTGCTGTAATTCCAGTAATACCGCAACTTCAAAAGATAAATAATATGGAATCCATTACAGAAATTAAGAGTGCACTAAAAAAAACATCAGAAAATTTTTCTTCAGAAATCATTTCTAAAGAAACATCTGCTACAAAATTAAATAAGCATTTTGATTTCTATCAAACACAAAAAAACAAACAAAATAGCAAAATTAAACAAGATATATTAGCAACGAAAGATAATACTAAACCACATGCGATCCTTTATCAAAAACCACAAGGAAAAGCTTACATTATTCAATTAGGTGTACTAAAAAATACAGAAAAAGCAAAAGAAATTCTGACTAAATTGCGCATATATGGATATCAAGTTTATACTAAATCATCTTTTAAAAATAATAATCAATTAACACATATTTTTATTGGACCAAATTTATCCAAACAAAAATTACAAATGCATTTATCAAAATTAAAAGATCTAACAGGATTAGAAGGTCAAATACATATTTTTAAACCATAAATAAAATAATTATCAATTCTTAAAACCATGACCAATAAGAATTTATATATTTAAGAATATTTATTAAAATATTATTATAAGTGTATATAATAATATATTATATTATTTATAAAGATTGATTTAACATATTAAAAATTATTTTTGAGATTAAGATTATGGTTTGGATCGACTACTGCATTATTGCTATTATTTTTTTTTCCGCACTTTTAAGTTTAATTCGTGGTTTTATAAGAGAAGCTATGTCACTGATAACATGGGGCGGAGCTTTTTTTATTGCTAGTCAATTTCATAATAATTTATCTCATTATTTAAAAATTATTCAGGATATTTTTGTAAGAAAAGCCATTGCAATCACAATTTTATTTATTACAACGTTAATTATTGGTGCAACAGTAAATTACCTAATAAATACCTTAATTAAAAAAACAGGGTTAAGTAGTACAGATCGTATTTTAGGGGTATGTTTTGGAACATTACGAGGTATACTAATCGTATTAGCTATTTTATTTTTTCTAGATACTTTTACTCCTTTTCCAAATCATACAGCATGGAAAAATTCTGAATTAATTTTTCAATTTAGTGATATTATTCAATGGTTTTTCAATTACTTAAGAAATAACTCTATTTTTTTACAAAAAATATTACTTAATTAAATTTATAAATAAAAAAGATAAAATTTAATTACATTGAGAATTTCTCGTATCTTCTTTATATATAAGAAGTGGCAATTTTATAGTGGGCAAGTTCAAAAAATATTAAATAAAAGATTTCATAAATTAAAAATTTTAGCAACTTTTAATAAAAAAATTAATTTTTAAATTATCAAAAATTTTAATTGCTAATAACATTATATTTAAGATTTATTATACATATGCTATTCTTTAAAAGAAAAAACAGCAAAAATTTATTTGTGAAATATTTAAATCATAATTTAATATGTATTTATAAGTAATAATTTAAAAATAACATTTAAACTAATAAGTTTTTTTTAAAATTCCATATCATCAAAAATATATTTTAAAAAAATTAACTTTAATATTTTAAACTTAATACACTAAAATATTCTTTAAATTAAATATTACTTATATTAAAATAATTTAAATACAATGCTCCAAAAAACCAATTACTCTAAATATATTGATAAAACAAAAATTATTGATTAATATTAGCAATATAAGATATAAAATATCAGTTATTTAATCAGTCTTTATTTAAATCAAAAAATTATGAAATATTAGCAGTTATTATTAAAAAATTAACTAAAATTATTTACCTACCGCAAAATCAAAGAAAATTATACTAATATTATATCTATTTTTAGAGAGCTCCAAATCAAAAACTATGAAAAAAATAATTATTGGATTTACAGGCGCCAGCGGTATTATTTACGGCATTCGATTACTGGATATTTTATCTTCTATTGATAATATTGAAACTCATTTAATTATTAGTGCAGCTGCTAAACAAACATTAAAGTTAGAGACAACTTATAGTTTACGTAATGTTCAAGCAATGGCAGATATTATATATGATAATAGAGATATTGCAGCACCAATCTCTTCAGGTTCATTTATCACCTCTGGCATGATTATTATGCCATGTTCGATAAAAACTTTATCTTCTATTGCCAACAGTTATAATAATACACTAATTACTCGTGCCGCTGATGTAGTTTTAAAAGAAAAACGTCAATTAATATTAGGTATTAGAGAAACACCTTTACATTTAATACATCTTAAATTAATGATCAATGTATCGAAAATCGGCGCAATACTGTTTCCACCAATGCCTGCATTTTATCATAAACCAAAAACAGTACAAGATATAATAGACCAAACTGTCAATCGTATATTAGATCAATATGGCATAAATTTATCAAATACTTTATTTACTCGTTGGGAAGGTATGTGATACTATTTTGAAATTCTTCAGGGTTCCATATTAAAATAATTAAAACAAAAAATATATCAAAAATAGTTCAAAAACATACAGCCAATATGTGTGTTTTTAGCATTGATAATAAAAAATACTTCAATTTGACAAAAATAAGCTGTATAAACTAAAACTTCTTATTTTTTATGTATTCTAAATACAAAAAAATCACTAAATTAGTAGTAATACTAATCAGTAACTATTTATATTTTTATTATAAATATATTGTATATTTATATTATTTTAATATGATTTTTTATGATTATTCGTATACATATAATCAAAAATTATAGTTTTAGTATAAAAATATATGTATTATAAAAACCTTTAAAGTGTCACCAAAAATTTATAAATTTATTATTTTAATATAATATAGATCAGAATTATTAATATCTTTACTTTAAAAAAGTAGAAATTATTTAATTTGAAGTAATTATAATCTTCATGAAACTATTAATTGAAATTTATTTAATAAATAAAAAAAATTTTATATCTTTTATTATCATAACAATATAGAAAAATCGTTTTAATAATCTCATACATTAAAGTTATTTATTAATATTTATGAGTACTTGTAAATACAAAAAAGCTTCCTAAATTTTTCATAAAAAATTAACCATATTTTTATATTATTATTATTTTTAAGCTTTATTTTTTAAATTATTGTTTTGTAATGATTTTTAAAAAAGACGTTTTTATAGAATTTTAAAATAATCACCATATTTACTTATGATATATTTTCATAAATTTTTAATAAATTTATAAAACAAATTAATACAAATATTTTAAAAATAAAATTTATCATTATATAATGATAATTATATGATCATCTATTTAATCATAATAGATCACATTTTTTTTAACAAATTTGTTTTAAAATCTTAACTATTTTCATACAGTTTTTATATTGTAAATTTAAAAAAAATATGAAGAACAAAAAACAAATTTTATGTAATATAGATATTAAATATACAAAAATATGTTTTTGGTATCTTTTAAATTTTTATTTAAAAAGATATTTATTTGCAAATAAATTATTACTTTGTATATATTTTACTTAGTATCTTTTTTATTTTATACATAAAGATTTTTAAATTTTTTTATTACTTTAATAAAAATTTATTTTTATAAAGTATTTTTATATTAAACATATTAATAAAATAATAAAATCATTATTTATAATATTTTCTCATTACTAAGGATGCATTAGTTCCACCAAAACCAAAACTATTAGACATTACTGTATTTAATATATATTTAGTTGCTTTAGTAATAATGTTCATTCCTTTTGCTTTTTCATCCCAAGTTTCAATATTAATACTAGCTGCAATAAATTTATGTTCTAACATTAACAAACTATAAATAGCTTCATGCACTCCTGCTGCACCTAAAGAATGACCAGTCATGGCTTTAGTTGCAGAAATTGCTGGTGTTTGATTATTACCAAATACTTCTATAATTGCTTCTAATTCTTTAGTATCTCCAATAGGAGTTGATGTACCATGAGTATTGATATAATCAACTTCTTCAATATTATTTAATGCCATTTTCATACATCTTATAGCTCCTTCACCAGAAGGCACAACCATATCATATCCGTCTGAAGTTGCACCATAACCAACAATTTCAGCATAAATATGTGCACCACGTTTTAATGCATGTATTAATTCTTCTACTACTACAATACCTCCACCGCCAGCAATTACAAATCCGTCACGGTTTTGATCATAAGTACGTGAAGCTTTTTCTGGAAAATTATTATATTTAGTGGATAATGCACCAATTGCATCAAACTCACAAGCTAATTCCCAACTTAATTCTTCACCACCACCAGCAAAAATAATATCCTGTTTATCTAATTGAATTAATTCAACTGCATGACCAATACAATGTGCTGAAGTTGAGCAAGCAGAACTAATAGAATAATTAACTCCTTTTATTTGAAAAGGAGGGGCTAAGCAAGCTGAAACCCCTGAAGCCATTGCTCTTGTTACCATATATGGTCCAACACCACGCAATCCTTTAGCACGCATTCCATCAGAACCAGCAACTTGATTACGAGGTGATCCGCCTCCAGAACCAACAACTAAACCAGTACGAATATTTGAAACTTGTTGTGATGTCAATTTAGCATCCTGAATGGCCTCTTCCATAGCTAAGTAGGCATAAATAGAACAGTCGCTCATAAAACGAAGAATTTTTCGATCAATTTTTTCTTTAATATAATCTTCCGATAGCTCAATATTACCCCAAACATGACTACGTAAACCCATTTTTTCAAATTCTTTTGAAAATCTTATGCCAGATCGGCTAGTTTTCAAAGAATCCAGTACCTCTTGCTGGTTATTACCTATGCTGGAGACAATTCCTAGACCAGTGATAACTGCACGCCTCATTGATTATATTACCTCATAGTCAAAATTTATTTACTAAAAAAATCTGAATTTGTTAATTTTGAGTTATATTTGTACGTTAAACAACCTCAATTAGATAAAATTATAGAAAATAATATTTTTATAATTATAACTATAATTATTTTAAACCAATTTAATTACATATTTCTTGATATTTTCTTGATATATAAAATCTACTATATTTATAAATTATTTATTATTTTGATTAAAACTAATACTTATACTCTATACATCAAAAAAATAAACGAGTAAATCAAATATAAAATGAACAAAAAATTTTAGATTTTATTCAAAAAAAATAATTTGTTTCCTTATGCATAATTATACAATATATCCTATCAAGTATTTTTATTTCATACTATAGCTAGAATTTTAAAACATTAATTTTTATTAAATAATCATTTATATTACTAAAGATTTTTAAAAATAACTTATAAAAGTAATCCACGTTTTATTCTAAAATATCAATAAAAATATTTATAAATTTATAATATATTAATTTATGATATATTAATATATAATATAATTTAGTTTCTAAAACTAAAAAAATAATTTATAACTATTTAGTATAAAATAAAAAAAGTTTTCAAAGAAATTTAATAAAAATATTTTTTATAAATTTTTTTAACATAAAAACTGTAATCTAACGTTTACATAAAATTTTATAAAATTAAACATAAATTTGTAAGAAAAAACTAAAAATTATCTAATAATAAAATAATAATTTTAAAATAATTCATGAAAATATTTATACGTTATAAATATTACTTTTTAACTTTATTATTCATTTATTTAAAAAATACTTAGCCATAAAATTTTTATTTTTTTTCTTGAAAATTATTATACGACAAAAAAAAATGCTAAATTTATTAATAATTATTTATTTATTGTATATTCATATTTTCACGTAATATTAATAAAACATTTCATTATAAAAAAAACTTGAATCTTATACATATAATTAGCATATTTTTTAACCTAAAACAGTTAATTTATAAACTATATTTTTATTTATTAAAAAAATTAATAAATTTATTGGTAATTTATTATAAATTTCTAATTAACAATCTTTTTTAATCTAATTGTATAAACAAAAGTAATTTATAAACGTAAACGTATAACATTTAAAAAATAACGAACTATTTTTCTAATGAAAACAATAAAATTTTTAAAAAGTACCAAGTAAGTATACGAATAAAATTTTTTAATTATATTTAAAAAATAAAAAATAACCAAAAAAACAATTTTAAAAATAGTATTTTATCACTTTTTTAAAAATCTTATAACTACTTATATTTTTTTTATGATAAGTTTTCAAAAAAAATACTAATCATTTAACATAAAAATTTTAAAAAATAATTTGACACTTAATTACATTATTTGATGCACAACCATAAAATTAATATTACATTATAAATATTTAAGAATATGAAATAAATATTGCAATTATTAATAATAATCATATTAAAAATAATATTGGCAAAATTTTTATAAAAAATATTAATTTTATTTAAATTATCAATAATATGAAATTTTATTCAAAAATTTTTGCAATTAATTTTAACATTTAAGTGCAATAAATTTATTGATATAAAGACCTATAAATCTCCTAAAAAAAATCAAAAAAAACCATTTTAACTTTTTATAAACTCATGAAAACATCGTAAATTAATATCNTNTNNTNTAAAANANANNNATNNACCNANCNTNTGANNTNGANTTCNC